>DASQPE010000041.1:0-16789 GCA_035644115.1 Gemmatimonadales bacterium
ACGCGGCACTCTCCGGCGGCGCCCCAAGCCTAGCAAGCGCTACCTGGCGTTTGGTACCAGTTGATTTGTCTCAGGGGTCCCACGAAACCTACGGCGGGGACCAGGTACCGCCAGCCCCGATTTATTGAGGCTTATCGGCCGAGGATCCCTGCGACGTGGCGGTCGCATGCCCCGCCGAAGGATCCGGTTGATGCCCTCCCCGTGGACCCGGCAATGTTTCGGGAATGGAAAAGATCGGGCGGGCAAGCATGAGCAGCACCATAGCCCCCACGACGAGGGCCAGCAGGAAAGGCCCCCACTCCGCCAGGCTCGAGCGTCCTGCCCGTGGGGCATGTAGCCGATAGCGAACGCGGTCCGACATCAGGTCCCATCCTTCCCTTGAGGGCAGGTGTTCAAACTGGGGACCCTCCCTTTCGCCGCGTCGTGAGCCAGGCCACGATAGACCGGTAGGCCAGCCCACCGGCGCACCATAGGCGGCGACGGGATAAGGAGATAGTCGCCGCCGGATCCAGAGATAACAAAATCGTCGCTGCCCTCGACCTCGGCGACAAATCCGCTCCCCCCGCGGGACCACGGACCTCCGATCGGCTGGACGCGCGGCCGGTCCAGTCCCAATCACCAGCACACCCCGAGCGTCATGATTGACGGCTGCCGGAGCCGAGGCGACGGAGTTGTCGGGTCGGGCGAGGCGCCGGCCTGCGGCCGCGAACCTCTCACGCAGCTCTAGCTCTGTTATCTGTCGGGGCTTACGCCCCCCATGCCGATCCAGCCCGCCTCGGCGCCGAAGTGGAACAACGCTTGCCGGTGCTGGGCGCGGCGAAGGAGCAGACTCCTCCCAACGGGGGATGGCTGGGGCGATGGGCCAAACGAGAGGCGGAACTGGAGGATGATGGATCGAATTCTTGCCCGAAAGGCACCGCGGGCGCCGTTGCTGGAGGAGGCGCGGGACGAGCTGTTCAGTCACATCCTGCGAAGCGGCGTCATCGGTGCACCCCCAGACCAGCAGCGGGAGTGGCTCGACGAAACCATCGGGTACCTTGCCGACCGGTATCCGGAGCTGTCGCCTGAGGATGTCGAGCTGCTGCGCGAGGTGGCGGACCGCTTCTGCGCGCGCGAGCCCGTGACGTAGGAATTGGACCGCCCGCACTCAGCATTACCGCAGTTGCTCCGCAGGGATTCCAACGACATACGCCAACGAGCCCCCGGGCAGGACGCTGATGTCGAGGCCCCGCGAGGCCAGATCCAGCACGCAGCGGCGGACACCGTTCACTCCGCGGCGCCCGAAGTCGTGCCATGCAACGGCGCCGCCCGGGCGCACGCAACGTAGCGCCCGCTCCGTGTCCGACCGCACGTAGTCGTAGCTGTGCGCCCCGTCGATGAAGAACAGGTCGACTCCCCGGTGCCACTGGGAGAAGTCGAAGGTCGCTGAATCTCCCTTGAGCGTGCGAACCTTGCCCTCCACCTCAGTGCCGCTGAAGGCATACCGGGTGGCCGCGGCGCCGTACCGCGCCAGCTCCAGGTCGAGCACGGTCTCCTCGAACGCAAGGTCCAGGTCGCCCGCCGGGAGGTCGAGCGTGAACACGGTGGTGTCGGGCGGCGTGTTCAGGGCAAAGTGGAGAGCGCTGTAGCCGTGCAGGGTCCCGATCTCGAACACGGTACGGGGTCGGAGCGCCTGGCAGAGCAGGCACAAGCCGACGAGATCGGCCAGGTAGGACGTGACGGCGCGGAACCACAGCGTGTCGGTGTGGTTGCTGAGCCGGATGCTGACCGGCGCCGGCTGGGGCAACCGGTCGAGGACGTGCCGTTCAGGGAGGTCTCGCTTCTGGGCGAAGGCGTCCAGCAGGAACAACGCCTCCGCATGATACCCCACCAGCTTTCTCGGGCGCCGAATCAGCCGGAGGCTCGAAAGATTGGCGCCGACGACCGCGTTGCGAGCCGCGACCAGGGCAGCCCGGACCCACTCCATCCGCATGGCGAGCTCCTGTCCGGCCGCGAGCTAGCGCGCCGGCCCGTCGGACACGGTCGCCCAGCACTCCAGCTCGATGCGGGCGCCCAGTGCCAATCCCGAAGCCCCGAACGCACTCCGGGCGGGAAGGTGGCGGGGGAAGTAGGTGACGTACACCTGGTTCATCGCGCCCCAGTCCTGCATGTCGGCCAGCATCGCCGTGCACTTGACGACCTGATCCAGCGACGACCCGTTCCGCTCCAGCACGCGGCGAACGTTCTCCAGCGCCTGGCGGGTTTCGGCGGCGATGCCGCCGGCGACGAGGCGGCCCGTGCTGTCGTTGCCGAGCTGCCCCGAGAGAATCAGCAGGCGACCGACCCGGACGGCCGCGGAGAACGGAAGCCGCGCTCCGCCCTCCAGGGGGATGTACTCGACGAAGGGGGTGGGGGGGCCTGCGCGCTCACAGGCGCCGAGCAACGCCGCAGCCACCAGCCACGACGCTGCTGCGGTCCAATGGTGCGGTTGGGCCAGGGCCATGACGGCCGATCGACTCGGGAGGAGAGACCCGGCAATTGTGCACTGGCCTGGGAACCTTGTCCAGGCTCCTGTTCTGCGGCAGTCGCGTCGCGCCCATATTTCCGGGAATATCCTAGTCGCCCTCTGAGTCTCCCTTCTGAAGGCGGCACCAGTCCTCGTCGAGGAGTCGGGTGGACCCAAGCGCGCTGGAACGATTCGAAGAGACAGTCCTTCCCCACCTGGACGCGGCGTACACGCTGGCGCGCCACCTTCTGCGCAACGAGCACGACGCCGAAGACGTGGTCCAGGACTCCTACCTCCGGGCCCTGCGCCATTTCGACGGGTACCGAGGGGGAGACATGCGCGCGTGGCTGCTGACGATCGTGCGACACGCCTGCTACAGCTGGCTCCGGCGGCACAAAGTGGACACCCGCTCGACCGAATTCGACGAGACGGTGCACGGCGACGATCGAGCGGTGGACGACCCGGAGGTCGAGCTCTTGCGCGGGGCCCTGAGAGACGCGCTGAACCAGGCCATCGACCGGCTCCCGATCCAGTTCAGGGAGGTGGTGATCCTGCGTGACGTGCAGGGGCTGTCCTACGCGGAGATCGCCGAGGTGGTGGGCATTCCGGTGGGCACGGTGATGTCGCGACTGTCCCGAGGCCGACAGCGGCTCCAGCGCGCGCTGCCGGTCGAGGACTACTGGAGGAATTGAGCGTGCCCTGCGAGACCTTGGGCGACAAGTTGAGCGGCTATCTGGACCGTGAGCTCGATGACCGGGCTACGGGCGAGGTCGAGGCCCACCTCCGCCAGTGCGTCACCTGCTCGGCTCGGCTCGAGCGGGAGCGGAGACTGCGGGCCGCGGTGCAGGCACAGCTCACGCCGATGCGGGCGCCGGAGCGGTTGCGGAGCGATGTGCGCCGGATGCTCCGGGCCCAGGTGAAGCGGACCCAGCGTCAGCACATGGGGATTCCGGCCTGGGCCGCAACCGCCGCGGCGCTCATTCTGGGCCTGGCGGGGGGTTGGCAGCTGAGCGCCTGGCAGGGCTCCCGCGCCGAAAAGTCCGATTTCGTCGCGGAGGTGGTCGTGAGCCACCTGCGCTCTCTGCAGGGCGGTCACCTGACCGACATCGCTTCGTCCGAGCACCACACGGTAAAGCCCTGGTTCGCGGGCAAGCTCGATTTCTCTCCCCCGGTGCCGGACCTCGCGACCGAAGGCTTCCCCTTGATCGGCGGGCGGCTCGACTACCTGGCCGAGCGTGCGGTCGCGGCGCTGGTGTACGGCCGCAGGCAGCACCTGATCAATCTGTTCGTGTGGCCGAGCCGGGAGTCGAGTGCGGGGCCGGCCATGGACTCGCGGCGAGGCTATCAGGCGGTCCACGGCGCGGCGGGTGGCATGGCGTATTGGGCAGTGGCGGATCTCAATGCCGCTGAGCTGTCGCAGTTTGCCCAGCTGTTCGCAGCCGAGCTGCGGCGCAACGCCGGCAGGCCCTGACTAGGCCCCGGGCGCCGCCGACGCGAGCGCCTTGACCAGATCGTACCAGAACTGGCTGGCTTCGTGGAACGCCTTCACACCAACCCGCTCGTCCCGGCCGTGGGCTCGGATGTC
Source organism: Gemmatimonadales bacterium (assembly GCA_035644115.1). Classification (GTDB taxonomy): domain Bacteria; phylum Gemmatimonadota; class Gemmatimonadetes; order Gemmatimonadales; family GWC2-71-9; genus DASQPE01. The sequence goes on from DASQPE010000041.1 coordinate 4,071, forward strand.
GTCTATCCGCTCGAAGATTGCGCCGACGCCGTAGGTGGGAATGCCTCCATTCCGGGTATGGAGCCCATCGGTGGCGCCGGTCGACATCTCGGGGACGACTACCGCACCGGGCCAGTCGCGAGCGACCAGCCGCTCGATCGGCTGCATGATGTCGGGCCGGAGCGGTGACGCCGGGCTGGGTGTCGGCTGCGCGGCCCGCGAGACATGGATCGCCGGGTCCGCGATAACCCCTTTGAGGACCGCCTCGACCTGGTCGGCCGGGTCGTCGGGGAGCATGCGGCAGTTCACAGTGGCCCGGGCAAGCTGGGGCAGAGCATTGTCGGCGTGACCGGCGAAGAGCCGGGTGGCGACGCAGGTCGTGCGCAGAACCGAGTTGTAGTACGGCACGGTGGAAAGCCGCCGTGCGGCGCCCGCATCGCCTGACTTGGCGACGGCGCGCATGTCCGCCGCGATCCTGGTGGGCTGGGTCGCCGCCGAGCGCTGAAAGAACGCCCGGGTGGTCTGGTTCAGGCGGACCGGGAAGGTGAATTTCTCGAGCCGCCCCAACCCGGCAGCCAGGCGGTAGATCGCATTGTCGGGTTCGGGGACCGAGCTGTGGCCGCCCTTGTTGCGCACCTCGAGATTGAACGTGAGAAAGACCTTTTCGGCCGTCTGGACGTCGAAGACGACCGGTTTTCCGTCCCGCAGCTCTCCGCCGCCACCGTCGGTATTGAGAGCGAAGTCGGCGTCCACCAGATCCCGGTGCTCGCCGACCAGCCACTTGATGCTGTTGCTGGTAGTCTCCTCGTCAGCGGTGAGCACGATGATCAGATCGCGATCGGGAACGAATCCCTCCTGCTTGTACCGGATGAACATGGCGGCCAGCGTCGCCACGCCCGCCTTGTTGTCGCTGGAGCCTCGGCCGTAGTAGTACCCGTCGAGCTCGCGGAACTGGAACGGGTCGAACGACCAGTCCTCCTTCCGGGCATCAACCACGTCCAGGTGCGCCATGAGCAGGATAGGCTTGGCACCGCCGGGCCGCCCGCGATAGCGCGCGACGAGGCTCTGGTGGCTGGCGTCGTAGCCCAGAATCCGGATATCGCTATCGGGAATGCCGGCGGCGGCGAGGCGTCGGGCTACCGCCTTGGCGGCGTCCGCCGTATGACCGGCGGAGTCGCTGGTGTTGATCTCGACCAGCTCCTTGAGAATGTCGCTCTCGAGGGCACGCGGATCGGTGGTCTGAGCGGACAGGGTAGCCGGCAGCGCGGCGAGGACGAACCGGAGGGCTGACCGGAGAACGGGGCTCATGGGACCGGGGTGAGGGAGTCGGGTTGGGGCCGTGAATGGCGGAAGATCGCCGACCCCATGCCTCAGGTCCAGCCGCGGCGGGTGCCACGCCGGTCCGCGTGGCCCCGCTGTGGAGGAGTCGTCCTAGAGCCGAAGCCGGACGTCGATGTCCACGAGGAAGGCGGGCGGAGTATCGACGAATATGACCCGTTCGCCCTCGCGCCGGATGACCAGCTTCTCCAGCCGGCCCTGGCCCTTGCCCCGGCCGTTGTTGCCGGCCCGATACCAGACCACCCGGGTGTCGCCGTCGTCCTCGATCTTGACCACCCGGTAGCCGTGCCGCACCAGCACGTCGCGGGTCACCACGATCGCCCGATCGGTGGCGACCACATATTCACCGGGCCGGCCCTTCACCTTGTCGTGGTGCTTCTCGTGGCCCTTGCCCTGGGCGTGGCCGGTGGCAGCCACGAGGCAGAGCAGGACGCCGCTCGCGAGTGCAAACCGCAGGATGGAGCCAATGCGAATCATGAGACCTCCGGGAGATAGGTACCGATGCCGCCGGGACTTGTGGCGGGCGACGAGGGCCAAGGCGGCAAGCGGCGTGCCGGTCGAGGGACCGATCGGTGGATCCCGGTGCTACTGTTCGCTGGTACTCATGCGGAGAACGCCATGAACGCCGAGGAGCTCCGGGGGCTGCAGGCTCCCCTCAAGCAGCGGTACCGCGACGACCCCGCAGCCGCAGTCGTCACCTTGTCCGCGACTGGCACGCTGGATACGGCGGCGATCAGCTGCCGGGTCGAGACCGGTCGCGCCCTGGTCGAGGCCGGTTTGCACCCGGCCACGGGCGGTTCCGGGCTGCAGGCCTGCTCCGGGGACATGCTGCTCGAGGCCCTGGTCGCGTGCGCGGGCGTGACGTTGCGCGCCGTCGCGACCGCGCTCGACGTCCCAATTCGTGGTGGCAGGCTGAGGGCCGAGGGCGATCTCGATTTCCGGGGTACCCTGGGGGTCGCCAAGGACGCTCCGGTTGGATTTCGTGACATTCGGCTATTCATCGAGCTCGACAGCGACGCGAGTGGGGAGCAGCTCGATCGCCTGCTGAGCCTGACCGAGCGCTATTGCGTCGTATTTCAGACCCTGCGGCAGCCACCCGGCTTGAGCCTCCGGCGTCTCTGAGCGGGCTCCGGACGGCCGGGCGTGGTCGCAGGTCACAATGGGCTACGCGACCGGTTCCCCATCTGGCCCAGCGCGGCCGGATTTCGCATGTTGTAGCTCGCGCCCGGGGGTGCGGGCGGCTCTCGTTCGTCATCAACGGTAGGAGGGACTCTGCCGATGCGCATAACGCTGGTCCAGCCCCCGCAGGGCACCCGTTTCGGCTTTACCCGCATTCTCATGATCGAGCCGCTCGGACTCGAGTGCGTGGGAGCCGCGCTCAAGCTTCACCAGCACGACGTTCATCTGATCGACTTGCGACTGGAAAATCCACGGGTGCTGGCAGCTCACCTCCGTGCCTTCCGGCCGGGAGCAGTGGGCATCAGCTGTGGCTTTACCACCGACGTGTACAGCACGCTGCACACGGCCTCCCGAATCCGGGAGATTCTGCCGAACGCGACCGTCTTCGTCGGGGGGCACCATGCGTCGCTGATCCCGGGCGATTTTCTCTTCCCCGGCTCACCAGTCGATGCCGTGGTGATCGGGGAGGGGGAGTGGACCGGGCTCGAGTTGGTGGACGCGCTGGAGCGGGGTGATGACCCGGGAAGCGTGTCGGCGGTCGCTACCCTCGCTAATCTTGGCAGCGGCGTCGGCCATCGGAACCATTCGAACAACCTCGACGATCTGCCGATTCCAGACCGCCACCTGACCCGGCGCTATCGCCGCTGGTACCACCACGCGTTCGACACCCCCTCGGCGGCGGTCGAGACCTCTCGCGGCTGCCCGTTCGACTGCAACTTCTGCAGCATCTGGGTGTTCTATCAGCGCCGCGCGCGCCGGCGGTCGCCGGAGCGCATCGTGGAGGACCTGGCCCAGGTCCGGGCCCTGGGCGAGGACCGGGTCTTCTTTACCGACGACATCGCTTTCCTCCAGCACGACGCCTACGAGGAGCTGGCGCAGCAGATCCGCGCGGCCGGCCTCAAGCTGCTGTACTCCTGCGAAACCCGGTCTGACCTGGTCGTGAAGTATCGGGACCTGTTCAAGTCGTGGAAAGAAATCGGGATGAAGACGATCTTTCTCGGCATCGAGAAGGTCGACGACAACGGCTTGGATGCGGTGCGCAAGCGGACCAAAGGCGGTGCCGCAACCAACCTGGAGGCCATCGAGATCCTGCGGCAGCACGGGATCACGCCGATGACCTCGCTCATCACCGATCCGGCGTGGGGGGAGGAGGATTTCGATCGGCTGGAGGAGTTCGTGCGGCTGGCCCACCTGCCGTGCCCGACCTTCACCGTCCTGACTCCGCTGCCCGGCACGGAGCTGTGGGAGACGAGCAAGTCCCAGCTCACGACCACCGATTACAACCTGTTCGACGTCATGCACCTGGTGCTGCCGTCCAAGCTGCCGCCGAAGCGATTCTTCGAGCGACTGGCCCGGCTCTACTGCATGATGGACCAGACCACCCGGCTGACCTGGAAGGGGGCGCTCAACCTGGGCCGCATGGTGCTGCAGGGCAAGTCGTTCGCGGTGCGCCGGGTGCTGAGCGCTTCGCGGGAGATGCGGAACGCCAAGGCCTACCTGGAATACCCCGGTTCGACTCCGCGCCCCGACTTCGTCCCCAACGACTTCGGCCGAGTCAGTTGGGTGGAGCGGTCGCGGTCCTACCTGACTCAGCGGGCGGTGGTGGCCACGGGATGACTGCGTAAGAAGTGAAAAGTGAAAGGTGAAAAGGGGCTCCGGTTACCCGGGAGCCCCCTTTTACTTTTCACTTTTTACTTTTCACGCTGTTGACTTAGTGCCCCCCGCATCCGCACGCGTGCGCCGCTTCACCTGCGCCGGCTCCGGCAGGAGCGCTGACCACCGGCAGTGACCGGCTTGGCAGGTCCATCGGACGGTCGCCCGCGTAGATCTTGTGGCGGCCCCGCCGCTGGAACCAGTCCTTGGTGCTGGCCACCATGTGCATGTTCTCCACTACCTGCCGCCAGCCGACCCCGGTGTTGTAGGCACAGAACGAGATCTCGCCTTCCTGAGTCGCGTAAGGAATCACGCACATCTCGGTTCGGCGGAAGTCATAGGTCCACAGGTCCTGGAACCACATGCCGCCGACCCACAGCATCTTCCACTCGGCCGGTTCCGGCTTACGCCCGCCCATCAGCGCGCCGCTGGTCTTCACGTTCAGGATCTTGAGCATCTCCGTGAGGGTGAGCCCCGGGGGTGCCTTCCGCTGGTCGAAGTGCCGAAGCAAGGCGAGCGAGACCTGCACCAGGCTCAGCTTCTGGCCCCGGGCGGAATCGGTGATGACCGAAAGGTCCTGCATGAAGCGCTCGACGTCGAAGAACTGGGTGACCGGCGCCCATGACTTGGTCCGGCGATTGGCGACGATGAACACGCTCGAGCCGCAGTTGGGGTGGCAGGAGCAGCAGAGCCCGCCGAACTGAGCTTCGGCGCCCCGGAGATGGTCGACCACGGTGGTGAACCCGCCCACTGCGCCGAGGGGGTACCAGTCACGATAGGGATCGAGCTTCCCGTCGAAGTAGCGATGCAGCTCGTGCGCGAGGTGGGAGAGCGTGTACCGCTGCCGGTGGCGGTCGGCGTCGCTGATGCCCTCGTCCCGGCCGGTGAACGACACCGGCTGGAAGGAGATCCCGCCCAGATCGTCGCAATTGTCGATCACGAACTTGAGCAGCGGCCCCACCTGGGAGTCGTTCACCGTGTTGACCACGGTCGTGACCGGAACGATCTCGATGCCGGCCGCCCGCATGTTCCGGATCGCCATCAGCTTGGCATCGAACAAATTGCTGATGTGGCGGTGCCGGTTGGCGTCGTTGGTGACCCCGTCGAACTGGAAGTAGGCCAGATCGAAGCCCGCTTCCTTGGCCTGGTAGGCGAATTCCGGCTCGAGCGCGAACCGGAGCCCGTTGGTCGCCGCCTGGACCGAGTAGTAGCCCAGGTCCTTGGCGTAGCGGCAGGCCTCGAGAAAGTGCGGCGACATGGTCGGCTCGCCGCCCGAATACTGGACCGACATCTGCCGGCGGGGCTTGAACGAGATCGAGTCGTCCAGGATCTGCTTGACCTCGTCGAGCGTGAGCTCATGGACGTACCCGACCTGATTCGCGTCCATGAAGCACGGGTTGCACATCATGTTACAGCGGTTGGTGAGGTCGATCGTCAGCACCGCGCCACGGCCGTACCGGATGGACGACGTTCCGTGCCGGTGAATCCGCTCGTCACCATGGGTACGGAAATCCCGGCCCGGGTAGCGCGCCTCGATGATCCGGCTGAACTCCGGGTCGATCGAGAGCAGGTCCTCGAAGGTGCCGTGCTGCGGGCAGGTCTTCCGCACGATGACCCGGCCGTTCTCCTCGAGAATCGTCGCCTTGATCTCGCCGTTGTGGCCGCCGACCAGGTCCGCGAGATCTCGCTCTCCGCTGATGATGGCGTTGCGCGTCTCCACCACGCAGCGGGGGCAGAGCGAGTCGGTTTCCCTGGGCCAGCCCAGCGGCGGTTTGGTCCGCTCCCGACTCTTGAGGAGCGGACCAGGCGCCCATTGCGGATGCAGTGACTCACTTTCCGGCACCAGACCGTTGACGGTCTGGAGCGTGTGCCAGCCTGCGTTCGCCAGCTCCCGTACGGTGGCAGCCACCAAATCATTCATACGACACTCCCCTCTGTTTCCACGTCTGTGCACTAGTCCATCGCTGATCCGACGGCTGCGATCTGACGGAGCCGCTCCGCGAGTGCGGGGTCGAGTGGGCCGGTGGAATCGATTGCCCGCACGCGTCCTCCCAGCGCCTCCCGGAGGGCCTGATACTCCGGAGGCTCGCGGCCACGCTTGAGCATCCGCCGCGCGCGGGCGCGCCACCCGCCACCCGCCTCGGCCACCGGTTCCCGGACCACTGCGTTGCGAACCAGCTCAGCCAAGGTCGAAGGCGCGGCGACGACGCGATGGGGGCCGATCTCGTCAACCTCGGCCGCTGCACGGTCGGCCGCTCCCAGGACCACCATGCTGTATCCATCACCGAGGCAGGCGTGAAGCGCGAGCCGAACCGCCAGGGTCACCGCGGGCGTGGCGAGATAAACCCGGTCGCCCGGCTGGGCCGGCCGGTCCCGCCACAGCTGCTCGATGCGCGCCGCGACATCCCCCTGGCTCAGCTCGTCCCAGGCCACCCGCCCCTCGACGCTCACGTCATGATGACAGATCGCAGCCTGGTCCGGCGCGATGCCACGGGCCTGGGCTCGAAACGCCTGCGCCCGTTCGGCGGTATCCAGGGTACCGCCCAGATCCAGCACCTGACCGAAGGTCCGCACCCCGTCCGACCGTGGCGCCGCGTCCATTGCGATGACCTCAGCCAGGCCCGGCAGCGCCAAGCGACCCCCGTCGAGCTGGGCGAGCGCCGTAGGGGAGGCGAAGATCACCTTGGGACCCGCGTCGACCAGCGCACCCAGGAGGCGGCCCGAGGGGAGGCCCGGATCAACGGCCACGGATACCGCTCCCACGGCGAGTCCGGCAAGATCGGCGACCAGCCACGCGGGGCCGGGCTCGGCGACGATCGCGATCCGGTCGCCCGGGTTGACCCCGGCCCGCTCCTGCAGGTACAGCGCAAGCCGGATGACCTGGCGATCGAGTCGCCAGTCAGGCGTGGGCTGCCACCGGTCGTCACGCCGGGTCAGGAAGGCGGCGTCCCGGGCGTGGTGTCGCATGGCCTGCAGATACAGCTGGTTCAGCGTCTCGGGAACGGTGTCGAGCGGCTGGTCCTTCCGCTCTGTCCGCTCGGCGAACAGCGAGTCGATGTACCCGATCAGGAGCAGCCACTCGACATGCACCATCAGACCCTCCGCGTCAGCAGCCGGAACAGATGGAACCGTTCCGCCTCGCCTCCGTGGGACCGTACGATCACCGGTCGGCCCCCCAAATGCCCGACGAGTCGCAAGCGGATCGCCTCCAGATCCAGTCCGGCTCCACCTGCCGGCTCGACCACGACCTCGGCCGGTATCGCGTCCGACTCGGGCATCTGGGCCTGGGCCCCGGTCTCCGACGCTCCGGGCGGCAGGTACCACCAAACCGCCACCTCACGGTGAGCCGGGGCGACCGCGCTCACCGCTTTCAGGAGATCGAGAATCTGCAACCGGGGCATCGGGTTCGCCCTCACGAGTGAGCCGCTCACGGTACAGATTGCAGCGGCCGCGGGTTGCCGGGATAGGACAGAATTACCATTTCGAGACACTATTTCCAGAGGGAGTTCCCTTACGATGACGTGGTTGTTTGCCTACGCCGAGCTCATGGGTGAGCACCTGCTGCGGAGCTACGACGTGCAGCCGGCCCTGCTCGCCGGCTATCAGCGGGCCTTCCTCCACTCCTCGCCTCTGCTATGGGGGACACCGGAGCACCCCGGTCCGCGGGTGGGTCTTGCGCCGGGCGGGGAATGCTGGGGCCTGGCGTTCCGGGTGCCCTGGTCCAGCCGACGGGCCATGCTGCGCCGGTTGCAGCCCACCGAGCACAGCGAGGAGTACCGTCGGGTCCGACTGTCGATCGGGCGTCGGGACGGCGGAGCGGAACGCGCCTTGGTCTGGATCAGCCGGCCCGAGGTCGTGAGCCGCTCCCGCTGGCGGGACGACGACGAGCTGAGCGAGGCCTTGCTCGCGGCCCACGGCACCGCCGGCCGAGGCCTGGAGTATGTCCGCACCATCTTCCACGCCCTGGAGCTCTGGGGACTGCACGATCCGATGATCGACGCCGCCTGGGCCCGGCTTGCCTCCTGGAGGCCTCGGTGAGCTTCGGATGCTCATCGGTCCGCTCTCTCAGAACAGAGTGATCCGGACGTAGCGGTGGGGATTGCTCCGCACGTCCCGCACGAGCAGGCCGGCATCCTGCACCACCACCTGCGCGTCCCTGGTCACGCTGTCGAACCGGACGGTGGCCCCCCGCAGGGCGTCGTACAGGGCCGGGTCGTTCACCGCGCGGCCGAGGGAACCCTCGCCGCGATCGATCTTGCCGAGAATCGACGTCAGGGTCCCCGCCGCGGACCGCAAGTCGGCCGATGCGTCGGCGAGGTTGCGCGAGCTGGTCGCAAGGCCGGCGGTGGTTTGCTCCAGCCGACCGTCGCCCAGGCCGCGGTGGACCTCGAGCGCCGTGCTCCGCATGCTCGCGCTCACGGCGGCAGCGTTGTCGAGCGTTCGGGTCAGCGACCGGAGCCCCTGGTCCAGGGTGGCAACCCGCGACGGCGCGAGCACGTCGGAGGCCCGCGCGAGGACTTCGGTCGCCCGGTCGCCCAGCACGGTGAAGGTCTCCGCCAGGCTGGGGACGCTGGCGGCCGCGAGGGTGTCTCCGGGCTGGAGCGGCTCGCCGGAGCGCCCGGCCGTGAGTTCCAGATACCGCCCGCCGAACGCGCCGGCGGGCCGGAGATCGGCCCGGCTGTCTTTGGCGAGGCGCAGGTCCGGATCGACCTGGACGTCCGCCAGAACGGCCCCCGAAAAGAGGTGGACGCCGCGGACCCGGCCCACGTCTACCCCAGCCAGTCGCAGGCGGTCGCCCCGCTGGAGGCCCCCGGCGTCGCGGAGTCGCACGACGAGGGGATAGCCTCTCCGGGTCAACGACTCGCCCGTCAACCAGTAGTAGCCGGCGACGGCGAGCCCCGCGGCGACCAGCACCAGCAGGCCGGTGACGATCTCGCTTCCTTTGCGTCTGCGCATGTCCGGTCTCCCTAAGCGACGTGGAGCGGTCTGGCGCGGCGGCGTACCTGGATCAGCGGATGATCGATGCTGTCGAGGTAACACGCGGGGACCTCGACTTGGATCCGGCCGCCGTCGAGCAGGGCGACCGTGTCGGCCACGCGGCCGGCGAGATCGAGGTCATGCGTCACCACCAGGCTGGTCACGCCCAGCTCGCGCTGCAGCCGGCGGATCAGCTGCGCCACTGCTTCGGCGTTGACCGGATCGAGGCCGGCGGTCGGCTCGTCGTAAAGGACGTAGCGCTGGCCGCCGGCGATGGCACGGGCGATCGCGACTCGCTTCTGCATCCCGCCCGAGAGCTCGGCGGGATACTTCGTCGCTGCCTCGGGCTCCAGGTTTACCCAGCTCATGGTTTCCTCGACCCGGGCTCTGAGCTCCGGCGACGGCGCCCGAGCGAGCCCGTCGTCGAGCCCGAACTGGATGTTCTCCGCCGCGGTCAACGAGTCGAACAGCGCGGAGTACTGGAACACGAGCCCCGTGCGGCGCCGGACCGCCGCGACGGCGCGCTCCGGGGCGTCGAAGATGGACACTCCGTCCACCTGGACGTCGCCTTCCTCCGGCTCGAGCAGGCCCGCCACGATCTTGAGCAACACGCTCTTGCCGGCGCCCGACGGGCCCAGGAGCACGAGCGTCCGCTCGCCCGGCACGGTGAGGTTCACGCTCCGCAGCACGGCTTGCGATCCGAACCGCTTGGTGACGTGGTCGATCTGAATGCTCACTTGAAGACTCCCAGCAAGCGGACCAGGACGAGGTCGCCCACCATCACGATGACAGTGCTGGCGACCACGCTCGAGGTAGTGGCGCGCCCGACTCCGGCCGCCCCGCCCTCCGCCCGCAACCCGACCAGGCAGGCCGTAAAGGTGATGCAGACCCCGAACAGGAGCCCCTTGATCAGGGAGAACCAGAGGACGAACGGATAGAAGTAGGACCGAGCGCCCTCGAGGAAATCGGCGACGGTGATCGGCTGGCGCGCGACTGCGAGGCCCAGCCCGGCCAGCATGCCGCCGGCGTCGGCGATCATCACCAATGCGGGAACCGCCAGGGCGCCGGCCAGGATCCGGGGGAGGGCGAGGTAGAGCACCGGGTCGCGACCGGTGGACCGCACAGCGTAGACCTGCTCGCTGACGACCATGGTGGCCAGCTCGGAGCCGATGCGAGCCCCGACTCGCCCGACCAGAACGAGCGCGGTTACGACCGGTCCCAGCTCGGTGAGGACGCTGGCGGTCACGACCATGCCGGTGATCGAGGCCGGCATGGTTCCCACGTTGTACTGGTAGCCGCTCTGTTCGGAGGTGACGGCGCCCGAGATCATGGCGACGAGCAGGACGAGGGGAATGCTCGAGACGCCGATGTCCCAGACTTGAGTGAACGTGAGCGGAAGGTAGACCCGGGGGTAGCGGAGGGCCTTGATGCAGGAGCGCGCCAGCGAGCCCGCGGCGGCGGCATTCCGGATCAGCGTGAGAACGTACCGACCCAACCCGACGTCGAGTGACAGAGCAGACCGTGCCGCAACACCGAACACCGCAACCACCCTCGAATCGACCTTGGACCTTATAAAATGTCACTCCGGCACGGGGTCAATTCGACTGTAACAGTCGCGAATTGGTGTGGCTAGTATCGGATTGCTCCCGGGAGGGTCATCGGTCCGGCAACGAAATGAACGTCCCCAGGCCTGCGTAGATGTAACGGGTTCCGAACCCTCGCTGGAGAGCGGCGAAGGCCGGCTCACCGGTGCAATGGCCTGGGGCGATGAGGTCGAGGTGCCAGTTCTTGTCGAGGGAGCTGGCGATCCGCGCGATCTCCGGGTCCGGGGTGTTGACCAGGTGGAGTCCGCCCACGATGAGATGAACGTGGTCGCCGACCGGCCGAGACGCCTCGAGGATGGTCTCGATGCCGGGGTGGGAGCAGCCGACCAGGACGACGAGCCCCTGCGCCGTCCGAATCGCGAGCGAGAGCTCTCGGAGCTCGAGCGTGCCCGGATTCTTCGACACGGTGGAGATCACGACGAAACCGGGCGCGATCTCGGTCGTGCTGTCGATCCAGGTGAAGTTCGCTCCGGGCCAGGCGGTCCCGAACCGCAGCTCGGCGGGGGGAGCGCCCTCGAAGTAGCGCATCCGCGGAGGCAGCGTCGAGTCCGTGCGGAAGAAGGTCCCGGGCAGCGCGGCGCCGAACACACCGAAGCCTTCCTTCGGAGCGAAGATCTTGACCCTCGGGTTGATCCCCAGGAGGTAGTTGAGTCCGGCGGTGTGGTCGCCGTGGCGATGGGAGACGACCACGAAGTCGATGGTGCGGAGGTCGACGTGCAGGGCCCGGACATTCCGGCCAAATATTTCGGCGTCGTTTCCGGTGTCGAACAGGACTCGTTTCCCGCCGTACTCCACCAGGGCGGCGAACCCCCAGTCGCGAGTGAGACCCGGCCGGTCGCCGAACGCGTCGTAGAGAATGGTCACGCCGGCAGGGCGGACCGGTTGGTGGGGCGGGGTTGCGCCGATTGTGGCGGGCAGCAGGGCCCCGAGCAGGAGCCAGATCATCGGTTTCACCCGTCGCCCGCGCTCAGCACCTCGCGCGCCGTTTCGGCATCGGCCGGCGCCACTACCAGCCGCACGGCCGAAAGCAGCGACATCGCGGGCAGCATGCCTCCGCCGTCGTCCCGCAGCACGGCGGCCGCGATGCCGTTCGACTCCAGGATCGCACGCGCCAGCTCGGCTTCCACTTCGGTCGTAAACCGGCGCACGATCACGTACTCCTCGGCCATCAGCCCGCCTCCGCCAGCACCACCTTCTCCTTCAGCACCCACACCTTGGTCGCGAAGAAGAGCCCGATCATCTGGGCGTGCTCGGTCGGACGGACTACGGCCACCAGCTGGTCGCCATCGTTGCCCTTGGTGCTCCGCACCGTCTCCTTCACCCGGAGCCGCCCGCTAAGCTCATCGAACCAGGGCGGCAGTAGCGCGCGCTCGTGCTTCTTGAGCACGTCCTTGGTGCGCTCGCCGGTGGGGTCGGCCAATGCGATCTGACAGTAGTACCAGCCCCGGTAGCCGGCGCGACTGGCCCGGGCGAAGGTCAGCGATCGCCGCTCCAGCCCGATCCATGCCTTGAGGGCCGGCGTGGCGCGGGGCCGCACCTCGATCCGGTCATCGCCGGCGGTGGGAACCCGCACCAGAAACTCCCAGAAGTGGCGGGTGGTGTTGTTGGCGTCGATTACGGCGTAGGTAAACTCGACGCCCGACACCGGCTCGCGGGTGAAGGTCCAGGAAGCGCGGCGCTCGCCCATCGCGTCGATCTGGAGCTTCGCAAGCCGATACCGTCGATAACGTGGCATCCGGGCACCTCCGCGGGGAGAGTGGCGAGAGATCGAGACAGGGATGTTCAATAGTACCTGCGAGTGCGGTAATTGCGAACCACAGAGGCCCGGAGGCACGGAGGTTTCCTACCCAATTCGAAGTTCTCCGTGCCTCCATGGCTCTGTGGTTTTCAGTTCTTGCGCCGCATGTCGGCGAGGATCGCCGCGGGAGAGATCGGGCCGCCGAGGAAATCGGCGATCACAGCCCGGCTGGAGCGCTCGAGGCCGAAGCG
>DASQPE010000042.1:0-5683 GCA_035644115.1 Gemmatimonadales bacterium
CAGACCGCGCGGTACCGGCTGTTCGGAAGCGACCGACTTCGGGCGCTCACGGTGCAGATCATTCCCGGCATCCCGCTCGAGCGTGGAATGGTGGACATCGAGCGGGTGCTTCGGCGCGAGCACAAGATCCGGCCTGGCGCCGACAACGACTTCCAGATCCGCAACCAGCAGGACATCCTCTCCACTCAGCAGCAGGCCACGCAGGTGTTCACCTACCTGTTGGCTGGCATCGCCGCGGTGAGCCTGCTGGTCGGCGGCATCGGCATCATGAACATCATGCTGGTGTCGGTCACCGAGCGCACCCGCGAGATCGGCGTGCGGATGGCCCTGGGCGCGAGCCGGCGGAACATCATGCTGCAGTTCCTCATCGAGGCCCTGGTGCTCTGCACCCTCGGCGGCGTGCTCGGCATCCTGCTCGGCACGGGCGTCGCCGAGGCAGCGAGCTACCTCCTGCACTGGAACACGCTGGTATCGCCGGAGTCGGTGGTGCTGGCGTTCGGGTTCAGCGCGGCGGTCGGTGTGATCTTCGGGCTCTGGCCCGCCCGGCGGGCCGCGCGATTGGATCCGATCGAGGCCCTGCGGTACGAGTAGGCCAGGCGGGCAGGCGCGCAGTGAGGCGCGAGCGCTGGCGTGGGTGGCCCGCAGGGCGCGTCAGTTCCCGCCACCGGATCGAGGGGGCTGCTCGACGAGTGTAGCGGGAACTGCAGCGCCCCAAGGGCCACCCATGCCAGCGGAGCGCCATCGGCTCTGTCCCGCCGCCTGCCCGCCTATCCGACCCGAAACAGCTCGACTGCCCGCGGATATCGCGCCACCGCACGCTCCCGAAGCGCCCGATGCTCCGCGTGCTGCAGCGCCGGGTCGCGGGTCAGGACCTCGGCCGCGAGCTCCCTGGCCCGGGTCAGCAGGTCGGTATCGTCCGGCAGGCGGGCGTGGCGCACTTCGAACCCGCCCGACTGCCGCGCCCCGATCAGGTCGCCCATCCCCCGCTCCGCCAGATCGAGCTCCGCGATGCGGAAGCCGTCTTCGGTGGCCGCAAAGGCCTTGAGCCGCTCGGGGACCGCTCCGTCCGCCAGCAGAATGCAGTAGCCCCCGCCCGCGCCCCGTCCCACCCGGCCCCGCAGTTGGTGCAGCTGCGCCAGCCCGAACCGCTCCGGATGTTCGACCAGCATGACCGTCGCGTTGGGCACGTCGATCCCGACCTCGATCACGGTCGTCGCCACCAGCACCTGAATCTCACCCGCGCGAAACCGGCGCATGACTATGTCCCGCTCGTCGGGCTTGAGCCGCCCGTGCACCAGCCCGACTTGGAGCGCGGGCCACCGCCCGCGCAGGGTCTCCGCCATGGTCGTCGCCGCGCGCAGATCCGCCCGCTCCGACTCCTCGATGACGGGAAGCACGACATAGGCCTGTCGCCCGCCGCCACACTCCTGCTCGACGAATTGCAGCACCCGTTCCCGCTGGGACCCGGTGCGCACAGCCGTGCGCACCTCGCCCCGTCCGGGAGGCCGCTCGCGCAGAGTCGAGACGTCGAGATCGCCGTAGAGCGTGAGCGCGAGTGAGCGGGGGATCGGCGTGGCCGACAACAACAGGACGTCGGGCGCGGCGCCCTTTCCGATCAACGCGGCCCGCTGCTCTACCCCGAACCGGTGCTGCTCGTCGATCACCACCAGTCCGAGCCGGTGGAATGCCGTGGTCTCGTCCAGCAGCGCGTGGGTCCCGACGACGAGCCGGGCCTGCCCCGCCGCGAGCCGCTTCCGCACGGCGGTCTTCTCCAGCGCAGTGAGTCGGCCGACCAGCAGCTCGGGGCGCAGCGACAGCGGCTCGAGCATCCGGGTGAGCGTTGCCAAGTGCTGCTCGGCCAGGAGCTCGGTCGGCGCCATGAGCGCAGCCTGGTAGTCGTTTTCGACCGCGAGGAGCATGGCGAATAGCGCCACGACGGTTTTGCCGGTTCCCACGTCGCCCATGAGCAGCCGGTGCATCCGCTCCGCCGCCGTCATATCCGCCGTGATCTCCTTCAGGGCCCGCTGCTGATCGTCGGTGAGCGACCAGGGCAGACTCTGCCGGAGCCGGGTGGTGAGCTCGCGTTTGACCTGGAAAGCAACGCCCGAGCGGGCCCGTTTCGCCAACGCCCGGGCCCGGACCAGCATGAGCTGGAGATCCAGCAGCTCGTCGAAGGCGAGCCGGCGGCGGCCGTGCTCGGCCTCGTCCACCGTCGCCGGCCGGTGCACCATCCGGAGTGCATCGGCCAGCATCGGGAGGCCGGCCGCCGCCCGCACCCGCTCGGGCATGATGTCGTGGGATGCGGCGATGAGCCCGTCCAGATGCCGATCCACCAGCCCGCGGATCACCTTGTGGCTCAGCCCCTCGGTCGCGGGGTAGACCGGGAGCACTTTGCCCGCGGCCAACGGATCGGCGTCGCCGTCCGCCTCGCCCAGGATCAGGTACTCGCGCGGCGCCATCTGGCGGCCGTGGTAGAATCGCACCGGTCCGGAGACGAGCAGGGTCTGCCCGACTTCGATCGTGCGGTCGAGAAACGGCTGCCCCGGCCAGGCGCACTCGAGCACGCCGCTCGCGTCGCGCAGCACCGCGTGAAAGATCCGGAGCCCTTTCCGGGTCGGAAGCACGCCTTTGCTTACTACCCGCCCGACACAGGCCACCTCCATCCCCACGCGCGCGTTGGCCAGCGGCGTCACCGACGATGCGTCTACGTAGCGATGCGGGAGGTGCCAGAGGAGATCCTGCGCGGTACGGATGCCGAGTCGCGCGAGCGACTCGGCTCGCCGCTCGCCGATGCCCTTGAGGAACTTGACCGGGGTATCGAGACGGATAGGGCGCGCGGCGGCCGGGGGCATGGTCGAGCCGGGCGTTAGGCGGCCTCGCCTACCAGGTTCGCCGCGAATCGGTCGGGGTCGAACGGCTCGAGATCGTCGAGCGACTCGCCGAGCCCGACGAAGCGGATCGGGAGCCCGAGCTCGCGGTGGAGGGCGACCACCGCGCCTCCGCGGGCGCTGCCGTCCAGCTTGGTGACGATGATCCCAGTGGGCGACACCGCCTCGCCGAACAGCCGACCCTGCTGGAGCGCATTCTGCCCGACGGTGCCGTCGACCACGAGCAAGGTCTCATGGGGCGCGCCGGGCACTCGGCGGGCCACGACCCGCGCCACTTTGCGGAGCTCCTCCATGAGCCCTTCCTGGGTATGGAGCCGACCGGCTGTGTCTACGATGACCGTGTCCGCGCCGCGGGAGCGCGCCGCATCGATGGCATCGAACGCGACCGCGGCCGGATCGCCGCCGGGCGCTCCCGACACGCAAGGCAGGTCGAGCCGGTCGGCCCAGATCTGAAGCTGCGCGATCGCGCCGGCCCGATAGGTGTCCGCGGCCGCGAGCAGCACCTTGCGCCGCTCGCGGCCGAGCAAGTAAGCCAGCTTGGCGGCAGTGGTGGTCTTGCCGGTGCCGTTGACGCCGACCATCAGCACCACGGTGGGCCCATCGCCCTCGGCCCGGGCAATCGCGCCCGGCTCGGCTGAACCGGCGAGCATGGTGGCGATCCGGGAGCGGAGCGCCCGCTTCAGGTCGGCCTCGGTCTTGAGGGTGCCCTTCCGCACGTCGTCCTCCAGCCCCGCGGTGAGCTCCACCGTGGCCGGCACGCCGAAGTCCGCCTCGATGAGGAGCCGCTCCAGCTGCTCCAGGTCGTCGGCATTCAGCCCGCGGATGATCGCGTTGACGTCGGTAAACGCCAGGCGCTTGAGGCGGGACCAGAGAGACTGTTTGTCGCCGAGCCGAGTGGACATGGACAACCGCGTGAAAAGTGAACAGTGAACAGTAAACAGGGGGGCGGCTAATCACCGAGCCCCCTTTTCACTTTTCACTTTTCACGCTCTTTACCGGAGCCCCATCCGCCGCCTCGCCAACCATTCTCCCGCCAGCGCAACAACGCACAGCGCAAAGAGCCAGGGCCACTCGCGGGCGGAACGCGTGGTAGATGCGAGAACGGTTCGGGCATTGTGGGGCGTCAGGGTGACCGGCCGGGGCAGCAGCTCGTCGGAATATTCCTCGACGGCCACGGTGCCTGAGCCGCCGAGCTCCAGCCGGTACCGGTACTCGCCCGGCCTGAGCCACACGGTTGCCCGCCCCGCGCCGTCGAACCGAAGCGTGTCCGTCCCCGTCTGGCGCGCTCCGGCTTCGCCGGCCCACTGCAGCGCGACCGGTCTGGCCGCTCCGGGTCCAACCCACTCGAACACCAGGGGGCGACCGTTGGTCACAACGCCCCGAACCGGGCGGGCAACCCCCTGCACCGTATCGACGCCGCCCAACAACCAGCTCACGGTAGCAGCCACCCACGACCGGTAGCTCTGCTCGCTCGAGCCACCGTGAAAGGCCCAGCGCCACAGGCCATCGGCCAGCACCGTGACCTCGCGCACCCGGCCCGCCTCGCGGCCGAACACCGCCGCCCATTGCTGACCCCGGCGCCCCGCCTGGGCCGAGAGAGCGACCCAGCTCGCAGTGGGGTTGCGCGCCTCGATGAGCTGAATCGCGGGAGGAAACGAGTCCACCGGGAAACCCGCGAAGGCACCATCGAGTGGAGATGGCCCCGCCGGTGTCAGGTACCAGTCTCCGGCGGTCGGCGGGCTGTCGTTGGTCTCGCCGCTGGGCCAGCGCCAGACCCCGCGGGCATGCAACCCATCCGCCATCCCGCCGGGGTTGCCCTTGAGGATGACGAGATCGGCGCGTCGCGCGGCCTGCCGGGCCACGTCGGCGCTCACGCTGGAGAGATCCTGCAGCGACCGCCACCGCTCGCCCTCGAGCCGGGCAAAGCCGCGCACCGGTAGCTGGGCCACTTCTTTGAGTGTCCGATAGAGAAAGCGGCTATCCCAATCCGCGGGGTCGGCCAGCAGCACAACGCCGGGCGTCGGTACGACGTTGAGCAGATGCAGCCGCAAGTCGGTCCGCGGCTCCGCATCCCGCTGGTCCACCAGCGTCACGTGGAGCACATGGTCGCCCGGGGCGAGCCCAGCGGACGAGGCGGACAGACGCACCCGGCCGGCTCGGCCAGGACCCAGCCGAACGGTGCGGCGGGCGAGCCTGCGAGAGCCATCCTCCAGCGCAACCACCACGCTATCCGGCGACTGGCCTCCTATGGCGTTGACGTCGGCTTCGAGGGTGAGCGAGTCGCCGCTCGCAACGCGGTCGGGCCCGGTGACCCGGGTAATGGCTACGTCCGCTGTCGGCGCGCGGGGAAACAACCGAATCGTGGTGCGGGCCAAGAGGTCCGGGGGCAGGTCGCGCGCGTCCTCGATCTCGCCATCGGTCACCGCCACCACCGGCCGATCGGCTGCCGCCGCTGCACGGAGCGCCGGGGCGAGCAACGAACGGCCCCGATCCGGCGCCGTGTCTCTGCCGGCGCGCTCGTCGCCGAACACCTGCACGTCACCCCAGCGGGCGGCCGAGTCCCGCGCTTCGCGCCAGCGTCCGCCAGCCGCCGTGAGGCTGAGCGACCCGTCCAGCAGAACTAGCGGGCGCCGAGCCGGACTCGCCACCGGACAGCTCAGGTTGATGAGCAGGAGACCCAGCGTGCTCCATGCCACGGCTCGGCACACCAGCGGGACCAGCCCCCGTCGTCCGAGTCGTTCCAGATACAGGTAGGTGAAAGCCGCGAGAGAAGAGCCGGCCAGGACGATGAGGAG
>DASQPE010000043.1:0-11103 GCA_035644115.1 Gemmatimonadales bacterium
GGCGGGTGCCGACCTCGCCGTGGCCGCGGCACTGGTGTCGAGCCTGCACAACCGGGCCGCGCCGGCCGACGTGATCTTCCTCGGCGAAGTGGGGCTCGGAGGGGAGATCCGCCCCACCGGCGGGGCGGAGCGGCGGGTGCAGGAGGCCGCGCGGCTCGGCTTCCGTCGCGTGTTCGGATCGTCGCGAAGCGTGCTTCAGGTGCCCGGCGTGGCGCTGGTCGGGCTCGACCACATCGGCCAGCTGGTGCGGGCCCTTGCCGCGTGACGTCGGCGCAATCGTAGTCGCCGCGGGCTTGGGCAGCCGGATCGGGGGTGTGCCCAAACAGTATCGCCTGCTGGGAGGAGTGCCCATGGTGCTGCGCGCGCTCCGGCCGTTCATCGCGCACCCGGAGGTCGTGCACGTGGCCCTGGTGCTTCCGCCCGGCGACGCCCGGTGCCCGCCCGAGTTTCTCGCCAATCTCGCCGGCGACACCCTCACCCTGGTTGACGGTGGGGCCGAGCGAAGCGACTCGGTTGCCGCCGGGCTGGACGCGCTGCCGGCCGATTGCAGCATCGTGCTGGTGCACGACGCCGCTCGCCCATTCGTGGAGTCCGGCGTGATCGACGCCGTGATTCGAGAAGCTCGCAGCGGGGCGGCGGCCGTCGCGGCGGTGCCGGTGACCGACACGATCAAGGAAGTTTCGCTCGAGGGCGATCGCCGGGTCCTGCGCACCGTTCCGCGGGAGCGGCTCTGGCGGGCGCAGACCCCGCAGGGCTTTCCCCGGGTGTTGCTGGTCGAAGCGCACGAGCGAGCCCGACGTGCCGGCCTCACCGCCACCGACGACGCGGCACTGGTCGAGCGGCTCGGCGCCGTGGTGGTCGTGGTTCCCGACTCTCCCCGCAACGTGAAGATCACGACGCCGGAAGATCTGGCGTGGGCCGAGGCATGGGCCAATCCGGGCTGAGCCTGCCGTTCGGCACCGAGGCGGAGCAGGGGGCGGCCATACCCAAGGTCGTGCGCCATCTCCGCGAGGGCGGGCTGCTCGCCTATCCCACCGAGACGGTCTACGGCTTGGGCTCGCTTCCCACGCCGGAAGGCCTCAGTGCGCTGACCCGGCTCAAGGGCCGGGCGCCGGACAAGCCTTTCCTCTTGCTCGTCTCGACCCGCTCCATGGCGGAAGCGTGGGGGCTCAGCTTCAACCTCTCCGCGTCGGCGCTCGCGGCGGCGTTCTGGCCCGGTCCGCTTACGCTGGTGCTGCCCGGGGGCGAAGGCCGCCTGCCCGATGCGCTCCGGGGCGCAGAGGGCGGCATCGCGGTGCGGTACACCTCGCACGCCGGCATCGCTCGCCTGGTGACCGCGCTCGAAGCCCCTCTCACGTCCACCTCGGCCAACCGCCCCGGGCAACCACCGGCGCCGGGCGTGAGCCGGCTGATCGAGTTTTTTCAGAGCGCGGTCGACGCGGGCCAGCTGCTGGTGCTGGATGGGGGCGTGCTGGGCAACGTCCCGCCATCGACCGTGGTGGACTGCACCGGAATCGTGCCGAAGATGATTCGGACGGGGGCGATTCCCCTGCCGGAGTTGCGCAACGCGGTGGGGAGTTTGGCGCCATGACCAAACAGCGTGAAAAGTGAAAGGTGAAAAGTGAAAAGGGGCGAACCGACGGGCCGAATTGTCCTCAGGGCGGGCCCGCGACAACCTGTTTACTTTTTACTGTTCACTTTTCACGCTTTTCGTTGACGTAGTCCGAGGCTTTGACTTGCACATTCTCTTCGTCTGCACTGGCAACACCTGCCGCAGTCCGCTCGCTGTGGTCCTCTTGCAGCAGGCGCTGGAGTCGCGGGGTGTCGCCGGGCAGGTGACTGTCGCATCCGCGGGAACCGGCGCCTGGGACGGCGCGCCGGCCTCGGAGGGGGCGTACCTGGTCGGGATCGAGCAAGGCGTTGACCTTTCCTCGCACCGGGCGCGGCTGCTGACGCGCGAGCTGGTCAGCTCGGCCGATCTCATCCTCGTCATGTCCCGTCATCATGCCATTCGGGTCGCCGAACTGGGCGGCGCCGACCGGGTCCATCTCCTCGGCGAGTTCGCGGGCCGGGCCGGCACCGCGGCCGAGGTCACCGATCCGTTCGGCGGCGAGCTGGACGACTATCGGGTCACGCTTACCGAGCTTCGGGAACTGATCGACAGCGTCGTCACCCGCCTGGCCGGGGAGCGCCTTGGTGATCAACGGTAGGACCCGCGTATTCGCCTTGCTCGGCGATCCGGTCTCCCATTCGCTCTCTCCCGTGATGCACAATGCGGCCTTTCACGCGCTCGGCCTCGAAGCCGTGTACGTGCCGCTTCGCTGCAACGCCGATGCGGTCGGCCCGCTGGTGCACGCGCTCGCGGCGGCGGGGGGCGGCGGGAACGTGACCGTGCCGCACAAAGAGACCGCGGCCGAGGCGGTCCATCGGCTGCGGGACCGGGCTCGTGCGCTGGGCGCGTGCAACACGTTCTGGGCCCTGGGCGAGGAGATCGTGGGCGACAACACCGACGCCGAAGGGTTTCTGGAGGCACTCGAGGGGTTGAATCCTCCGTCGGATTCGGGGTGGCTGGTCGCGGGGACCGGCGGATCCGCCCGCGCGGTCATCGGAGCGGCACGGGAGCGCGGGGCACGGGTAGCGGTGCTGTCGAGGGATCCCGGGCGGCGGGAGCGCTTCGAAGACTGGACGACCTCGTTCGGCGTCCAACTGGTGCCGCCCGAGATCTGTCGCGTGCTGGTGAACGCGACTCCCCTGGGGCTCCACCCGGGGGACCTCGCCCCGATTCCGCCGAATCTCGCGCCTCACGCGCAGGTCGCGCTGGATCTGGTCTATGCAAAGGGAGAAACCCCGTGGGTGCGGGCGCTCCGCGCCCGCGGGGTGCGCGCGACGGACGGACGCAGCATGTTGGTGGCCCAGGGCGCGGCCGCCTTCGAGCGCTGGTTTCCCGGGGTGCCGGCGCCGCGGGAGATCATGCGAGCCGCGGTAGATGGCGCGCTGCGCTGACCCGCGCCGCGCCGCGGCGCTCGGGCGCTGGGAGCAGGTCGGCGCCATCGTCGGCGGGCTGGAGCGCTGGCTGCTGCCGAGCGAATGCGTGCTCTGTCGTCGCGCAGTCCCGGCCGGCGAGGGAGACGCGCTGGTGTGCGGGCTCTGCCGCGTCCGCTGGCGAGCGGTGCCCGACCCGGTCTGCGTCCGATGCGGGCAGCCGCGCGAGCTCGACGAGGGTTGCCGCCTGTGCGCCGGGTGGCCCGAAGGGCTGGAGCGGGTGCGTAGCGCCGTCGTGCTGGAGGCGGGGGCTCGCGACGTGGTACACCGGCTCAAGTACGAGGGGTGGTGGCGGGTCTGCGAGACCATGGCGGCGCCGATGAACCGGCTCGAGCCATTGACCGGGCGAGTATCGTTGATACCGATTCCGTTGGCGCCGCGCCGACAGCGGCTCAGAGGCTACAACCAGAGCGAGCGGCTCGCCGCTGCCCTGGGAGCAAGCCTGGGACTCCGGGTGCGAACCGACGTGCTGCGCCGGTCGCGCGAGACGCCGACCCAGACCGCCTTGACCCCCGACGAGCGCCGCGCGAACGTGAGCGGCGCGTTCGTCGCCAGTCGGGCGCGTGGGCTCGAGGCCGTGCTGGTGGACGACGTGTTCACCACCGGTGCCACGCTGCTGGCGGCGGCGGAGGCGCTGAGGGCAGGCGGGGCGGTGCGGGTAGAGGCGGTGACGTTCGCGAGGGCTGTCAGCGACTAGCTGAGGGCCAACGGCAGCCGGTAATTCCAAGGAGAGCAGATGGCAATCCGGATCGGCATCAATGGCTTCGGGCGCATCGGGCGCAACGTGGTTCGGGCGGCGGTCCGGATGGGTCTCAAGGACCTCGAGTTCGTGGCGGTGAACGACATCACCGACACCAAGACGCTCGCGCACCTGTTCAAGTACGACTCGGTGCACGGCCGTTATCCGGGCGCGGTCCAGGCGGCCGCCGACGGGATCCATATCGACGGCAAGCTGGTGAAGGTGCTCGCCGAGCGCGACCCGTCCAAGCTGCCGTGGAAGGATCTCGGCGTCGATGTGGTGCTCGAGTCAACCGGGCGCTTCACCGATCGCGATCAGGCGGCAGCCCATCTCACCGCGGGAGCAAAGAAGGTCGTCATCTCGGCGCCGGCCAAGAAGGAAGACATCACGATCGTCGTGGGCGTGAACGACGCGAAGTACGATCCATCCAAGCATCACGTCATCTCGAACGCGAGCTGTACCACCAACTGCCTCGTGCCGGTGGTCAAGGTGATCCTCGACCGCTTCGGGTTCGTGAGCGGCTTCATGACAACGGTGCACTCGTACACCAATGATCAGCAGATCCTCGACCTGCCGCACAAGGATCTCCGGCGGGCGCGGGCAGCGGCGCTCTCCATCATCCCGACGACCACCGGGGCTGCCAAGGCCACCTCGCTCGTCCTTCCCGAGGTGAAGGGCAAGATCGATGGCGTCTCGCTCCGGGTGCCGACGCCCGATGTGTCGGTGGTCGCGCTTACCTGTGTGGTGGAGAAGGCCACCACAGTGGACGAGGTGAACGATGCCTTTCGCAAGGCGGCGGCGCAGGGGCCGCTCAAGGGCATCCTCGCGGTGAGCGACGAGCCACTGGTCTCGGTGGATTACATCGGCGACCTCTCCTCGAGCACGGTGGACAGTCTCTCGACCAACGTCGTGAGCGGCACCTTGGTCAGTGTGACCAGCTGGTACGACAACGAGATGGGCTATTCGGCCCGCTGCGCCGACTTGCTCAAGATCATCGGAGCCAGGTTGTGAAGCGCACCCTCGAGTCGCTCGATCCGTCGGCGCTCGAGGGCCGGCGGGCGCTGGTGCGGGTGGACTTCAACTGTCCCATCAAGAACGGGGTGGTCACCGACGACACCCGGATCCGCGCGTCGCTGCCCACCATCAAGTATCTGCGGGACAAGGGGGCGCGGGTGGTGCTCCTGTCCCACCTGGGCCGCCCGAAGGGCGGGCCCGACCCCGCCTTCTCGCTGGAGCCCTGCGTCCGTGCGCTGGAGAAGCTCTCGGGCGCGCCGGTGACGTTCATTCGCGACCCGCTCACGCCGGATGCCGTAACCACGACCAAACGCCTGCCCCGGGGCGGCGTGGCCGTGGTGGAGAACACCCGCTTCTATCCCGGCGAGGAGAAGAACGACGCCGAGCTGGCCAAGGGGTTTGCCGCCCTGGGCGACCTCTACGTGAACGATGCGTTCGGCTCGGCCCATCGCGCCCATGCCAGCACCGAGGCGGTGGCCCGGGTCCTCAAGCCTGCGGTGTCCGGGTTTCTGATGGAGCGGGAGCTCAAGTATCTGGGCGAGGCACTGGATCATCCCAAGCGCCCTTTCGTCGCCGTTCTCGGCGGCGCCAAGATCAGCGGGAAGATCGATCTCATCGACGCGCTGCTGCCCAAGGTGGACGAGATCGTCATCGGCGGGGCGATGGCCTGCACCTTCTTCCGGGCCATGGGGCTGGAGACCGGGAACTCGCTGGTCGAGGCGGATCGTATCGAGCTGGCCCGGGCGCTCATCGACAAAGCCGGCCGCAAACTGGTGCTGCCCAGCGGGGCGGTGGTCGCGCAGCGGCTCGAGCCGGGAGTGACCACGCGCACGGTGAAGCGCGATCGCATCACCCCCGGCTGGGCCATGTATGACATCGACCCTCTCACCGAGCAGGACTTCGCGGCCATCATCGAGCCGGCGGGGACCGTGGTGTGGAATGGCCCGATGGGCGTCTTCGAGACGCCGCCTTTCGATCACGGCACGCTGGCCGTCGCGCACGCGCTGGCCCGGGCTACCAGTCGCGGCTCAGTCACCGTGGTGGGCGGCGGCGACTCGGCCGCGGCGCTGGCGCAGGCCGGTCTTGCGGACAAGGTCACCCACGTGTCTACCGGTGGGGGAGCGAGCCTAGAGTTCCTCGAAGGGAAGACATTGCCTGGCGTGGCGGCGCTCGATGACGTACCAACGGCGTGAAAAGTGAAAAGGAAAAAGTGAAAAGGCGTCTTGTTGCGGGAGCGAGCTTCCGGTGGAGAGGTACGCACGCGCCGTCCCTCCTTTTCACTTTTCACTTTTCACTTTTCACGCTGTTCCCGTAACCATGCCCAGACATCTCACCTACGCCGCGAACTGGAAAATGCACCACGGCCCCGCCGCGGCGCGGGAGTTCGCGGCCCGGTTCCTCGAGCTCACTCGCCCGGCGGACCAGCGCGCGCTGTGGTTCTTCCCGCCGGCCGTGTCGCTGGCACCTCTAGTAGAAGCGTTCCGCCACCGACCCGACATCAGGGTCGGAGCCCAGAACATCCACTGGGAGGCCAAGGGCGCGTTTACCGGCGAGCTGTCGCTCGCGCTCGTGACCGAGCCCGGTGCCACGCTGACGCTGGTCGGGCACTCGGAGCGCCGCCACCTGTTCGGCGAGACCGACGAGCAGAGTGCGCGCAAGGTGAAAGCCGCCCTGGCCGCCGGCGTGACGCCGCTCCTCTGCGTCGGTGAGACCCTCGCCGAGCGCGAGGCGGGACGCACCGAAGACGCGGTGCGGCGCCAGCTCGATCCGGTGGCGGCGCTGGTGACCCAGGCGGGGGATCGCGCGAAGGTGGTCGTGGCGTACGAGCCGGTCTGGGCCATCGGGACCGGAAAGAACGCGACGCCTCGCGACGCCGCGGAGGTCCATCGCTTCATCCGCAGCCATCTCGGCCGGCAAGGATGGCCCGGACCTGTCTCGGTGCTGTACGGCGGTAGCGTGAACCCGGGCAACGCGCTGGCGCTGCTGGCCGAGCCTGATCTGGATGGCGTTCTGGTGGGAGGCGCGAGTCTCACGCCCGACGGGTGGGCCGGGATCGTCGGAATGGGCGCATAGGGCGTTGATGGGTGCCCGGGCAACCCGCTATCTTGCGCCCGATCCGGAAGGTTGACGTCCGCCACCTTGGTCGAGGCATGTTCTACTTCCTGCTGGTGTTGCTGATTCTCGACGGACTCCTGCTCTCGGTCGTGGTGCTCTTGCAGGCCGGACAGGGCGGGGGGCTCGCCTCGCTCGGTGGTGGAGGTGGCACCAGCGACACCGTGCTCGGTGGCCGACAGGCGGTCACCATTCTGACCAAGGCCACCTGGTGGTGCGGCGGGATCTTCCTGGCGCTTTCGCTGGCGCTCCAGTTCGTTCCTCGGGGCGGCGCGGGCAGCGCGCTCCAGGAGAAGCTCCGGGGCAGCGCGCCGTCGGGCCCGGTGGGGCTTCCCGGCACCGCGCCTGCTCAGCCGACCGCCCCCGCAGCGGGGGGAGAGGCGCCTGCTCCGCAATCGCCCGCCGGCGTGCAGCCCGCTCCCACGCAACCCGCGGCCCCGCAGAATCCGCCGGCACCGGCGCCGGCCAAGCCGCCGCCGCCCCAGCCCAAGCAGTGATCCAGTTTCCAGGTCGCGGGGTGAACGCATGACCGGTCGCCCCGCTTTCGTTTTGCTCGAGGACGGCACCTGGTTCCCCGGGGCCGCCACGCGCCAGGTGGAGCCCGCCTTCGGCGAAGTGGTGTTCACCACCAACATCACCGGCTACCAGGAGACCTTCACCGACCCGAGCTATCTGGGCCAGATCGTGGTGATGACCGCGCCGATGATCGGGAACTACGGTGTGAACTCGGAGGACCCGGAGTCGGATCGGCCGCAGGTGAGCGGCGTCGTCGTTCGCGAGCTGGCGCGCCACCCGTCGAACTGGCGCTCGGATCTACCGCTCGACCAATGGCTCGCGCAGGCCGGAGTGCCGCTGATCGAAGGGGTGGACACACGCCGGCTCACCCGCCACATCCGGGAGCGCGGCGCCATGCGCGGCGTCCTGGCGGAGGGGCCGGAACCCAGCCGCGAGTTGACCAGCTTGCTCAAAGCATCGCAGCGGATGGAGGGGCTCGATCTCGCGTCCAAGGCAACCGTGCGGGAGTGCGCCTCTTACGGCGAAGGGCCCCACATCGTCGCCTACGATTACGGCATGAAGCGCAACATCATACGGAAGCTGGTCGCGACCGGCTGCCGGGTGACGGTGGTGCCCGCGGCGATGCCGGCGGCGGAGGTGCGAGAGCTCGAGCCCGACGGGCTGTTTCTCAGCAACGGTCCCGGCGACCCGGCCGCCGTGAGCTATACCTTCGACATCATCCGCGACTTGTGCGGCGGTGGCCTGCCGACATTCGGTATCTGCCTGGGGCATCAGCTGATCGGGATCGCATTCGGGGGCCAGACCGCGAAGCTTCCCTATGGCCATCGCGGCGGCAATCATCCGGTGCGCGACGTCGACACCGGTCGCGTGCTCATCACCACCCAGAATCACGGATTTGCGGTCGTTGGTGACGAAGCCGGCGTGCCCGGTGCACCGGCACTCGAGGTGACCCACCTCAACCTCAACGACGGCACCATCGAAGGCATTCGCCACCGCGAGCTTCCGCTGTTCGCCGTGCAGTACCATCCGGAAGCGGCGCCGGGACCCCATGACGCCTACCCCCACTTCGCGGAATTCCTGTCGCTGGTTCGGGCCGGAGCGGCCTCCAAATCCCCAACCCCTTGACAGTCAACACTTAAGCCCCTACAATCGGCCTCGGGAGCCCCGCTGGGGCCCCCCTCGTCCGCGACCCTCCTGGGGGATGCATGACCAAGGCCGATCTCGTCGAGCAGGTGACCGCTTCAATCGCCCGCACCGCTGGTCCGATGATCTCGAAAAAGGACTGCGCCCGCGTGGTGGACGCATTCCTCGAAGCGGTGAAGGACGCGTTGAAGCAGCAGCAGAACATCGAGGTACGAGGTTTCGGCACCTTCAAGATCCGGCGTCGGAAGACCCGGATGGCCCGGAATCCACGGACGGGGGATCCGGTTGAAGTCGCTGCGAGGCCCGTACCCGTGTTCAAGCCCAGCAAGGAGTTACGTGCATTGGTCGCGGAAGAGACCGGATCGCCCGAGCCAGGTGAGCCAGTTCAAGGAGCGCAGGGCGCCTGAGCCTCGCTGCTTGAGCCGTCCCCGGGCAGGTCCCCGGATGGCCGCTGCAACCCGATGACCGTCTCCTCCGATCCGACCGTCAGCGTCCGCGTGCTGCTTTTCGCCAGCTACGCAGAGGCCCTCGGCCATGCCTCGCTGACCCTGATGGTGCCCGCTCCGGCGACCGTGGCCGCCCTGCTTCGCCTGGTCCGAGCCCGGCCGGGCGGCGAGCTGCTGCCGGAACGCCCTCTCTGCGCCGTCAACCTCGAGCAGGTCCGCCCCGATTCGCCGCTTCAGCCCGGCGACGAAGTCGCCATCCTGCCACCACTGGCGGGAGGCTGACATGACCTTTCTCCTCGACCGGCCCCTCGATCTTGACCGGCTCGTCGCCGCGGTCTCGGCGCCGGAGCGCGGCGCGGTTGCGTGCTTCGTCGGCGTCGTGCGCGACCATGATCAGGGAAAGCCGGTGCGCCGGCTGGAGTATTCGGCCTACGGGCCCATGGCCGAGGCAGAGTGCGGCCGCATCGTGGCCGAGGCCAGCGCCCGATGGACCGCCGAGATTGCGCTCGAGCATCGGGTCGGCATGCTCGAGATCGGCGACGCGGCTGTGGCGATCGCGGCGGCGGCACCCCATCGGGACGCCGCGTTCGCGGCGTGTCGCTACGTGATCGAGCAGGTCAAGCGCCGGGTGCCCATCTGGAAGCGCGAGTACTACGCCGACGGGACCGTCGGTTGGGTGGGTCCGAACAAGGCGGACAGGCGGACAGGCGAGCAGGCGGACAGACGGACAGGCGGACAGGCGGACGGTGAAGCGGCGCCCGCGGAGAGCGGCTCGCAGAACGACTGGGGGGTGTGATGAGCAGCCCGCCTGCCCGCCTGCCCGCCGGCCCGCCCGTCGACGTCCTCGGCCGTCCACTGGGCAGCCTTCGGATCTCGGTGACCGATCGCTGCAACTTGCGCTGCCGCTACTGCATGCCGGAGGCGGAGTACATCTGGCTGCCCCGGGAGTCGATTCTCACGTTCGAGGAGATCAGCCGGTTGGGGCGGATCTTCACCGGTCTCGGCGTCACCAAGGTGCGCCTTACCGGGGGTGAGCCGCTGCTCCGCCACGATCTGGCGGAGCTGGTGCGCTTGCTCTCTGCCAACGATGCGGTCCGCGATCTCGCGCTCACCACCAACGGGTTGCTGCTCGCCCGCTACGCCGGCGACCTCCGGAAGGCGGGGCTCCACCGGGTCACCGTGAGCCTGGACACCCTGCGTCCGGAACGGATGCTGGAGTTCGCCCGAAGCGCGCGTCACGCGGACGTGCTCGGAGGCATCGCGGCGGCGCGGGCCGCCGGCTTCGAGCGCATCAAGATCAACTGCGTGGTGATCCGCGGCTACAACGACGACGAGCTGGTCGACCTGATCGAGTTCGGCCGGAGCCACGATGCGGAGATCCGGTTCATCGAGTACATGGACGTGGGCGGCGCCACTCACTGGAGCATGGACCAGGTCGTCTCCCAGCGCGAAATCATCGGGCGCCTATCGGCCCACTATGGTACGGTCGAGCCACGGGTCGAGCCCGGCGCCGCGGCGGCGCCGGCCGAGCGGTTCATGCTCCCCGATGGCACCAGCTTCGGCATCATCGCGTCCACTACTGCGCCGTTCTGCCGTAGCTGCGACCGCAGCCGGCTCACCGCCGACGGCACCTGGTTTCTCTGCCTCTACGCCTCGGGCGGGATCGATCTGCGCGAGCCGCTCCGGATGGGAGCGTCGGACGCGGAGGTCGAGGCGCTGGTGCGGGGACACTGGGAAGCCAGGATCGATCGGGGCGCCGAGGAGCGCGCGGCGGTGCCGGACCGGGGCGCGCTCTATCGGCTCGAAGGGCTTCGCGCGGATCCGCATCGCGAGATGCACACGCGTGGCGGGTAGGGCGGACAGGCGGGCAGGCGGACAGGCGGACAGCGGACCCGGGGGACCTTGGGCGCTCCGGCGTGGCGTGCGGCTCTTGGGGCGCTGCAGTTCCCGCTACTCTCGTCGAGCCGGCCCCTCGATCCCGTGGCGGGAACTGACGCGCCCTGCGAGCCGCCCACCACGGCCGTCGCGCCCCGCGTCCGCGAGGCGGACAGTTCCTCTGTCCGCCTGCCCGCCTGCCCGCCTGCCCGCCTG
>DASQPE010000044.1:0-6260 GCA_035644115.1 Gemmatimonadales bacterium
GCGAGCCACCACGCCAGCGTCGCGATCTCCACGCGCTCGGGCTCCGTCGACAGCAGCACCGCTACCCCAAACCGCGGGGGGCTGTCCGTGGCCGTGGTCGTGAGGCGAACCCTCTGGCCCTGACCGCCTGCCAGGTCGCCGGTCAGTGCCGGCGCGGAGTACGCGAATGACGACGGAGCCAGCCGGGTGAGCCCGCTGTCGCCGCGCTGCGCGATCACGCGGGCGTCGTCGCCATACACGATGATTCCCTCGGGCCCTGGGGGCCACTCCTCGAGCGCGGAGCGCGCGGCGTTCGCCAGCGGGCGCGGCGGGACATCCTGATATTCCCGGCGGACCGCATCGACCACGTCAGCCGCGACTGCGTGCAGGTGACGGGTGAGACGCTGATCCGATTGATGACGGATATAGAAGAAGAGCGCGACGTTCAGCGCGGTGAGCCCGGCCAGAAACGTCAGGGCGAACGAGCCGGCCAGCCGGAGCCGGAGACGGCTAAGGGGCATCCGCGGGCGTCCGCTCGGACAGCATGTATCCCATACCTCGCACGGTGTGGAGCAGCGGCCGCTCGCCCGGCTGCTCGATCTTGCGCCGCACCCGCCCGACCAGCACATCCACCGCGTTGGCGACCGGATCGAAGTTGTCGTCCCACACGTGTTCGAGGATCTGACCCCGGCTCAGCACCCGGCGCGGGTTGCGCATCAGGTACTCGAGGAGCGCATACTCACGGGCAGTGAGTCGGATGGCACGCCCGGCGCGCCGAGCGGTTCGCGCGGCCGTGTCCAGCAGCAGGTCGCCGAACTCGACCGAGACGCCCAGGCTCTCCCGGGGCCGCCGCGCGAGGGCACGGAGCCGAGCCAGGAGCTCCTCGACCGCGAACGGTTTCGACAGGTAGTCGTCCGCGCCGGCATCGAGCCCGCTGATCCGGTCGGTAAGCTCGGCCCGCGCCGTCAGCATCAGAATCGGCGTTCGGCCACCCTGCGCCCGCCAGCGACGGCAGACTTCGAAGCCGTCGATGTCGGGCAGCCCGATGTCCAGCACCGCAAGGTCGTAATCGTTGGCCGACAGGCTGCGGAGGGCTGCGCCTCCGGTCGTCGCGATGTCGGGGGCCCAGGTAGCCTCGCGCACCGCTCGGGCGAGGAAATCGGCGACCTCCGGCTCGTCCTCCACAATGAGTACTCGCATGCTGGCCGGTGTCCGGGTTCTCGGGGGCTTGATCGATCTGGAGAATGATAGGGCCGTCGGCATGACGCGCGGATGACAGGCGGCCACGCCGCGAGCTCCTTCAGGTTGATTTTCGCGTAGCCACCCGCCCAGCTTTCCGGCTTCCCGAACCCAGAAGCGCAATGAAGCTGCACCAAACGGTCGCGCTCGCCGTACTGGGCATCCTGCTGGCAGTTGCGGTCGCCGGGTATTTTGTCACCGACACCGACGACACCGCGGCCGGGGCCGAAGTCCACCCGGCCGCGACGCTGATCGATCGGCGGCCGCTTCAGATCGCGCAGCGGCTCGCGGCCCGGGCGACGACCGCCGACGAGCAGGAGCTGGCCCGGGAGGCCGTTCGGATCGGCGACCATTCGGTCGACCTCGCGTTCACCATTGCGCTGCTTCAGGCCGCCGAGCATCCGGTCGACTCGAACCCTGAGATCCGCCCGATCCGGGAGCGCATGCAGGCGGCCGAGCGGCAGGTAGCGGACGACAGTATCCGACTGGCCCGGCTCACCAGCCCGCGGCGCGGCGCCGGCGCGACCGGCTCCGAGCCGTCGGAAACCCAGGTCGAGCTCTTGAAGGCCCAGCTCGACCTCCACCGGGGCGATCTGGCCGATGCCAGAGACGACCTGCTGCGCGCGGGCGGCGATCCGGCAGGCCGGATCCGGCAGATGGTCGCCGATCACGATAGCGCCGATCACGCGGCGAGTGCCGCGAAGCCTGCAGCCAGCGACTCGACCCGCCGCTCGACGGGCTATCGCGGGTTGGTCGGACATTTCGAGCAGTGGCGCAGGGTCTGGCGGAGGCAGAAGGCGCTGAACCGGGCGCAGCAGGAGGCCACGACCGGGATCGGAACGTTGACCACGCAGCGGGCCGAATTCGCCCAGCACGTGGAGCAGGTCCAGGCGGGGACAGCGGAGGACTCGCTGACCAAGACCCGCCACCTCGGGGCCGACCAGAAGGTGCTCGCGGCCATGACCCGCCGGGTCGAGGACCAGGTCGCGCTGCTCGATGTGTACAGTCGCTGGAGCAGCCTGATCGCGTCGCAGCGTCGGGCCGCGCTGCACGACGTCTTTCTGGATCTCGCCTGGGTCCTCCTCATTCTCGTCGCCGTGGTCGGGCTGAGCGCCTGGCTCGAACGCCTTTTCACCCGTCTCACGTCGGAGCGACGGCGGCTGCACACCCTCCGCACGATGGCGCGCTTCGCCCTGCGGGGGCTCGCCCTGCTGGGCCTCGCGCTGGTGCTGGTCGGGCCGCCCAGCCAGGTCGCGACCGTCATCGGTTTGGCCGGCGCGGGCCTCACCGTCGCGCTGAAGGACTTCATCGTCGGGTTCTTCGGCTGGTTTGCCCTGATGGGCCGCAACGGGATCCGGCTGGGAGACTGGGTGGAGATCAAGGGGGTGAGCGGCGAGGTCATCGAAATTTCCCCGTTCCACACCGTGCTGCTGGAAACCGGTAACTGGACCGACGCGGGACACCCGACCGGGCGGAAGGTCACCTTCAGCAACTCGTTCGCGATCGAGGGCCACTACTTCAACTTCTCGACCTCGGGTCAATGGCTCTGGGACGAAGTGGAGTTCGTGGTCCCCACTGCCGACGCCCCGCCGATCATCGAGGCCATCCGCAAGATCGTGACCGAGGAGACTGCCGAGAATGCACGGACGGCGGAAGAGGAGTGGAGCCGGGCGGCGACTGCTCGCGCGGTAAGCAGCTTCTCGGCCGAGCCCGCCATCGATGTCCGACCCATTGCCGGAGGCATGCGCGTGATGGTCCGCTACATCACCCGCGCTAACGAGCGCCATCGGCTTCGCACCCGTTTGTACCAGGCCGTCGTCGAGCTGCTGGGCCGGCCGGCGGTAGCAGCCCCGGCGACGACCTAGCGCGAGCCTCCTTTCTCAGGGAATGAGGCCGCTCAGACTCGCCAGCAGGACCAGCAGCACGAACGCCGTGACCAGCG
The DNA here is from genome assembly GCA_035644115.1 of Gemmatimonadales bacterium. Lineage (GTDB taxonomy): Bacteria > Gemmatimonadota > Gemmatimonadetes > Gemmatimonadales > GWC2-71-9 > DASQPE01. The sequence continues at coordinate 3,161 of DASQPE010000044.1, forward strand.
CGTAGGTCCGGTCGCGCTGCCGGAGGAAGGCCACCAGCGAGACCGCCACCCGCGCCACCGGCGTGGCGATGAGCAACAGCACGCCGAGCTGGATGAGCCCTCGCCCGCGGAGATCGAGGGCCGCCCGCACGATGCCGCCGACGTGACTCAAGTCGGCCGGCTCGCCGGTAAATGTCCGGTAGTGCCGCTCCGTCGCCCCGTACTTAGCGAGGTACCGCAGGCCACCCACCAGCACAACGCTGGCCGCCACGAGCACCCCGGCCTGGAGTAGGCGCCCAAGCGCCAGGGCCACGGCTTGCTCCGCGTCGCGCGGATCAGAGCCGGCCGATTGCGCCATTGTAGATCATCTCCACGCCCAGCACCGCGATCACGAGCCCGAAGATGAGCCGGAGCACGCGCGGCCGCGCCTGGGTCAGAATCCGGGCCCCCAGGGTCGCGCCGGCTAGCACGCCAAGCATCACCGGCATCGCGATGCCGGGGTCGATGTACCCGCGCGCGAGATAGATCCCCGCGCTGGCGGCGGCAGTCACCCCGATCATGAAGTTGCTGGTGGTGGTGGACACCTTGAACGGCAGGCACATGGCCTGATCCATCGCGAGCACCTTGACCGCGCCCGAACCGATCCCTAGGAGGCCGGAAAGCGCCCCGGCCCCGATCATGAGTCCGAACCCCAGCGGCACCCGCTGGACGTGGTATGAGCGCTCTCCCTGTGGGGTCGGGTAAGAGCCGTCGAGGCGGAGCCTGGTGGCCAGGGGGTCGGGGACCCCGGCGACCCGCTCGGGTCCGGCCTGGGTCGCGCTGTACGCCGAATAGAGCAACACGGCCCCGAACACCACCGAAAGCGCGCCGGTGGGCACGAGGCCGGCGAGATACGCCCCGAACACGGCGCCTATCGTAGTGGCGACCTCGAGGAGCATGCCGATCCGCACGTTGGTGTACCCCTCCCGTACGTAGGCGGCCGCCGTGCCTGACGAGGTCGCGATGACCGACACCAGCGACGCTCCGACCGCGTAGCGGAAATCGACGCCGAAGCCGAGGGTCAGGAGCGGGACGATGACGACCCCGCCTCCGAGACCCGTCAGCGCCCCGAGCAGGCCCGCGCCGAACGACCCCAGTGCGAGAAGCCCGGTGAAGGCGAGGGTGGTCATGCCGGAGTATACCGCCGGCCGGGTCGGGTCGAGGACCATTGCGCCCGCCGCTCTTGACGGAATCACATCCCAATCCCTAGGGTGGAACGTCTTGAACTCGGAATTTTCGATTGATGACCGATGCAGGCCGGCGACCGCCGGCTTCGAGCGGACGATGGGTGTGGGCGGCGGCCGTCAGCCTGGGCGTCGCACTGGGAGCGTGCTCCGGACTCGACCGCCCCATGGCCCCCGCCGACGAGGCCGCGCCGGCCAAGCCGGACCAGAGCCTCCAGAGCACCGACGGCGGTCTCCTCGGGACCGGGCTGCTCGACACACTGCTCCGTTGCACCCCGCTTCCGGCAGTCCACGCCGCCAAGCTCATTGGCCCCGCGGGCGGCACGCTCACCGTGGGCCCGCACAGCCTGGTCATACCCCCAGGCGCGCTGAGCTACGCACTTACCATCACGGCTGACGCGCCCAGCGACACGGTGAACAGCGTTCGGTTCCAGCCCCAGGGCCTTCAATTCGCGGCGGGACACGCGGCACAGCTGACGATGAGCTACGCGAACTGCCCCCTCCTGGGGCGGCTCCTGCCCAAGCGCATCGCGTACACCACCGACCTGCTGGAAATCCTGAACCTTCTGCTGTCGGTCGACAACGTCCTTCTGCAGCGGGTGTCGGCCCAGATCGCCCACTTCTCGCGCTACGCTATCGCATGGTAAGCCCGGGCACCCCCGACCACTTCGGTGCGATACCGCGGGTCGATCTGACGATGCTGCTGTCGGAAGCGCGCGTCTGGGAGCAGACCGGGTACGTGATCGAAGCGCGCGCCGCCTACGATCGGGTGATCGCGGCCGCGATGCAGCAGCGCGACTCGCCCGTCCTCGCCGAGGCGCTCCGGCGACGCGCGGTGCTGGTCCACCAGGCCGGAGACAGCGTGGCAGCGGAGGACGGGCTCCAGCAGAGCTATGCCGTCGCCCGGCTCGCGGGCGATGGGCTCCGGGCCGCCGAAGCGCTCAACGCGCTCGGCGGGCTGCGGATCGAGACCGGGCAGCTGGATCGGGCGCAAGCCGTGCTCGAAGAGGCCGCCACGCTGGCGGAAGACGCGGCCGCCCTGGTGGCCCGGGTGGCCCAGAATCTCGGCGTGATCGCCACCATCCGGGGCGACCGCCCCTCGGCGGCGCTGTACTACCGGCGGGCGCTGGTAGCGTACGAAAGCCTGGGCGATGCCCATGGAAAGGCCCTCGCGCACCACAATCTCGGCATGCTCGCGGCAGACGGCGAACGGTGGTCCGAAGCGGACTCGCATTTCGCAGCGTGCCTCAGCGTCGCCCGCGCGGCCGGTGACGCGCACCTCGAGGCGCTCTGCCGGGTCAATCGCGCGGAAGTCCAGCTGGCTCAGGGGGAGGTCACCGCGGCGCGGGCGGGGGTGGAGACCGCCCGATGGATCGTCGACATGACCGGGAAGCGGTCCGATCTGGCCGACATCGAGCGGGTGCTCGCGCTCTGCGACCGCGCCGAGGGCAAGCTGGACCAGGCAGAAGGCCGGCTTCAGCAGGCGCGCACGCTGGCGGCGCAGCTCGGCGCGCCGCTCACCGCGGCGGAAGCGGCCCACGAGCTCGGCCGGCTGTATCAGGCGATGAACCGGAGCGGCGAAGCCCGGCATTATCTCGAGCTGGCGCTCCGCGCCTACACCGAGCTCGGCGCCGAAAACGACGCAGCCCGAGCCCGGGCCGACCTGGCGACGCTGGAGGGTGGCCAGGGCCACCGGAGCCCGGCGCGTCGCTGAGCGTCGCTCACTCGCCACTGCACGCAAAACCGCCGTCGAGCTTCCCACCAAACCGATTTCCGCAGCTCACAACCCGCCGGAGCAGTGCCCCTGCCCGAATTCGCAGCGACTCTTTGAGTTTGCGGTAGCGCCGGCGCTCCGCAGATCGCGATCGTCAAAGTTCGCGACACGCGTTCGCGTTCAC
>DASQPE010000045.1:0-6919 GCA_035644115.1 Gemmatimonadales bacterium
GGTGCGCAGCGTCTGGGTGATGGCCGCCTGCACGTCCTGGGCTGCCGCGTCGATGTTCCGGTCGAGCGCGAACTGGATGACGATCTGGGTTTGGCCGAGGCTCGACGTCGAGGTCATGTTGTCGATCCCGGCGATGGTCGAGAACTGTTTCTCCAGCGGGGTCGCGACCGTGGCTGCCATGGTCGCGGGGCTCGCGCCCGGCAGGGTCGCGGTCACCGTGATTGTCGGGTAGTCGACGTTGGGAAGGTCGCTCACCGGCAGCTGGCGGTAGGCCATGACGCCGAAGAACAGGATGGCGATCATGACGAGGCTGGTCATGACCGGACGTCGGATGAACAGGCTGGTGAGGTTCATGATTCCGATGCCGGGCCCAGCGCGCGGCCCTCGATGCCCGGCTCGCCGGTCCCGGGCAGCCGGGCGGCCAGGCGGGTGAGCCATGCCTGCAGGTCGTCGAGGTAGGTGTAGAACACGGGCGTGACGTAGAGGGTGACGATCTGGGACACGGCGAGCCCGCCGACCACCACGACGCCGAGCGGGCGGCGTGAAGCGGCGCTCGCGCCGACCCCGATTGCGATGGGCAGGCTGCCCGCAATGGCTGCGACGGTGGTCATCATGATCGGCCGGAATCGTACGCTCGCGGCCCGGACTATGGCCTGGGCCGGAGTGAGCCGCTCTCGCCGCTCCGCCTCGACCGCGAAGTCGATCATCATGATGGCGTTCTTCTTCACGATCCCGATGAGCATGATCACGCCAACGTAGCCGTAGGCGTCGAGCTCGACGTGGGTCACCGCCAGCGCGAGCAGCGCGCCGAACGCGGCGAAGGGGAGCCCGGTCAGGATTGTGATCGGGTGGATGAAGCTCTCGTAGAGGATGCCGAGAATCACGTAGATCACGAACACCGTGATCAGGAGCAGCGCGCCCAGCCCCTGCTGGGACGACTGGAAGGCCTGCGCCGTTCCGGAGAACCCGGTGGTGATTCGGCCGGGGAGCGTCTCCCGCGCGATCCGGCTCACAGCCGCTACCGCCGGTCCCAGCGAGCCGTTGGGCGGCAGGTTGAAGGAGATCGTCACCGACGGGAGCTGCCCAGAGTGAGCCACGCTGAGCGGCCCCACCCCGCGCTCGAAGCCGGCGACCTGGGCCAGTGGGACGAGCGTCCCGTTGGTGGCGGCGACATACAGGCCCCCCAGGGCAGAGGCATCGAGCTGGGCCCTGGGGAGCACCTCCATGAGAACCCAGTACTCGTTGCTGGTAGTGTAGATCGTCGAGACCTGCTGGCCATTGTACGCCGTTGCCAGCGCTCGCTCTATCGCCGCGGGGGTGACGCCGAGGACCGCCGCACGGCTGCGATCGATGCGCACCGTGACCTGCGGGTTCGCGTTGAGCATATCGGTCGTCACATCGGTGATGAGCGGGAGCTGGCGCAGCTTGGCGAGCAGCTGCTGGGCCCCGCGGTACAGCGTGGGGACGTCGTTGCCCTGCAGCGTGAACTGGTAGAGCGACTTCGCGGCGCGGCCGCCGATGCGGATGCTCGGGGGATTCTGAATGAAGACGCTGAGGCCCGGGATGTGGCCCAGCCGGCGCGAGAGCTCGGCGCCGACCACGTCCGCCGGCGCGCGGTGTCCCTGCGGCTTGAGGGCGATGAAGAGCCGCCCCTGATTGGTCGCTCCCGCCGGCCCGCCGGCGCCCACCGACGACAGGTATCCCTCGACGTTGGTGTCGGCCAGGACCAAGGCCGCGGCCCGCTGTTGTAAACGCACCAGCTCGCTGAACGACACCCCTTGCGCCCCCTCGGTCGTTCCCTGCAGCAAGCCGGTGTCATCGCTGGGGAAGAGCCCCTTCGGGACGGCCGCGAACAACGCCGCCGTGAGCGCCAGGCAGAGAACCGAGAAGACCAGCGTGAGCGGACGGTGGCGCATCACCCAGCCGAGACTGCGCTCGTAGCGCCCCAGCATCGCCTGGAAGACCCGCTCGCTCGACCGGAACCAGCGGCCATGCCGCACCTCGGCTTCCGGCTTCAGGAACCGGCTGCACAGCATGGGCGTGAGGGTCAGCGACACGACCCCCGACACCAGGATCGCGGCGGCGATGGTGATGGCGAACTCACGGAACAACCGTCCGACGATGCCCCCCATGAAGAGAAGGGGGATGAATACCGCCGCCAGCGAGAGCGTCATCGAGACGATAGTGAAGCCGACCTCCGCCGCGCCGTCGAGCGCCGCCCGCAGGGGCGGCTTTCCCATCTCCAGATGGCGCACGATGTTCTCCAGCATCACGATGGCGTCGTCCACCACGAACCCGACCGCCAGCGTGAGCGCCATGAACGACAGGTTGTCCAGGCTGAAATTCAGCAGCGCCATCACCGAGAAGGTGCCGACGATGGCCATCGGCAGGGTGAGGCTGGGAATCGCCGTCGCAACCAGGCTCCGCAGGAACAGGAAGATCACGAGCACGACCAGCGCCAGCGCCAGCACCAGCGAGAATCGCACGTCGTCCACCGCCGCCCGAATCGACACCGACCGGTCGTATCGGATATTGACCTTCACCGATGGCGGGAGCTCCCGCTCGATCTGTCCCAGTGCCTGCTTGACGGCCGTCGCCACGGCGACCGTATTGGTACCCGGCTGGCGCTGGACGGCGAGCAGAATCGCGCGCTCCCCGTTGTACCAGCTCGCCGCCTTGTTGTCCTGGACGTCGTCGAGCACGCTGCCGAGATCACCCAGGTGCACCGGCGCGCCGTGCCGGTAGGCCACGATCAGGCGTCGAAACGCCGCGGCGTTGGCGAGCTGGCCGGTGGCCTGCACGGTGAGGGTTCGGTCGCGCCCATACAGCACGCCAGTCGGGAGCGTGACGTTTTCCGCCCGGACCGCGTCGGCCACCTGATTCATGTCGAGCCCGCGCGAGGCAAGCTGGGCGGGATCCAGCTGAATCCGCACCGCATACTTCTGGGCCCCGTACACGGCCACCTGGGCGACCCCCTCCACCATCGAGAGCCGCTGCGCGATCGTGGTCTCGCCGTACTCGTCCAGGGTCGAGAGCGGCAGGTCGGGCGAGGTGAGAGCGAGGAAGAGGATCGGTGCCGCCGCCGGATTCTGCTTGCGGTACGAGGGCGGCACGATGTTCGACGGGAGATTGGCCAGCGTCTGGGAGATGGCCGCATTGACATCCTGAGCGGCGGCATCCACATCGCGGTCGAGCGCAAACTGGAGCGTGATCTGCGTGTTCCCCAGGCTGCTGAGCGACGTGATGTTGTCGATGCCGGCGATCGCGGAGAAGGATTTCTCGAGCGGGGTCGCGACGGTCGCGGCCATGGTCTCGGGGCTCGCACCCGGCAGGCTCGCGCTGACCGTGATCGTGGGGTAGTCCACGGTGGGCAGATCGCTCACCGGCAGCCGCCGGTACGCGACGATCCCGAACACCAGAATGCCGGCCATGAGCAGCGTCGTCATGACCGGCCGTCGAATGAACAGGCCGGTGAGGCTCACCGCTTCCTCACCACCCCGGCCCGATTCTCCAGACCTGTCGTGCCAGCCGCGGTCCCGCTCCGGGTCGCAGCCACCCTGGCGCCGGGCGTGAGGCGCGCCTGGCCGCTCGTCACCACCCGCTCACCATTGGCGAGCCCAGCCGAGATCACCGCGAGACTATCGGCCATGCGCTCGACCGCCACCGGCCGCCGTTGAGCCGAGCTGGTGGAGTCCACCACGTAGACGTAGGTGCCTTGCTGGCCGGTGAGCACGGCCGTTGCCGGCACGACCAGCGCGTTCGGCTCCGTGAACAGAAGAAGCGAGACCGCCGCGAACTGACCCGGCCAGAGCGTGCCTTCCCGGTTGGGGAAGCTGGCCTTGAGCATCACCGTGCCGGTGGTGGTGTCGACCGCATTGTCGATGAATGAAAGGGTGCCCTGCGCCACCGGCACGGCGCGGAGCGACTGGGGCGGCGGCGGATCGGACGGCGAACCCCCTGCCAGCCCGGCGCCGAGCGCAGTGTCGGCCTGGGCTTCCGCCGCGGAGCGGCCCGGCACGGCAGCCACCGGAAGCGGCTTGTCGGCGCCGTAACGCTGGATCAGGGGCAGCTCGCTCCCGGGCACTGCGAAGCGGACCAGAATCGGCCGGATCTGGTTGATCACGACCAGGGGGGTGCCGCTGGCGGCATGCACCAGGTTGCCGGTGCGGACCAGCAGGCCCCCCGTACGGCCGGCGATCGGAGCGCGGACCGTGGTCTTGTCGAGGTTGAACTTGGCGGCATCGACTGCGTTCCGGTCTGCTCTCACCGTCGCCTCGGCCGAGGCCGAGGTCGCACGGAACTGGTCGGCTTGCTCCTGGGTGACGTACTCCTTTTTCGCGAGCGAGTCGTAACGCACGACCTCGCGCCGGGCGTTCACCGCCGTCGCGCTGTCGCGGGCCAGCGCCGCGAGCGCCTGGCGGTAGGCCGCGAGATACGGGCGACTCTCGATCTGGAACAGGATCTCACCAGCCGCGACCTCCTGACCCTCCCGGAACGTGACTTGGGTCACGATACCATCCACCTGAGGTGCCACCGTCGCCGTTTGGAGCGGCGTGACGACCCCGTTTGCCGCCGTGGTGTACGGAACACTGCTGCGGCGGGCCGTCGTCACGGTGACCGGCACGGGCGGGCTGGACGGCTGTTCCCGCTTCCGGGCGCAGGCTGACAGGAAAACCAAGGCGGCGCACGACATTGCGGCCGCGGCAGCGGTTCCCCAGAACCGTCGCGTCATCGGAGCGTCGAGCTGGGAAGTGGCGGAGTGAGGGGGTTCCAGCGGGGGGGAATTGTCATCGAGGCTCCTTGCCTACAACCGTTCGACCAACGGGATCCTGCCGCTCCACTCTCAATATGGTGATTAGGTGCCCTCGGCGTTGGAACGGGATGATCAACCGGAGATGATCTGGATCTCCATCGGCGCGAGCCGCACCCGGACCGACGTGACCGGGCCGCCGTTACTGACCGTGCCATCGAGCTCGAACACGGCGATGTTGGCACCCTGGCGGGAGGCAGCGGGGCCCGGAGGGGCCGGATGCGCCGAGCTGCTGTATAGCACCCGATAGGTGGCGTGCTCGGGATTCAATGTGTGGTCCACCAGCACGTCGACGGATACCGGCGCACCGGTGTTGGGGTTGCAGACGATTACCACCTCGCGGTCGTTCAGCACGCGGGAGAAAGCCAATACCCCGTCGGGAAAGGGTGACATGCCGAACGTGGTGCCGTCACCGGAGACCGGACGAAAATACTGCCGGCCGTACCGAAGCGCGGGCTCCCGGGCACGAAGAGAAAGGAGATCCTGCACGACCCGATAGAACGTCGCGGTCCGGTCGAATGCGTTCGGCTTGCCCCACAGCGCCTCCCGCACCCCGGCGTCTCCCGTGCCGGCCCCCATGCCCGTCAGCCCCTGTTCGGTGCCGTAGTAGAGGCATGGGATGCCCTGGAGTGCCGCGAGGCAGCCGAAGCCCAGGGCAAACTGGGCATCGAACGCGTCGGTGCCCGCCGGGCTCACCGGAGCGAACCGGAAGTCGTGGTCGTCGTGGTTGTCGAGAAAGGTCACGAAATACTGACCGGCCTCCCCGTGACTGGTGAGGAGCGTCCGCTCAGCCCGGGCCCGATTCTGGTACATGGCGGCCAGCCGACCGGGCGCGAGCCCCCCGGCTTTGGCATAGGGAGCGAGCACTGCGCGCAGCGGGAAGTCCAGCGCCGCGTCCACCCCGATTGGCCCGCCGCTGTCGCTCGATAACGTGTCCCGCCCGATGAACTTCGCCAGGACCGCCTCGTTGCCGGCGTCTGCCACCTCGCCGAAGGTGAAGAAATTTCGCTTGCCGATGGAGAGCGCGTACTCCCGGATCGCGTTGCCGAACACCCGGGCAAACTCCGGTTCCACGTGCTTGAGGGTGTCGATCCGAAATCCGTCGATGTCGTAGCGCGCGATCATGTACTGAAGCGCGCGAATCAATCCATCGCGCACCGGATGGCGGCCGTCCGGAGTGGCCAGCTCGGTAACCAGCTCCTTGAGCGAGGCGAAATCACCCTCCTGGGGATGAGAGTCCTCCTCGGCCCCGCGCCGGCGAAACCAGTCGTCCGTCTGGAACTCGCGGGGCCAGACCACCGCATCGCGAGAGGGGTTCGCGGGAAACCCGGTTGCCTGAGCCGCGCCCACACCCTGATCGTCGCGCCAGAAGATCGGATAGGCGTCGCCACCCAGACCCTTGAACGGACGCTCGCTGTTCGCCTGGCTGGCAGGGCCGGAATCGTACCCGAACACGTTGCCGACGTGGTTGATGACCACATCGAGGATCACGTAGAGCTCCCGCGCGTGGGCGGCATCTACCAGGGCGCTGAGCTCCCGCTCCGCGATGGTCGGGTCGGCTCGAGCCGCGGCGGGATCCGAGGCAAACCTCGGCTCGACGGCGAGAAAGTCGTGGATCCCGTAGCCGTGATAGCTGGACCCTTCCCAGGGCAGGTTCTTCTGGACCGGTGAGATCCAGATCGCGCCGAACCCCAGCGCTTTGATGTAGTCCAGCTGGTCCGCCACGCCCTCGAGGGTGCCGCCCTGGAACCCCCCGAACGGCCGGTCCCAGTCACCCCTGGGCGGTTGGTCCGGGTTGTTGAATCGGTCTACCAGGAGGAAGTAGATCGGGTGGTCGCGCCAATCCACCGGCGACGGAAACGGGCGGTTGGCCGGGTCAGGATCCAGGGCTGCGGCGGATGCGCGCGCGAAGGCGTCCAGGACGGCGGGAGAGGTCAACGATTCGGGCATAACAGCCGCGCGCGCGGGGATAGGCAACTTGGGGGAACGGACCGCTTCCCGGTAGGCTCGGGTTGGATCGCTTCGCTCCCCTGCGCCGGCCCGATCTCCTCCGCCCAATCCAGCAGGCGGGCGCCAGCACCAGTGGCCAACGCTTACATTTGAATCCAG
>DASQPE010000046.1:0-2168 GCA_035644115.1 Gemmatimonadales bacterium
ACAGAATGCGCCCGTTGGGCCGAATAATCAACCACAGGTAGGCTTGGGCGGTGCTCCGACAATTTCGAGGTGGACCGGCCCAACCCTCTATCCCGCACCGACCTGGCCAATCGACTTGGTCCGACGCGGGAGCTACAGCAGCCCCTCCGCCGCAAAGCTCACGAACCGATCGCCGGCCACGATCACATGGTCGTAGAGCGGCAGATCGAGCAGCTGGCCGGCCGCCACCAGCTGGCGGGTGACCGCCCGATCCTCCGCCGACGGGGTCGGGTCGCCGCTGGGGTGATTGTGCACGACGATGATGCCCGCGGCCGCTTCTGCGATCGCCGGACGAAAGACTTCCCGGGGATGCACCAGCGAGCTGTTCAGCAGACCCCGCGTGACCAGCACGTCGCGCAGCACCTGACTCTGGCTGTCCAGCGCGAGCAGGTGAAACTCCTCGAACGCGAGATCCCGAAGGCGTGCCCCGAACAACCGGGCCACGTCGTCGGGCTCGCGGATGCGGGCCGGAGGCGGGCGCTCCTCCCGGGCGAGCCGGGCGCCAAGCTCGAACGCGGCGAGCAGGCGGGCAACCTTGGTAGGACCGAGGCCGCGAACGCGGAGCAGCTCAGCCGGCGGCTTGGCCACGAGTCGCCGGAGCGAGCCCTTGCCCGCGTCGAGCAGGTGGCCGGCGAGCTGGAGCACGTTCTCGCCACTGCCCCCGGTGCCGACGACGATCGCCACGAGCTCGCTCGTGGTGAGGGCCGCGACGCCGAGCGACCAGAGTCGTTCGCGGGGGCGATCTGTTTCCGGGATGCAGCTGACTGAGGCGGCCACCGGCCGAACTTAGCTTGGGCAGGCAAGTGAGCCGGTCCCTTTTCGCCGCGCCTGCCGCCCATTTCCCGCGAGGATCGCGGATGGCAGTTACCATCCGCCAAGCTGGATCTCACGGGAGGTGCAATGGGTCGGATCCGGATCTCCTTCCGGAGCCACCGCCACCGCAACCAGGTACCGGCCTCGTTCGAGGCGACTGAGATCGAGCGCGACCACCCGTCCGACGCCCGCCGGCCGGTCACCCACGGTTTCCCGCCACTGCACGGCGATCGCGGCTTTTCCCGCGGGCACACAGTCGGAGTGCCCCAGCGGATCCGGAGGTCCCTTGCCGCCGACGCGAGCCACCCGGGCTTCGATGGCGATAGTCGAGCCCGGGGCCTGCTGTTGGTACCACTCCCAGTAAACGCCCACCGGTCGGCCTAGCGGCAACACCGGGCTTGGCAGCGCCGCCTCGGTCAGCGGTCCCAGCACGCCGGAAGTCGCGGCTTCGGCCCGCACCAGCAGGATGTCGGAGAGCGGCGTCGCGATCCAGGCGGTCGGGTCGGCCATCGCGCTGCGGAGACGGGCGGCCCATCGCGACGCTTCTCGAATCGCCTCCAGGCTCACCATCGCGGGCGGATCGGCCGACGCGACGGCGACGGCTCCGTTCGCGGCGGTGATGCTGCCGCCCACCACCACCGGACTCGCGGCGTCGCTGCCGACGGCCAGGGCGACCCGCGGCTTATCCCCGGCCAGGACGGGATCGCCGCTCACATCGAAGGCGGCCACCACAGCTACCGAGTCGCCCCGGCGGAAGCGGGCGATCTGCGCCTCGCGAATGGTGGAAAACTCTCTGGCCCAGGTGGGTGAGTAGCGGGCCCAGGGCCGCTCGCGATCGAGATCCCAGACGGGAGGTACCTTCGCCGAGGCAAAGAACCACCAGCTCGGGCTCCGCTCGTGGCCCAGGGCGGCGGGGCGGTCGTCCGTGGGAGGCGACGATGGTCGGGTCCAGGACACCGGCCAGCCGTAACGGACGATCAGCTCTCCCTGGTCGCGGCCCCAGCCGGTGGCGTGAGCCGTCGCCGCATGCTCCAGCATGCGGGCCATGACGCGCCGGGCATAGTGCTCCGCCCGAAGATCGTTGCCCGGCCGGAGGTAGAGCGGTCGCGCCAGCCACCAGATGCGGGAGTTCCTCGCCTCGCGGGCATCGCAGGGGAGTTTGGCATACGATCCCGCGTCATCCCCCAGTACCTCGGAGAGGTCGGTCCAGCGACAGCGCTCGTCGGCCGGCATGACGCCGAGCGCATGGGCAAAGAGCGAATCGGCGGCGGCGTCGTCTTCCTGGGCATGCAGCGCGAACGCCTCCAGCGCGAGAC
>DASQPE010000047.1:0-3286 GCA_035644115.1 Gemmatimonadales bacterium
GCCCCTGCTTTTCTTCACCGGCCAGCAAGCCACCGACATCTTCAACCGACTCGCGCAGATCGCACCCAACGCGGTGACGCCGGCCAACCCGCCGGCGTTCGCCGACAATGCGGTCTCCCTCCTGTTTGCCTGGGACTTCTATATCGGCAATCACTGGGTCACCGAGAGCAGCGTTCGCCACTCTCACACCGACCTGGGCGTCGATCTGCCGGGCGCGAGTGCGGCGGAGCCGTTTCAGGTCCGCGGCCGGCTGAACCTGTGGGAGTATGCCGGGAGCTTGCGGTACAACGTGTTCACCGGACGGGTATTGCCGTTCCTGAAGGTGGGCTACGGCTTGACCTGGTACCGGCTGGAGGACGTCACCACCAACGGCGTTCCCATCGACCACCCCACCGGCGATTGGATCCGGCAGCCCTCGCTGTTTCCTTTTCACCATCTGCTGCCCAACACCTGGCACGTCGGGCTCGGCGTGGAATATTTCGTGTTCCGCCGACACGGGCCGCTGCCTCACGGCGCCGACCTCGCCATCAAGGCCGATTACACCCGCTTCCATCATTCGCTCGGCATCGCGTTCAACGACCAGGCTCAGCTGGGGCTGGAGAACGCCCCGAGCGTCTCGCGCAGCAGTTTCAACTTCCTGGTGGCGCTGTCGTTCTAGGAAAAACGTGAACAGTGAACAGGAGGCTCCGTCCAGCCACCGGAGCGCCCTGTTCACTGTTTACTGTTTACTGTTCACGCTTTTAGTCTTGGTGTCAGTCATATGCGATTGACCCATTACGTCGCCCTCGGCGACTCCATGAGCAGCGACCACTATCCCACCTGCGACGTGCGCGGCCTGGACGCGCCCCCGAGCCGGCTGGACCCGCTCGGCGCGGCGGCGCTGCTCTACCGGAATGACGACGAGCGCTGGCCCGAGTTTGCCGGCCGAGATCTCGCCCGCCAGGCTCCTGCGGGCCTGAACTTTCTGAATCTCACCGAAGACGGCGCGCTCATCGACGACGTGGTGACCGAGGAGCTCGCCCGGCTGGGCCGGGACTCGCCCGACCGGCGGATCCTGGTCACGGTCACGGCCGGCGGCAACGATCTGCTCGACGCACTCGCGGCCGGGGTCCCGCTCGACGCCGCCGTCACCCGAATCATCCGCCGCTACACCGACCTGGTCGAGACACTGTCTGATGAGCTTTCCCAGGCCACGCTGCTGCTGACGACGGTGTACGACCCGACCGACGGGACCGGCCGCCTGCCCGGCCTCTCGGAGGCGCTTGGCCGGCTCCCGATCGAGTACCTGGACCGATTCAACGCTCACGTGCGGGAGACCGCCGGCCGAACCCCAGTAGCCGCGCTGGCCGACGTGCACCGTCACTTCCTGGGACACGGGGTCACCGCCGCCGAGCCGGAGCAGTGGTACTGGCGGCGCAGCCCGATCGAGCCCAACGCACGGGGGGCCAGCGAGATCCGGCGGGTGTGGTGGGAGGCGCTGGCATAGTCGGGAGCTTGACGCGGGGGGGCCACGGCGACAGCTTGCCGGTCCCGATACGAACCCATACAGCTCTCCAGCCAGAGGTCCGCATGTTCGCCCACCGGATATCCGGCGGTGTCATCGCCGCGGCGTTGATCGCGCTCGCTGCGTGCCGTTCCAGCAATGCTGCCACCGACACGCCAACCACCGCCGGCCCGAACGTCGTGACCGTGACGGCGAGCGACTTTCAATTCGACGCTCCGGCAGAGACGCCCGCCGGGCTCACCGTCTTCCGGCTGGTGAACAACGGCCCCTCGCCGCATCACGCACAGGTCATCCGGCTGGAACAAGGCAAGACCGCCGACGACTTCGTTGCCTCGCTCAAGCCGGGCGCGCCGCCGGCCCCGTGGGCCATTCTGGCCGGGGGGCCGAATCCCCCGGAGGTGGGGAGCGCTGCCAGCACCACGGTCCTGCTCGAGCCGGGCAACTACGCCATCATCTGCTTCATCCCGGGGCCGGATGGCACGCCGCACTTCATGAAGGGCATGGTCCGCTCGCTCAAGGCCACGGCGCCGACCCGACCGGCCGTGGCGGAACCGACGGCCGACATCATCGTCAAGCTGGTGGACTTCGACTTCCAGCTCTCGGCGCCGCTCACCGCCGGCCGCCACACGCTGCGGATCGACAACGCTGGTCCTCAGCCCCATGAGATCGCGCTCGTTCGGCTCAACCCGGGCAAGGAGCCCATTGACTTCGCCGCCTGGGGCGAAAAGCAGGAGGGCCCCGCTCCGGGGGCGCTGTTCGGCGGCGTGAGCGGCATGATGCCCGGCACCCATGCCTTCGCGATGGTGGACCTGCCGGCGGGGGACTACGCGCTGCTGTGCTTCCTCCCCGACGGGAAGGACGGCAAGCCGCACTTCATGCACGGCATGGCGAAGAAGATCAAAGTCAGCTGAGCGTCACGACCCAAAAAACAACGCCGCAGAGACGCAGAGGCCGCAGAGGAACAACACTTTGATGTGTCCTCTGCGTCCTCTGTGCCTCTGCGGTTTGCTTTCCTACCTCCTCTTTCCGCTCGAGGAAACCCCCTATGCGCCATGTCCCCGCAATTGGAGCCGCCGTGGCCATCATCGCGGCCGGCATCGCCCTCACCGCAGCCGCGAGCGCAACCGTCCACCGGCCCGCGCCGCCGCCGCGCTACTACATGCAGTGCTTTGCCATGAGGTCGGTAGGTAACGACATCAACGCTCAGGCCAGTCAGGGCTGGACCGTCAAGGCGATGGTGGACCATACGAGTCAGGACGGCCAGGAGTGTCTGCTCGTGCTGTTCGAGCGTCCAGGTCAGTCGTGAAGGAGCATGAGGACACCGATGGAGCCGGACGCCGCTCCGTGACGTAGATTGGGGTGGAGCCGCCATCCCGCTCGCAGTGCGCCGGGACGGCGGCATGGTCGCGGCGTACCAGGCGCACCCTGCCGCGACTGGGTTGGCGAACCCGACGGTGCGCGGAGGAGAGACATCATGTTCAACCTGAGCACGGGGCTGTTGGCGGCGGCGGTGGGTGTCCTGGCCGGAGCGATGGCCGCGCCGGCGCCCGCCCAAGCCCAGCAGCCCACCAGCGTGACCGGCTGCTTGTCCAAGGGCCCGACCAAGGATGCCTTTGCCCTCGAGGGCACCGACGGCAAGACGTATGCGTTGACCAGCTCCACGGTAAAGCTGGATGAGCACGTGGGCCACAAGGTGACGGTGACCGGCAAATCGGCCGCGATGGAGACGGGCGCGATGAAGGACACCAGCATGAAGGGCATGAAGGAGATGAAGGACACCAG
>DASQPE010000048.1:0-6356 GCA_035644115.1 Gemmatimonadales bacterium
TCGAGCGGGGCGGGGGCGCAGCTCAGACCCACGACCCATCACCCCGTGCGGGCTCACAATCTCTTCGCCTATTCGGTACTGGGCCATCGCCACGAAGCGGAGATTCTGGTCCGCTGGCGCGAGTGGACCGGGCGACCCGATGCGACCGCGCGCCTGATGACCCACGCGGGCCCGTTCGTGCGGGGGATCCATCTGACACTGCACGCCTGGGTGGAGGACGGGAGCAGGCGGGAGCGGGCGGGAGCAGGTGGGAGCAGACGGGAAGAGACGGGGGCGGACGGGAGCGTGGCTGAGCTGTTCCGCCGGGCCTATGCGGGTCGGCCGTTCGTACGCGTGCTCGACCGGCCGCCGGAGCTCACCCACGTGGTGGGGACGAACTACGCCCTGGTGCATCCGGCCGAGACCGAGGGCCGTAACGAGATACAGGTGATGATCGTGATCGACAACCTCGTGAAGGGGGCCGGCGGCCAGGCAATCCAGGCGATGAACCTCGCGCTGGGTTTGCCGGAGACCGAAGGACTCCAGGGTGGAGGCATCTTTCCATGTTGACGGACCAGCGGACCGGCGGGCAGGCGGGCGGCCCCTCCGCCCTCCTGCCGGTGTACGCTCAGATGCCCGTCCGGCCGGTGACCGGCCGGGGCTCCTGGATCACCGACGAGGACGGACTCCGATGGCTCGACGCCTACGGCGGTCACGCTGTCGCTGCCACCGGCCACTGCCACCCGCACGTGGTACAGGCGATTGCGGATCAGGCGGCGAAGCTGCTCTTCTACTCGACCGCGGTCCCTCATCCCAACCGGGAACGTCTGGCTGAGCGGCTCGCGGCGCTCTGCCCCGCGCCGCTGGCCCAGGTATTCTTTTGCAACTCGGGCGCCGAGGCCAATGAAAACGCGTTGGGCCTGGCGCGGCGCCATACCGGGCGGCGGGCCATCGTCTCGCTTCGCGGCGGCTGGCACGGGCGCACAGCGGCTACGCTCGCCGTTACCGACGGGGTCAAGTACGAAGAGGCCGCGACCCGGGCCGGCGTGCCGCTCTCGCGCAAGCTCGCGGTAGACGACGTCGCCGAGCTCGAGGCAGCGATCGACGACACGGTGGCCGCGCTCATCATGGAGCCGGTGCAGGGCCTCGCGGGCGCGCGCGACCTGAGCGTCGAGTTCGTGCGCGCCGCCCGGCGGATCTGCGATCGTCACGGCGCCTTGCTGATCTTCGATGAGGTCCAGTGCGGAGTGGGGCGCTGCGGGGCGTTCACCGCGGCCGAGGCTTACGGCGTGGTCCCCGATCTCCTCACGCTCGCCAAGGGACTGGCGTCAGGGCTCCCCATCGGCGCCGTGGTCACCACGGCGGCAATCGGAGGGCGGCTTGCCCTCGGCGACCTGGGCAGCACCTTCGGCGGCGGGCCGGTCCCCTGTGCCGCCGCTCTCGCGACTCTGGACGTGATCGAACGGGAGGGTCTCATCGCCAACGCGGTCGAGGTGGGCGACTACCTGCGGGCCGGTGCGCTCGCCCTGGGCATTGCCGGCGCCAGCGGCCGAGGACTGCTGATCGGCCTCCGCCTCGGCCGGGCGGCCGTGCCGGTGCAGCGAGCGCTGTTCGAGCGCCGGGTGCTCACCGGCACGGCGACCGATCCCGAGGTGCTCCGCCTCATGCCCCCGCTGTCCTTCGACCGCCGGGAAGCCGACCTGCTGCTGAGCGCGTTGCGCGAGGTGCTCGAGTGACCAAGCGCGACTTTCTGGCGATGGAAGAGTGGAGCGCCGACGCCATCGACCGGCTCTTCACGCTCGCCGGGCGGGTCAAGCGGGGTGAGATCACGGGCGGGCTCGAGCGCAAGGTGCTCGCCATGGTCTTCATGGATCCGAGCCTCCGAACCCGCACCAGCTTCGAGACCGCCATGTTCCTCCACGGCGGTCACGCGGTGGTGCTCGAGCCGGGCAAAGGCAGCTGGAGTCTCGAGACCCAACCGGGCGCCGTCATGGACGGCGCAACCGTCGAGCACATCATCGAAGCGGCCCGCGTGCTCGCCCGCTACGCCGACGCCATCGCGGTGCGGGCGTTTCCCCGGGGCGACGAATGGGCCGTGGCGCGCCGGGACGACGTGATCCGGGACTTTGCCCGGTACTCGGACCGGCCGGTGATCAACCTGGAGTCCACCCGCCGCCACCCCTGCCAGGGCCTCGCCGACGCGCTGACGCTGCGGGAGAAGCTGGGTCAGACCGAGGGCAAGCGATTCGTCCTGACCTGGACCTGGCACCCGCGTGCGCTGCCCACCGCGGTGCCGGCCAGCGCGGCCATCGCGGCCGCATCGCTCGGCATGGAGATCGCCATTGCCCGGCCCGACGGATACGAGCTCGACCCCGAGGACACCGCGCTCATCCGCCGACTCACTCAGGAGCGCGGCGGGGAGTTCGTCCACATCATCAACGACCCCGACGAGGCCCTGGTCGGCGCCGACGCGGTCTACGCCAAATCGTGGGGGGCCGTGCGTCTCTTCGGCAAGCCGGACGAGGAGCGAGAGCTGCGGGCGTCGCTGCGTGACTGGCGGGTGACCGAGCAGCGCGTGCGCTCGACCCGGGGCGGGAAGGGGATCGTGATGCATTGCCTGCCGGTGCGGCGCAACGTCGAGATCGACGACGCGGTGCTGGACGGTCCGCACTCGGTGGTGGTGGACCAGGCCGAGAACCGGCTTCACGTCCAGCGGGCGCTGTTATTGGAGCTGATAGGAGAACGGCGTGAAAAGTAAAAAGTAAAAAGGCGCCTCCGATGCGAGCGAAGCCCCCTCTTCACTTTTCACTTTTTACGCTGTTTCCTGGAGCGAGGAATGTCGATCGACACGACCAAAGGCATTGCTGGGTTGAAAGGCGCTCTCCGCTACGTGCGGGCCTACCGCGACCACGTCTTCGTGGTCAAGCTGGGCGGCGACGTGCTGAGCGATCCCGGCGTGCGGGACCAGGTGGCCGGGCAGCTCGCGCTGCTCAGCTCGCTCAGCATCCGTCTGGTCGTGGTGCACGGCGGCGGCCCCCAGGCGACCGCGCTGAGCCGCCGGCTCGGCCAGGAGCCCCGCATCGTCGCCGGCCGGCGGGTCACCGACGAGGCGGCGCTCGAGGTCGCCAAGATGGTGTATGCGGGCCAGCTCAACGTGGATCTCCTCGCGGCGCTGCGGGAGCACAAGATCCAGGCGGTCGGCCTCTCCGGTATCGACGCGGATCTCCTGACCGCGCATCGGCGGCCGCCGGTCTCGGTGGTGGACGACGACGGCCGCACGGTCCAGGTGGACTACGGGCACGTGGGCGACATCGACCGGGTGGATCCGCGGGTCCTGGTCACCCTGGTGGAGGCGCGGTTCGTTCCCGTCGTCGCCAGCCTGGCGGGCGACGACGACGGCGAGGTCTACAACGTGAACGCCGACACGGTCGCCGAGTCGCTGGCCGTGGCGCTTCGGGCCCAGAAGCTAATCTTCCTCACCGGCGCGCCCGGTGTGCTCCGCGACCGCACCGACCCCGCCACCCTCGTCACTTTCGCCGATCCCGACGACCTTGCGGGCCTCATGGCGAGCGGCGCGCTCGCCGGCGGCATGCGGCCCAAGGTAGAAGCCTGCATCCGCGCCGCCACCGGCGGCGTCGAGCGCACCCACATCATCGACGGCCGCGCCCCCGATGCCCTGTTGCTCGAGGTCTTCACCGGGGCCGGCTGCGGAACCATGATCGTCGGGCGGAAGGAGAAGGCAACCTACCTGGGAGTGGACCTTGCCGGGTGAGGTCGAGCTCCTGGAGGAGCTGGTCGCCATTCCCTCGGTCAGCGGCGGCGAGCGCACCATCGCGGAGTTCGTCGAACAGACGGTTCGGGGCTGGGGGCTCGACGTGGTTCGGGACGAGACCTCGGTGCGGGTCGAAGTGAGCGGCTTCGGGCAGGGGCAGACGCTCGCGCTGGTTTCCCATCTCGATACGGTGCCGCCCGGCGCCGGCTGGACCCGCGATCCGTTCACGCCGGCGATCGAAGGCACCCGTCTCTTCGGCCGCGGCTCGACTGATGCCAAGGCCTCGGTCGCCGCCATGCTCTGGGCCGCTCGCGACCTGGCCGAGGGGGGTCGGGTGGACGCCGGGCGGTTGCTCGTGGTGCTGGGGTACGGCGAAGAGACCAAGAACACCTCGATGGAAGAGGCGGTCGGCCGACTTGGCCGGCTGGATGCCGCCGTGATCGGCGAGCCGACCAATCTCGATATCGCTATTGCCCAGCGCGGTCTCATGATGGTGGACCTCATCGCGGAAGGCGATCAGCGCCATGCCGGCTACGCGGCGAGCGATGGGGAGTTCACCAACGCAGTCACCGTGCTGGCGCAGGATCTCCTCAAGCTCCCCGCGCTCTTCGACGATCGGCCCCACCCGACGCTCGGCCTGGCGACGGCCACCGCGACGATGCTCGAGGCGGGCGTGAGCCGGAACGTCACGCCACCGGTTGCCAAGGCCGTGCTCGACGTGCGGAGCACGCCGGCCTGGACTCACGATGAGCTGACCGAGCGTTTGCGAGAATCGCTCGGGTCCGAGGTGCTGGTGACGTCGCGCCGGCTGGTGCCATGCGAGACGCCGCCCGGCTCGCGACTGCTCGCCGCGGCGCGAACCATTCGGCCCGACGCTAAGGAGTTCGGCAGTCCCACCTGCTCCGACTGGGTTTTTGTGCGCGACCGGGACGCGATCAAATGTGGGCCCGGCACCAGTCGGCGCTCTCACACGCCGGACGAGTTCGTGGATCTCCCCGAGGTTACATCCGCCCGCGGCTTCTACGCGGCGCTGGCCCGGATCTACCTGGCCGGCGGATGAGCGACAACGCTGCGAGGCCTCGGATCCTCTGGTCGCCGGCGGCGGACCTCGACCGGCGCATGCTCGACTACACCGTGGGCGATGACCGGGCCTGGGATGCACGGCTCCTGCCGTGGGACGTGCTGGGCAGCCTGGGGCACGTCGAGGGGCTCCGCGCGGCCCGGCTGCTCTCGAATGGGGACCACGCTCGGCTCCGGGCGAGTCTGCGGGCGGCGCTCGGCGCGATCGGGCGCGGGCGACTCGGTATCGGTCGCCAACACGAGGATGTGCATTCCGCCGTAGAGGACTGGGTCACCAGGCGCGCGCCGGGGCTCGGGGAGCGGCTCCACGCCGGCCGGTCAAGAAACGACCAGATCGCCTGCGATCTGCGCCTGTATCTCAAAGACGCCTTGCTCCACCTCCACGACGGCACGCTCGCTCTGGCCGATGCGCTGCTCGGTTTTGCGGCCGGTCATCGCACCGCGCTCTGGCCCGGCTACACCCATCAGCGACGCGCGATGCCGTCGTCGGGGGGCCTCTGGGCCCTGGCCTTTGCCGAAGGCCTGCTCGACACGGCCGAGACCTTACCTGCGCTGTGGGCGACGGTCGATCGATCGCCGCTCGGCAGCGCCGCCGGCTATGGCGCGCCGCTCCCCCTTCGCCGTGAGCTGGTGGCGCGCGTGCTCGGCTTCGCGGGGCCGGAGCATGCGGTGACGGCGGTGCAGAATGGCCGGGGCAAGCTGGAAGCTGCGGTGCTGTTCTGGTGCACCCAGGTAGGACACGACGTCGGGAAGCTGGCCCAGGACGTCGTGCTGCTGAGCGCCGAAGAGTTCGGCTTCCTCGTCATCCCGCCCGGGCTCGCCACCGGATCGAGCATGATGCCGCACAAGCGGAACCCCGATCTGTTCGAGCTGACCCGGGGCCGGGCGGCGGCGCTCGAGGGCGATCTCGCGGCCGTGCTGCACCTCAAGTCGAAGCTGCCGAGCGGATACCATCGAGACTTTCAATTGCTGAAGGAGCCGCTCTTCCGCGGGCTCGACCGGACGGCGGAGATGCTGGCCATGATGGCGCATGCCGTGCCGCGGCTCCAGGTCGATCGCGCCCGCGCGGAGGCGGCGCTCCGGGGGGGGGCGCTGGCGACCGACGAAGTGATGCGCCGGGTGGAGCTAGGCCGGGCGTTTCGGCTGGCGTACCGCGAGGTCGCCGACGAGATCCGCGGCGGCCGGGAGCCCGCCGAGCCCACACGGGCGGAGATAGTGGCGCGCCGCCGGGCCACCGGTAACCTCGGCAACCTCGGCCTCCCCGCCGTCCGGGCACGACTCCGCCGCGCTCGCCGCTGGGGCGCTCGCGAACGACGTCGGTTCGACTCGGCCATCGCGCGGCTCGCCGGGCGCCGTTCGCCCCGAGCGGGGAGGCGGCCGGCAAAGGGAGGCCGATGACGGCGGAGCGAAAGAAGCGACATCTCAGGATTCTGGAGCTCATCAGCACGCGCGCGGTGCGCACCCAGGAAGAGCTCGCGGAGATGCTGGCGGCCGACGGTTGGGAGGTCACCCAGTCATCGGTGAG
>DASQPE010000049.1:0-14381 GCA_035644115.1 Gemmatimonadales bacterium
CCGGAGCTCGCCGACCTCGCGGAACACGGTCGTCCCCCGGGCCCGGGACGCCAGCACGGCGAGCAGGGGAATCTCGTCGATGAGCCCCGGGATCTCGCCCGCGGACACCTCGGTACTACTCAGGGACGTCGGGGTGACGACCAGATCGCCCACCGGCTCGTCGAACCGGGTTTCCTGATTCTCCATCCGAACCCGAGCTCCCATCCGCCGCAGCACGTCGAGGAATCCGATCCGGGTCGGATTGAGCCCGACTTCCGCGATCCGGAGCTCGCCCGATTCCGCCAGTACCGCGGCGCCCACCAGGAAGGCCGCCGAGGACGGGTCTCCAGGAACCTGCATGGCAAACGGCTCGAGGCGTCCGGTGGGGGCGAACTCGATCCACCCGTCGCACTCCTCCACCCGATAGCCGAACGCACGGAGCAGCCGCTCGGTGTGGTCGCGCGAGCGCCCGTGGGGCTCGCGCAGCGCCACCTCGACCCGACCAGCGAGCCCAGCCAGGAGGATCGCGCTCTTGATCTGGGCGCTCGAGACCGGTAGCTCATAGCGGAGCGTCACGAGCCGTGCCCCGCGCACCTCGAGGGGAAGGCCGTCGCCGCCGGCCCGCTCGGAAAAGCGGGCTCCCATACGACCCAGGGGTTGGGTGACCCGCCGCATCGGCCGGCGTCGCAGGGAGGCGTCCCCGGTGAGGATGGCGCTAAAGGGGTGCGCCGCCAAGAGACCGAGCAGCAGCCGAGTGGTGGTGCCCGAGTTGCCGCAGTTGAGCCGCTCGGGCGGGCGGCGGAAGCGGTCCCGGCCCTGGATCGTGACGACCAAACCGGGCCGCAGCGGGCTCACCCCCGTCCCCAGCTGACGCAGCACCCGGGCGGTCGAACGTGCGTCGAGCGAGGTTAGAGCACCGCCCACATGACTGGTGCCGCGGGCGAGAGAGGCAAACAGAAGCGCCCGGTGGGTGAGGCTCTTGTCACCGGGGACGCGGACCGCGCCGCCGACGATCACGCCCCCAGCTCCCGGCGAAAGGCAGCCGCCCGATCCAGATAAGCACGAAGGCCCGTTTCGTCACCCGCTGCGATGAGAGACCGCAGCTCGGCCAGGGCCGTGCCGGCCCCGTCCAGCGCCGCGAGCACCGGCTCCCGGTTTTCCCGAAAGATGTCGAGCCAGAGCTCGGGGTTGCTTGCCGCCAGGCGGGTGGTGTCGCGAGCGCCGGACCCGTACGACTCCGGCCTCAGGGCGAGCCGGGCCAGGGCGTTACCGAGCGCGTAGGCGATCGCTTGAGGCAGGTGGCTGGTCCAGGCAAGCTGGCGGTCATGCACCGCGGCATCGATCAGTGTGGGAGACGCCTGCATGGTGTGCTCCCAGAACTCCACGACCGCACCGGCGGCAGCCTGACCGGTCGCTCCCGTCGCGCAGACGTATACCACGCAGCCCGGCAGCAGGTCGGGTCTGGCGTACGCGAAGCCCGACCCGTGGGTGCCCGCGAGCGGGTGGGCGCCGGCAAACCGCTCCGCCAGGCCTGCCGTGACAGCCCGCTCCAGCACGGGGGTCTTCACACTTGCCACGTCGGTCAGGATTGCCCCCGGCTCAAGGATGGGAGCCAGGTGGCCGATAAGATCCAACATGATATGGGGTGGAGTAGCCAGGACGACCAGGTCGGCGCCCCGCACGGCGGAAGCAGGGGAATCGACCACCTCGGTGACCGCTCCGGCCGCGACGGCTGCCGCTCCCTCGATCGGGTCAGGAACGAATCCCACGACCCGCGGCACGCCCGACAACCGGGCCTGCCAAGCCACGGATCCGCCGATGGCTCCCAGGCCCACCACGGCCAGGACGTCGGGACGCACCGTCAGGGACGGAGATCAAGCATGCGAGGACTCGAGGGCGCAAAGCGAGACGGTGGTGGCTGCCTGGAGCAGGCGGGAATCGTAGTGCCATGACGGTTCAATCTCAACGGACGGATTCGGCCCTCGATCAGCCGAGAACCGGCCAGCCGAGCGGCGCGGACGGGTGGCTGGCGCCGGTGCTGGTGCGCCGTGGAGTGCTCACGCCGGACCAGGCCGACGAGTTGGGCCGCTCCGCCGCTGTGGGCGTGTGGGGCGGC
Organism: Gemmatimonadales bacterium; assembly: GCA_035644115.1. Lineage (GTDB taxonomy): Bacteria > Gemmatimonadota > Gemmatimonadetes > Gemmatimonadales > GWC2-71-9 > DASQPE01. Next base: position 2,096 of record DASQPE010000049.1, read on the forward strand.
GCGGTGGATCGGGCCTGGGCCACCAACGACCAGATCGTCACCGCCGTTGCCGGCGCTTTCCGACTCCCCGTTGCCGACCTCGCGAAGGCCGATGCCCGAACGGCGGAGCTGATCCCGGAGAAGACCGCCCGGCGGCACCTCGTTCTGCCAATCCACGCCAACGACCGGACGATCCGCGTCGCCACCGCCGATCCGCGGGACTACGACGTCGAGCAGAACCTCCGGTTCGTCTCGGGTCGTGAAGTCGAGTTCGAGATCGCCGCCCCGGCGGCGCTCACCGAACGACTGGACGAGCTGTACCGTCCGGAGCGAAGCATCGAGCGCCTCCTGAGCGGACTACAGCCCGCGTCGGTGGAAGCGGTAGAGGAGGCGGCGCCGCTATCCGACCGCGACCCTGCCCTCGATGCGCCGGTGTCGAAGCTGGTCGATGCCATGATCAGCGACGCGGTCCGCGAGGGTGCCAGCGACATCCACGCCGAGCCGGTCGACGGCGCCGTGGTAGTCCGCTACCGGAACGACGGCGTGTTGCGCGAGGTGATGCAGCTCCCCGAGGCGGCCGGCGCTGCCCTGGTTCGCCGAGTGAAGGTCTGGGCCAAGCTCGACATCACCGATCCGCTGCGCCCGCACGACGGCCGGGCCTCGGCCCGGGTGGAAGGCCAGGTGGTCGACCTGCGAGTCTCGACCATGCCGATCGCCCGGCGGGGCGAGAAGGTCGTCATTCGAATCCTCGACCGCACCATGGTGCGCGGCAGCGTCGACGACCTGGGGCTCCTGCCCCACGAGCACGACCTGCTGCAACGGCTCATCGGCTTCCGGGAAGGCATGGTGCTGGTGACCGGCCCGACCGGGAGCGGCAAGACGACCACGCTCTACGGCGCCCTCAACCAGCTCAAGACCGGCAAAGTCAACATCGTCACCGTCGAAGACCCGGTGGAGTACGACATCGGGGGCATCTCCCAGATCCAGGTGAGCGACGCCCAGGGACTGACGTTCGCCAAGGCGCTCCGCTCGGTGCTCCGCCAGGATCCGGATATCGTCCTGGTCGGCGAGATCCGGGATCGCGAGACCGCCGATACCGCGTTGCAGGCCGGGTTCTCCGGCCACTTCGTGCTGTCTACGCTGCACACCAACGACGCTCCTTCGGCCATCGTCCGGCTGCGCGACATGGGGATCGACGCGTTCAAGATCGCCGCGGTGCTCAAAGGCGTAGTGGCCCAGCGGCTGATTCGGCGCCTATGCCCGGCATGCTCCAAGCCGGTGGCGGTGGAGACGCTACCGGCTGAGGCGCGACCCGCGGCCGACTGGCAGACGCCGGTGGACGTGCGCCAGGCCGTCGGTTGCCGCGCGTGCAACGGGCGCGGCTATCGGGGACGCATCGCCGTGATGGAGATCATGCCGGTAGACGAGACCGTCTCCCGGCTGATCGACGCCGGCGCGCTATCTGAAGCGCTCGGCCACGCGGCGCGCAAGTCGGGCTTCCGCACGCTCTGGGAGAGTGGGATGGAGCGGGTCTGGAGCGGGGTCACCTCGCTGGACGAGCTGACCCGGGTGCTCGGTGAGCGAGTCCAGGACGACGGCACCACCTCGACCGAGCGCGCCGCCGCCGGGGCGGCCGGAGCCGCGACGCCCGCCGCGAGGCCGGTGCGGACGCCCGAACCGGAGCCGCTGGCCGCAAAGGCGGCCGGCGATGTCACCCGCGTGCTCATCGCGGACGACGACCCCCAGATGCGGCGGCTGATCCGCTCCGTGCTCGCTCGGGAAGGTTTCGAGGTCGAGGAAGCGGCCGACGGTCTGGACGCCCTCGAGCGGGTGGAGCAAGGCGGCATCGACCTGGTGGTGCTGGACTTCGAGATGCCCCGGCTGGACGGGTTGGGCGTCCTGGAGGAGCTTCGGGCTCAGGTGCGAACGGCCGCGCTCCCCGTCATCATGCTCACTGGTCACACGGGCGATACCGAGGAGAAGGCGCTCGACCTCGGGGCCCAGGACTACCTGACCAAGCCGGTCCAACCCCGCTCGCTGGTAGCGCGGGTCAAAGCCGTACTCAAACGGGCCCACAGCTGAAACTTACAGGCTGGGGGTCAATCCTGGGTGGCCTGAGTCTTGCGCCCCCGCTGGTTCACTTCTTGCTGGGCGGAGCCCCAACCGGTGTCGCGAATTCTGGTGGTCGAAGACAGTCCCGACAATATGAAGCTGTTCCGCACGCTCCTCCGGCTGAAGGGCCATGAGGTAACCGAGCTGTGGAGCGGGGACGGATTGCTCGAGGCAATTGAAGCCAGCAGCCCCGAGCTGGTGCTGATGGACATCCAGTTGCCCGGTAAGGATGGCTTCGCGCTGCTGGAGGAGATCAGGCTGTCCCCGCAGCGGGCGCTTCGCGTGATCGCGCTTACGGCTCATGCAATGAGCGGCGACCGGGAGCGAGCTCTGCGGGCCGGCTTCGATGGCTACATCACGAAGCCGATCGACATCCGGCAGTTTCCCGATCAGATCGCGCGCGCGTTGGCCGGCGAGGCGGTATCCCACTAGCCCGGACGCAAGACGACACGATGACTGAACGGACGGCCCCAAACACCACCAGCCCCGAACCGCCCTCGGCGCCGGCCGGCCCGGCGAACAAGCAGGCGTTGTTCGACGCGGCCGTCAACGTCATGCGGAAGCAGGCCGAGGATCGATCGGCGGAGCGGGAAGCGGAGCTGGCGCGACGGCGGGAGCAGAGCCGGGTGTCGCCTATCATCGCGGCCGGGCTCACCATCATTCTGGCCGTGGGGGTCTACCTGGCGGTGGAGCAGCCCAGCTGGATCTTCCCGAGCCCCCCGCCCGTCGAGTCGCCGGACGTACAGGAAGCCAGTCTCCGCATCGGCATGGCCACGACCGCCCAGCGGATCGAGCGGTTCCGGGTGGCCCAGGGGCGACTGCCCCGGACCTTGGGAGAAGCAGGGTCGAGTCCCAGCGGCATCAGCTACGAGCAACACGAGGGTGACCGCTACATCCTCCGGGGCGCGAACGGTCCGGTTCACCTGGCGCTCAACTCGGGCGACTCGCTGGGCCAGTTCGTCGGCAACAGCTTCCAAGTGCTGGCGCAGAGGGCCCACCGATGAGTCGCCGCAACCGCCGCGGGTTCACGTTCGTAGAGCTGATGGTCGTCGTGGTGGTCATCGCGATTCTCGCGGGCATGATGGTCATGCGCTACATCGAGCTCAAGCATCGCGCGCTGACGGCGCAGATCACGTCCGACATGGAGAACGTGCGGCTGGCCGCCTTCACCAAGTTCTACGATACCGGGCAGTGGCCCAGCGCGCCGGGGCCGGGCGTGGTGCCGCCGGAGCTGGTTCCCTATCTGGGCACCGGCTTCTCCTTTACCCGGCAGGACTACACGCTCGAGTTCGAGAACTTCGTGCCGCCGGCCGGCGGCACGAGCGCGACGTATCAGGTGGCGATCCGGTTCAGCTCCACCAACCAGAAATTGGTGAACACCATGATCCAGGTGGTGGGCGATCGTTCGCCCTACGTCGTGCTGGGGAGCGACGTCGCCGTCGTCCTGGTGGGACCCGACGGACAGACGTGACGCTCAGGCGTCCAGAAGCCGCTTGAACGCCGCGACTTCCTCCGGCACCGGAGGGTAGACCGGATCCATCTCGGTCAGCTTCTCGAGCAGGACCTCCGCAACCAGTAGATCGCGAGCCGGCTTCCGGTCGGCCGGAACCAGGTACCACGGCGCCCATGCCGTGTTGGTGAAGGTCAGGGCATCCTGGTAGGCCCTGGTGTAGTCGTCCCACCGCGCCCGCTCCTGCAGGTCTCCCGCGTCGAACTTCCAGTTCTTCTCCGGATCGGAGAGCCGGGCAAGCAGCCGCTCGCGCTGCTCCTCCCGCGAGATGTGCAGGCAGAACTTCAAGATCACGATCCCATTGTCGGACAGGATTCGTTCGAACGCGTTGATCTGCTCGTAGCGCGCCCGCCAGACCGGCTCGGGCACCAACCCATGAACCCGCACGACCAGCACGTCCTCGTAGTGCGACCGATTGAAGATCCCGATCTTGCCCTTTCGCGGCACCGCCTGGTGGATCCGCCAGAGAAAGTCGTGGCTCAGCTCGGCGGGCGTGGGGGCCTTGAAGCTGGTGATGTCGAGCCCCATCGGGTTGAGCGCGCCGAACACGTGGCGCACCAGGCCATCCTTGCCGGCGGTGTCGCGTCCCTGGAGCACGACCAGCAACGAGCGCCGGGCTTCGGCGTAGAGGGCCGTCTGCAGCTTGGCGATCCGGCGGCCCAGGTCGTCGAGCCGCTCGCGCAGGGCTTCCTTGCCGGGCAGGTCCGGCGGCGCCTCTGCCGCCGCGTCGGTGAGGGCGGGAGCCGGGCCGGGGGGCAGCGGTTGGAGGGTCATGAGGTGAGCAGGAGCGCCACGGGCAAGGTACCGAAGACGTCGGCGGCGTCCAGTCCGTCGGCCCCGCCGGCGAGCGTTTCGAGCGTAAGCGGGTTCGCCCACTGGGCACTCGCGAGCTCCGGTGGGAGCCGGAGTCCGGTCCCGGCCCAATCCCACCGCCCCGGGGGCAAGTAGCCAGGCATGAGCCGGGCAGCGATCAGACGGGGAACGGCGGTAAGTGCTGCGCCCTGGTCGGTTCGGCGGAGAAAGGCAAAGACATGGTCGGCCGCGGGACCCTCCACCACGAGGGGCTGGTAACGCCCTTCCAGGAACAATCCCGGCGCGCGGCGCCGAGCTGCCAGTATCCGCTGCATGACGTGGAGCTTCAGCCGACCGTCCTCCGGCCGCTCCACCAGGCCGCGCAGCAGTGCCGGCCGCTCGGCATCGTCGGTGAAATCGCCGACCAGCTCGTCCAGTAGCGCCGAGCGGCGCTCGAAGTCGACCGGCCGCCGGTTGTCCGGATCGACCAGCAGGAAGTTCCACAGCTCGTCGCCCTGATAGATGTCGGGTATGCCGGGGGCCGTCAGCTGCACCACCAGCCGGGCGAGCGCGTTCCAGAGCCCGGCTCGAGCGATGCGGCCGACGAACCCGCCCAGGTCCGCGAGGAACTCGGCCGCGAGCCCCGGGTCGAGAATGGAGCGGACGAAGCGCTCGAGCGCTGTCTCGAACTCCGCGTCGGGGTCCACCCAGTTGGTCTCCACCTTGGCTTCCCGGGCGGCCTTCAGCGCGTAGGCGGCGATCCGGTCGCGAAACGCCGACAACAGCTCGCCCGGCAGCGCCGCGGGCTCGCGTCCCAGAAACTCGAGGGGCCAGGCGCCGACCACGGTCTGATAGACCAGGTATTCGGTGTTCGCGTCGGGGAGGCGCTGGCCCCGCGCCATCGCGCGGTGGGGCCGGTTCCACCGCCGCCAGCGGTACACCCGCTCCTCCCAATCCTCGGCCACCTCCGACAGGACGTCGAGGCGGGCCCGCATGTCCGCCGAGCGCTTGGTGTCGTGGGTGGTGAGCGTGAGCAGCGTGTGGGGCCAGAACGCGGCCCGATGCGCGTTGCCTTCGTGGTGCCCCAGCACGGCTTCGGCCAGCGGTGCGTCCGGCGCGGCGCCGACCTCGTTCCGGGAGAGCAGCGGGACGTGCACGTAGGAGGCCGTGTCCTCGACCCCCTTGGCGGTCGCGGGCCCGCTCACCTGCTGGAACCGCTGCACGAACCGCCGCCGCATCCGCTCCCGGTCGGCCGACGCCGGCGCGGTGTCACCGGTCGGGAGCGCGCCCGCGAGCGCATCGAAAGCGGCCGGGGGTGCGCGGCCGCTCGGCCGCGCGGCCGCGAGCGCGTCCTCCAGCAGCGCGCGGTCGATCGGCGCCGGCTCCGGCCGTCGCTCGTCCACATAGGTGCGGTAGACCGACAGGTGGACGATCATCTCCACTGTGGCGCGGGCCAGGACGTGCCGCCGCAGCGGCGAGGGCGAGCCGTCCGGCAGCCCAAGCCGGACCAGCCGCTCGGCCAGCCCACGCACGCCAGCGGATAGTCCGGTCTCTAGCGCCTGGCGCTTGCCGTCGAGGGCCGCGATCGTGAAACCGACGTGACGCCGGACGATCCGGCGGTAATCCCGCTCAACCTGCCCCGCGCCCTCCGGGTCGATGAACACCGCCTCGACCTCATTGAGGAAGTCGTACCCCGTGGTTCCCGCCACCGGCCACTCGCCCCGCAGCCGCTCGGCCCGGGAGAGAATCTTTTCCACGAAGATCGGGGCGGGCTGGGACGCTCTGCCCGGGAAAGCGGCGTCGGCCAGACGCTGGAGATAGCCCAGCGGATCGAGCAGGCCGTCCACGTGATCGATGCGCAGGCCATCCACCAACCGGTCCCGGATCCAGTCCAGCACCAGCGCGTGGCTGCGGGCGAAGACCTCCGGGTCTTCCATGCGGAGTGACACCAGGTCGTTGACGTCGAAGAACCGGCGGTAGTTGACCTGCCGCATGGCCCGTCGCCAGAAGCCGAGCCGATACGCTTGCAGATCGAGGAGCCGGCGCATCCGTTCGACCCCGTCGGCTCCGGCGGCAAAACGGGCCGAGGCCCGCTCGATCCGCCGCCGGATCTCCGGCGCCACCGTGCAGAGCTCCCGCAACCGGCGAACCCCCTCGGCCGCCTGCTTCCGGCGGCGCGAGATCGTGTTGGCCTTGCGGGCGGTGCGCCGGGGCAGCCGGCGGAGCAGAGCCACGATGTCCCGTAGCTCACGGGTTGCGGGATGGTCCGGGCCCAATTCGCCGGCGCACTCCCCCAGCGCATCGTCGAGCACGAAGGGCCAGGTCGAGGGGTCGAGCGGGAAGGAGTGCTCGTGATAGCGCACTCGCAGCTCGCCCCCGACGCACACGACGACGAGCTCGCCTCGGGCAAGCACCAGCGGACGGGCATCGCCCAGGATTGGCAGCAGGACGCGGCTCTGCAGCTCGGGCTCGCCGACCCGCCACTCGATGTCGAACCAGCGCGCGTAGGGCGATGCCGGCCCGTGCGCGAGCACGTCCTCCCAGCGCCAGTTCTCGGGTGACGCCGCCATGTGGTTGGGGACGATGTCCAGTACCAGCCCCATCGCCCGAGCCCGGAGGACGGCGACCAGTCGCCCGAACGCCTCCTCGTCGCCCAGGGCGGGATTGAGCTGGCCGGGATCGGTCACGTCGTAGCCGTGAGTGCTCCCGGCACGGGCCTGGAGGACGGGCGACAGGTGGAGGTGGGTGACGCCCAGGCGGGCGAAGTAGGCCACCAGGTGACGGGCGCGGGAAAGGGGGAAACCGGCGTGGAGCTGGAGACGATAGGTCGCAAGGATCGCCGGCGATCCCTCGACCAGCGTCATCCGGCGCCCTCGAACCGGAGCAGCACGCAGGAGCGGGGGGACACGGTCACGCTGCCATGGCTCAGGTCGCCCTCGGCCTGGCCCGTGTGGAGCAGCTCGCGCCATCGGCCGGCCGGTGCGAGCGCGGGCAGGACGAAGGGCCGGGAGCGCCCGCCCGCGTTGAGCGCGAGGAGGATGGCGTCCGAGCCCTCGCGCAGCAACATGGCGAGCGCGTGAGCGTGGGTATGGCCCCAATCCTCCGGCATCATCGGCTCGCCATCGGGCCGGTGCCAGGTCAGCTCGGCCGGTTGCGGGTTCGACTCGGGGCCGGGATAGGTCCGACCACGCAGAAGCGGCGTCTGCGCTCGGACCCGCAAGGCCGCCCGGGTGAACTCGAGCAGGTCGCGGCGTGCCGGCGTCAGATGCCAATCGACCCAGGTGATGGGATTGTCCTGGCAATAGGCGTTGTTGTTGCCGTGCTGGGTCCGCCCGATCTCGTCGCCGTGCGACAGCATCGGGACCCCGAGCGAGCAGGCCAGCATAGCGAGGAAGTTCCGCTGCATCCGATCGCGGATCCGCAGGATGTGGAGCACGTCAGTCGCGCCTTCAACTCCCCAGTTCCGGCTGAGATTGTGCTCGTTGCCGTCCCGGTTCTCCTCCCCGTTCGATTCGTTGTGCTTCCGCTCGTAGCTCACCAGGTCGGTGAGGGTGAAGCCGTCATGGCAGGTGATGAAGTTCACGCTCGCCTGGGGCGGCCGGCCGGTCGCGCCGAACAGATCGGCGCTGCCCGCGAGCCGGGTGGCGAGCTCGGGCAGCTGGCCGGCATCGCCCCGCCAGAAGCTGCGAACCGTGTCGCGATACTTGCCGTTCCACTCCGCCCAGCCGACCGGAAACCCTCCCAGCTGGTAGCCGTTGGGCCCGAGATCCCAGGGCTCGGCGATGAGCTTCACATCGGCGAGCACCGGTTCCTGCCGCACGATCTCGAAGAAGCGCGCCTGGGCGTTGAAGCCCTCGGGGTCGCGGCCCAGGACGGGCGCGAGATCGAAGCGGAAGCCGTCGACGTGCATCTCCTGGGCCCAGTAGCGCAGGCTGTCGAGCATGAGGCGAAGGGCTTGGGGCCGCCGCACGTCGAGGGTGTTCCCGCAGCCGGTGTAGTCGAGATAGTGACGCGGATTGGTGGGATCGAGCCGGTAGTAGCCGGCGTTGTCCACGCCGCGGAAGCAGATGGTCGGACCGAGATGGTTGCCCTCGGCGGTGTGGTTGAAGACCATGTCGAGAATGACTTCGAGCCCGAAGCGATGGAACCGCTTGACCATGGTCTTGAACTCGGTGACCTGCTGTCCCAGCCGACCGGTTGCATAGCGCACGTCCGGGGCGAAGAACCCGATCGGGTTGTACCCCCAGTAGTTGACCAGCCCGCGGTCGCTCAGCACCCGCTCGGTGGCAAAGTGGCAGATGGGCAGCAGCTCGACCGCGGTCACGCCGAGACTCCGGAGATGCTTGAGCACCGCATCGGCGGCGAGCCCGAGGTAGGTGCCTCGAAGCGGACCGGGCACATCGGGGTGCCGCATCGTCATGCCTTTGACGTGGCACTCGTAGATGACCGTGTCGGACCAGGGCGTACGGGGCGGCCGGTCATCCGCCCAGGTGAACGCCGCCTCCACCACGACCGACTTGGGCAGCGCACCCGCGCTGTCGCGGGGATCGGGCACGAGGTCCTGCTCGGGATGGCCGGCCACGTAGCCCAGGAGGGCGTCGGTCCATCGAATCGACCCGCTGATGGCGCGAGCGTACGGGTCGAGCAGCAGCTTCGCCGGATTGAAGCGGTGCCCTTGCTGGGGCGCCCAGGGCCCGTGCACTCGGAAGGCGTAGAGCTGGCCGGGCTGCACGTCGGGCAGGTAAGCGTGCCAGGCCGAGCCGGTTCGCTCCCGGATCGGCACCCGTACCGTTTCGCGGGTGTCGTCCGGCCCTTCGAAGAGACAGAGCTCGACGGCGGTGGCGTGCTCGGAGCTGAGCGCGAAATTGGTCCCCTCGCCGTCCCAGTGGGCCCCCAGGGCGGCCGGCGAACCGGGTCGAACGCGGATCATGCGGGCGGGCGGGTAATCACTCGATAGTCTTGGAGAAGCGTCGCAGGCTCAGGACAACCGGGAAGATTGCGAACCCCACAGTATCCCCAGATGCTAAGTGAGCGGCAAGAGGGCGCCCAGCCACGATCCGCGCGCCTCTAGGGGGCCGGCGGCGTGCTGCTGCCGCCGTCCGCCACGAATCGCCACTCCCCGCTCGGCTGCCTGGCCCAGATGGTGAGATACTTCCCGGTGAACGTCGCGGTCTTGCCGTTGCGGGGCACGGTGAACCGCCATTCGCCCACGGTCCAGCCCAGGTCACCTAACGCACCGACGCCGCCAGCGACTGGCTTCCAGTCGAGCACCTGCCCCGGCGCTGCCTGGGCAAGCTGGTCGTCCCGAATCGCGTCCCTCCCCACCACGAAGTCCTTCCCTCCGCCGAGCGAGACCGCGTCCGGGGCCGCATACTGGTAAAACGCCTCCGCGGCGCCCCGGGCCACTGACGCCGCGGCGAATGCCGAATCGACGCTCTTCAGCCTCCGGATCTCCGCGCCCGGCTCTGCCAGCCGGGTCGCGTGGAACCGGGACGGCTGACGGGCCGGCAGATTGGGCGGGGCAGCTGGGGCTTCCTGCGATCCACTTCGGTTCCACACCTCCACCTTCCAGCTGCCGTCGGGCTGCCGTCGCCAGAAGGCGATGTACTTGCCGTGGCGAATGCTCGAGCTGTCGCCCTCGCCGGTCGTGAGCTCGGTCCAGCCGACCGTGTAGCCGACCGCCCCATCGAGGGACACCTCGGCCAGGGCGGGATGGAAGCTCAGGGACTGTCCGGAAGGTTGGCGAGCGAGAAATGCCTGGATGGTGCTCTTGCCGTGGAGGTGGTCTGTCCCCGGCTCGAGATAGACCGCGTTGTCGGCCAGGTAGCGAGCGAAGCCGGTCCCGAGTCCCTCGGCCAGGGTGGCGTTGCCATGGGCGGAGTCGGTGGCGAGAAGCTGACTCCGCGCGGCCGCCCGCTCCGCCTCATCGAGCGTGCGCTGCTGGGCCGTTGCCGGCGTCGCCAGTGCTTGGGCGAAGCACAACAGGAGCGCTGGGATGACCAGCAGGGGGCCCGAAAACACAACGCCCGGCCGAGTGCGTGGGCACTCACCGGGACGAAGGCTCATGGCAGATTTGATCACCCGGGCTGCTCTGATTCCCCGGGGCCCGAAGGCTATGTCCTGCAAAAGCTGTATGAAAGTAGTCGGGACCGTTAAGGGCCACAAGGGGCACCGGCGACGCCGAGTGAAGCCCGGTGCCGCTGGCAGCTCGCACGATCTCGAGATGCGCCGCACCGCGCAGATGCTGGGCGCGGTCGGCGTGCTCGGCAAGCCGCTTTCGTGGGACGAGCTCATGGGCGCGGTCGCCTCCGCCTTTCCACCGACGGCGTACCAAGACTGACGCATTTATCCGATCCCGCAAGGCCCACGCGACAACGGCTCAGCGACGGGCTGTCGCATCCCGATTGCCCTGGGTGCGCGCCGCGTCCTGACCCGTTAGCGGCACGGCGCCTGGCGAAGCTGATGGGACCTTCCGCGCTCGGCCTGACGCCAGCAGTTTTGCGCCGTGCCGCGAATCCTCGTGATGGAAGACGACGATGCCCTTCGCGGCCTGGTGGTCCGGGTCCTGACGTCCGCCGGGTACGAGGTGGTCGCAGCCGCGGACGGCACGACGGGGCTTCGTCTCTGGCGCGAAGGCGGAGCCGACCTCGTGCTGACCGATCTGCACATGCCCGACACCAATGGGATCGAGGTCATGCTCGAGCTGCGGGCGTTCGCTGCAACGCTTCCGGTCATTGCCATGTCAGGCGGTCAACGGGCGCTGGATCTCGATCTGCTGGGCAGCGCCAAACTGCTCGGCGCCGTGAGCGTCCTGACCAAGCCGTTCACCAAGGACGACCTGCTGGCAGCCGTCGCGGCAGGGCTGCGGTTCGGGCTGACGGGCTGATGCTTATCGAAGGCACATTAGCGGGGCGCCCCGAACTCCGCTCCGACGAGCACGCCGGCCGACGTCACCTCACCAATCTTCGATCCGTCCTTCCAGAGCTCGATGACCGTGTCTTCGCTCCGGTAGGAGGCCACCCGGTACGTGCCGTAGAGCCGCTCCAGGTTGTAGCGGGCTGAGGACACGGTAGCAAACCCCGGCCCGACGGTGACTCGCAGGAGACCGAATACCATCTCCTGAAAATCCACCGCTACCCGCAGCCGTTGCACGTCTTCGAACGCCAATCGAAAGTCATTGTCCCGCAGAAGGTCGGCGCGGGGCCGGCCGGCCGTGGCCCGGGGCGCCGGGGAGGCGGACTCGCTCGAGGCCGGCCCGGTGCCGTGCGCGGAAGAATCGGATGCCACGGGACCGTTCGCGAGCGTAGGCGCGCACGCGGTCACGAGAGCGACGCTCCCCGGCAAGCCAAACCAGCGCATCATTTCTCCTGTCTGGGGCAGCCCCCGGGGACTCCGGGGGGATTGAACAATGATATCGGGTTTTCTGGTGCGCCGTGGCCGTCGTCGGGACCCTCGGACGGACATTGCTCACGTCAGTGGAGTGAGGGAGCGCGCGGCGGAGAGGGGCGGAGCTCCGCCATCCTTGAACGCCGTTCGGCATGTAAGGCGATTTTCCGCCTCGCCGGCGGCCGGGTACAGGATGAGGGGTAGTTCGATCGGGTCGGGCTCTCGGGTCCGACCCGATTTTTCGCCTCAGACGCCGGCGCGCTACTGGCCCACCGTGCCGATAAGCACCAGATCTACGCGCGGGGCCCTGGCCAGCAGCCCGAGTGCCTCCGTTGCATTGCCTGCCTCGAGCACTCGATACCCTTCCTTGGTCAGGATGCGGTTCGCGGCCCGACGCACCAACTCGGCCTTGTCGACCACAAGAACCGTACAGGGCTGGACGAGCACGCGCCCTCCCAGTGGGCTGATCGGGCTATATCGGGGCGAACGCGTGGTGGGACAGTGAGC
>DASQPE010000050.1:0-20486 GCA_035644115.1 Gemmatimonadales bacterium
TGGGCGGGAGTACCGGCCCAACCCGCGACTCGAACGGGTGGAGTGACGCGGGCCCCTCGATCGTTCGTTTATGCGACGGTCGATGTTCAGGCCGGAACACGACCATCCGCGGGTGTGTTGCATTACTACAGAGAGGACGTCCGAACGGAAGCGGTCAGACCTCATCGCTCGCCACCGAGCCGAGCACCGTTCGTGACCCGAAAGAAGGATCTATGCTGTTATCACTGCTGATGCTCTTGTCGTCCGGCCCGTTACGTACGCCAGAACTAAATCCCGCCGCCGATCCGGATCCCCCGGTCCATGTCTGGTTGAACTCGGACGGTAATTACGCGCTGGGCGATCACGCCAAAGTGTACGTTCGGGCCGCCCAGGATGGATACCTCATTGTGCTGCACGCCGCGCCGGATGGCAGGGTGCGCGTACTGTTCCCGATCGACCCGCGGGACGACCAGCACGTCCAGGCTCACAAGAAGTACGAGGTGAAGGGGCGCGGCGGCCATGAGGCCTTCATGGTGGCCGACACGACGGGGCATGGTACCGTGCTTGCGGCGCTCGCCAAAGAGCCGTTCCGGTTGGATGACTTCGAGCAGAAGGGCCGGTGGGACTATCAGGCATTGTCCGAGCACGCGGCGGCGTCTGATCCCGAAGCCGAGCTCATGGGCATCGTCCAACGGATGCAGCCCACCGAGGCACATTTCGAGTACGACGTCGCGACTTACGTCGCGGCGGTTCCGCGGTACGCCGCATATCCCTACCCATACTGGGGCTACGGCCCCGGGGCGGGCTTGGGCTTCTGGTTTGGGCCGCCGTACGCCTTCCGCTGGGGCTACGGCTATCGCTGGGGCGGCTGGCGCTGGTGAGGGGCCGCCGGGCCTGAGGATTCAACCGGGTTCACCGTTTCCGGGGCAGCGTTTACCATCCAGGCATGCCGGGCCTGGTCTTCTGGGACGTCGATACGCAACATGACTTCATGCTGCCCGACGGGAAGCTGTACGTGCCCGGCGCCGAGAGCCTGCGCTCGAGCCTCGATGCGCTCACCCGGTTCGCCCACGCGCGAGCGATCCCGATCGTCGCGTCGGCCGACGACCACGAGCTGACCGATCGCGAGATCAGCTCGACACCGGATTGGGCCACGACATTTCCGCCGCACTGCATGCGCGGAACCCTCGGCCAGCGGAAGATCGCGGAAACGATGCTGCGCGATCCGCTGGTGCTTCAGCCGATCTCGGAGGATCCCGCGGCGCTCGCCCGACGGATCCGCGGCCACCGGGGCGACTTCCTCCTTCTCAAGCATGAGCTGGACGTGTTCTCGAACCCGAACACGCGGGTCGTGCTCGATTCGGTGGCTCCCGGGGCAATCGTGCTCTACGGTGTCGCAACCGACTTCTGCGACCGGCTCACCCTCGAAGGCCTCCTGGGCGGCGGCACCGCCGCGAAGCTCTTCTTTGTCACGGACGCGGCTCGAGCCTTCGATGTCGCCCGGGGCGATGCCCTGATTCAGGAGTGGGCCGGGCGCGGGGTCCGCCCGATCACCACGCGCGATGTGCTCGGCGGGACCGGCTTGGAGCGCTGGCTCTGACCAGCTTCGGCCGGATCTTCCTGCCGGGACCGACGGAGGTCCATCCGGAGGTCCTGGCGGCGCTCACTCGACCGATGATCTCGCCCTGGAGCGACGAAGGAGCCGCGCTCTTCGAGTCGCTCCAGCCCTCCCTGCGCCGAATCTTCCGGACGTCACAGCCGGTGCTGCTGGTTGCCTCGTCTGCGACGGGATTGGCGGAAGCCGCCATTCGCTGCGCGGTCGAGCATCGAGTGCTGGTCGTGGTGGGAGGCTTCTTCGGTGAGTGGTTCGCGGCCGTCGCGGAGGCCTGCGGGCGCGAGGTAGTGCGCCTGGTGGTGCCGACCGGCCGTACGCTGGAACCGGAGCAGCTCGCGCGCCTGCTGGACGGGCCGCCGGTAGACGCGGTAGCCCTGGTGCACTCGGAAACGTCGACCGGGGCCTTGGCGCCGCTCGCCGAGATTGCGCGGGTCGTGCGGACCCGGTCGGATGCACTCCTCCTGGTGGACGCCGTCACCTCGATCGGCGCGTCCCCGGTTGAAACCGACCAGTGGGGGCTCGACTTCGTCTTCACCGGCTCGCAGAAGGCGTTGGCGCTGCCTCCCGGACTTGCCCTGGGGGTCGCGTCAGACCGATTGCTCGAGCGGACGCGGCGGCAGCGGGATCGCGGCTGGTACTTCGATCTCCTCAAGTACGATCAGGCGGCGCGTGCTGCACGACCCACCCAGACGCCGGCTCTATCGCTGGTCTACGCGCTCGAGCGGCAACTGGGGCGGATCGAGGCCGAAGGGGGGATCGAGGCCCGCTGGCGCCGTCACCATTCGATGCTCGAACTCATGGAAGCGTGGGCCAGCTCACAACCCGCGTTCCGGTTGCTGGCCGCGCCCGGCCGCCGCTCGTGGGCCGTGGCGACCCTCAGTCCGCCTCCCAATGTCCCCGCACCGGACATCGTGCGGGCCATGCGGGCGCGGGGGTTCGTGCTGGCTGACGGACTCGGGGATCTCTCCGGGCAGGTCATTCGGATCGGACACATGGGCGACCTGGGTCCGGAGCACCTCGAGGCCATGCTGGCGGAGCTGGCGGTGGTTGCCGTGTGATGTGGCGCACGGCAGGGGTTTTCAGATGGGGTAGGTTGACCAGTGGTGGGGTCTGAGGTTCGGCCGGCACCGGGCCTCGATACACAAGACGCCGCCATCTTCAGCACAATACATCCTCTCGTTTCAATATCCTGCCAGGGACGGGCGCCTTCGGGCGCCCGTTCCGCCTTCCTTTCAATAGGGCCGGGTCCACCCCCTGGACCGGCCCCATTGACGGCACCCGCCGCCTGCATAGACTTACACCTATGTGCATGAACGACCGTCCCACCATCGCCGTTTCCATTCGACTCCTTCGCGGAGGCGGTGGGCGGGCGCGCGGCTGACTGATCGATCGGCGTAACCGAACCCACGCGGCCTCCCGACTCCCGGGAGGCCGCGATGTTTAGGGGAGTCTCTCACCCGGACCTGCCATGCAGATCAGCCTCTACGATACCACCCTGCGGGACGGTACCCAGCGGGAGGGACTGTCGCTGTCGGTCGAGGACAAGCTCAAGATCGCCCGCGCCCTGGATGAGCTCGGCGTGCACTACATCGAGGGCGGGTGGCCCGGCTCGAACCCGAAGGACGCGGAGTTCTTCTCGCGGATCGGCCGTGAGCGGCTCGGGCAGGCCAGGATCGCGGCGTTCGGCAGCACCAGGCGGGCCGGCGCCCGGTGCGAGGCCGATCCGAGCTTGCAGGCACTGGTTGCCGCCGAGACGCCGGTCGTGACGCTGGTCGGCAAGAGCTCCACGCTTCACGTCGAGCGGGTGCTGGAAACGACCCGGGACGAGAATCTGCGCATGATCGACGAGAGCGTGGCCTTCTTCCGGCGGCTCGGCAAGGAGGTGGTCTTCGACGCGGAGCACTTCTTTGACGGCTGGGCGCTTGAAGCCGAGTACGCGCTCGCGACCGTCCGAGCCGCGGCCAACGCCGGCGCGAGCTGGATTGTGCTGTGCGACACCAACGGCGGCTCGTTGCCCGACACAGTGCGGGAAGTCGTGGGCTGCGTCCGCGAGCGGATCGCAAGCCCGCTCGGGATCCACCCTCACAACGATGCGGCCCTGGGGGTGGCCAACGCCCTGGCCGCGGTCCAGGCCGGCTGCACCCAGGTGCAGGGGACCATCAACGGCTACGGCGAGCGTTGCGGCAATGTGGACCTCGTCCCCGTGGTCGCGAACCTCCAGCTCAAGCTCGGCCACGACGTGATCCCACCGGCCCAGCTGCGCCGGCTGACCGAGGTCTCTCACTTTGTGGCCGCCATCGCGAATCTGAACCCCGACGCCCACGCGCCGTTCGTCGGGCGCAGTGCGTTCGCCCACAAGGGCGGGATTCACGTGGCGGCGATTGCCAAGTTGCCGGAGAGCTATCAGCACATCGATCCGGCGCTGGTCGGCAACGAGCTCCGTGTAGTGGTCAGCGAGGTCGCAGGCCGGCGGAACGTCAGGCTCCGGGCCGAGGCTCTCGGCCTCGCCCAGGGCGACGGCGAGGCGGAGGTGCTGCAGCGGATCAAGAACCTCGAACACCGGGGATTCCAGTTCGAGGCCGCGGACGGCTCGTTCGAGATGCTGCTCCGCCGAGCGGCCCCCGGGTACCGGCCACCGTTCGAGCTGCTCGATTTCACCGTGATCAGCGAAAAGCGGGGAGAGCACAAGGTCGCCGCCCAGGCGATCGTCAGGGTCCGGGTGGGCGACGAAGTGATGCACACGGCGGCGGAGGGGGACGGGCCGGTCAACGCGCTGGACCGGGCGCTCCGGAAGGCGCTGGTGCCCCACTACCCGGAGCTGGACCAGGTCCGCCTGGTGGATTACAAGGTGCGTATCGTGGACGAGCACCTTGGCACCGCGGCCCGGCCGCGGGTCATTCTGGAGTCTGCGCGAGGTACAGACCGATGGAGCACGGTCGGCTGCTCCGAGAACATCATCGAGGCGAGCTGGCTCGCGCTCTGGGACAGCCTGGAGCTCCCCCTCCTCAGAAACGGCGCTCGGCCGCCAGGACCAGCGCCGACTCCGCCGGGATGAGCCGGCTTTCCCGCGCGGCAGCGGGGGTGCCGCCGCCGCCGTAGTGCGGATCTTCCGACGACCACAGGAGCGACCACGCCGCGCCGGCCGGCGGGGTGAGCAGCGGGTCGGGCTCGTCCCCGAGCGCGACGTCGTGCCCAAGATTGACGAACACGAGGCGGTCCAATCCGTCTTCACCGGCGAATCGCAGAGCCAGCGCCAGCGCGCTCAGCGGGCGCCCGGTCGGGGTCTGCTGCCGGGAGAAAGCGGCATCCTCCCGGCGGAGCCGGAGCAGGTCACGGTGCAGGGTGACCGCCTCGCCGTGACGGGCTCGTTCGCTCGGCTCCAGTCGGCAGCGAGCGAACGTGTCCGGCGAGCCCGGGTCCGCCAGCAGCGCCCGCATGGCGGGGTCCGCAATGCTCTCGAACTGGGCGAGAAAGTCGGCTCGCCCGCGGCGCACCAGGGCCGCCAGGCCCGGCTCGTGGTCCGCGAAGAAGAGAAAGGGACTCGACGCCGCGAACTCCTGGCCCATGAAGAGCAGGGGGGTGCCCGGACTCAGGAGGAGGAAGCCGGTCAGCGCCCGCCACCGCCCGGGACTGGTCAGGGCGTGCAGCCGAAGCCCCCGGGCAGAATGGGCGATCTGGTCGTGGTTCTGGAGGAACGTTACCAGTTGGGGCGGCTCGAGTACGCTGGCGCTTCGCAGCGTGCCCTGAGTAACCGCCACCAGCTCCTCGGCTGAGCCCAGGAATGGCCGGTAGTAGCCCTCCCGCTTGCCGACGGCGGCGACGACAGCGGCGTGATGAAAGTCGTCGTGCCAGATGCCGTCCAATCCCATGCCACCATGCACCGGGGGCAACGCCAGGGCAACCCGCTCCGGCTCGTCTTCCGCGATGACCAGCGTGCCCCGACCGCGGGCGCGCTCCCGCACGGTCCGGCCGACCGCGGCCAGGATGTGATCGACGGAGTCGTCCTGGATCGTGTGCGTGGCATCGAGCCGGAGGCCGTCGACGTGAAACTCCTCGATCCAATAGCCGGCATTGGCCAGCACCAGCTCGCGGACCGGTCCGGCGTCCGGCCCGTCGAAATTCGGCGCCGGTCCCCACGGGGTCGTGTGGCGCTCGGTGGTGTACCCCCGGGCGAATTGGCCCGTGTAGTTGCCATCCGGGCCCAAGTGGTTGTAGACAACGTCGAGCAGGACACCCAAACCGAGCTCATGGGCCCGGTTCACGAACTCGCGAAACCCGTCGGGTCGGCCGTACAGGCGGGTTGGCGCGAAGAGGTTCACGCCAGCATAGCCCCAGCCGAACCGTCCGGGAAAATCCGCGACCGGCATGATCTCGACAGTCGTGATCCCGAGATCGGCAAGCGCGGGCAGCTCGCGGGTTGCAGCCGCCCAGGTACCCTCCGGAGTGAATGCTCCGACGTGAAGCTCATACATCACTTGACCCCGAATCCGTACGCCAGTCCAGGCGCGGTCGGTCCAGTTGAAGCTCGCCGGGTCGATGACCTCCGAGGGACCATGGGGCCCCTCCGGCTGGAAGCGGGAGGCCGGGTCGGGGAACGTCTCGCCGCCGTCGAGCCGATAGCGGTAGCGGGCGCCGGGTCGGACTCCCGGTGCCAACCCCGCGAAATAGCCTCCGGGTTCGGCGCGCAGCAGAGCCGGTCGCGAGGCCCCCTCAATGACCGCTTCGACGCGCGAGCGATCCGGTGCCCATACCCGGAAATGGACTGCGCCGCCGGGCTGCACCTCAGCGCCGACGGGAAGGCGACGGACGATTGGAGTCGGGGCAGCGACAGCGGGCTCGGGCGCCATGCCCTCAAGCTATCCGCCGACTGGGCGGGCTCACCAGTCGCCCGAGCGGATGGGACTGCCGCCCTGCTGACAGGGACCTATCTTCGCTTGGTGCGGTATGCTTTCCTGGTGGAGACCTACGCCACCGAACGGCTCAAAGTGGTGAGCACCTGGGCCTCGTTCCGAGACGACGATCTCTCGGTACGACCCCACGCGACCGACCGCCGCGGGAGAAGCGTGCTCGAACACATGGTCCACCAGTGCGTGAGCGAGAACCTGTGGTTCCGCGACATGCTCGGCATCGATGTCGCTGCCCCGCCGCTGCCCGGTCTTGAGACCCGGCTCGAGTTCATCCGGCGCTACTCCGAGGATTCGGCCAACCGGCTGGAGCTGCTCCGCCGGGAGCCGGAGCTCTGGTGGGAGGCGGAGGTCCCTTTTTTCGATGTGGCGCGGAGCCGCGCATGGGTGGTGGTCCGCCGGGTCGGGCACACTGCGCATCACCGCGGCCAGCAGGCGGCGCTTCTGCGGATGCTCGGCCGAAGCGTCTACAGCACCTACGGCCCCACGGCCGACACGGGAGGGCTGTTCCAGCAGCGGGCTCCGACGATCTACCCCTATCCGGACCAGGCGGCGCTGCTGGCTGGTGAAGCTGCAGGGGGACGCAAGGCTCACTTGCCCGGGCCGGGCGACCGCCCCGCAACGGAGCGACCGGGCACGTGAACGGGGCGCCCCTGCCGGCTCTCGCTGCCCGGGCGCTCGAGGCCTATGGTGGGCGCGAGCGTTGGGCTGCGGCTCGATCGGTCCGCGCCACCCTGTCGGTCGGCGGGCTGGCGCTCCTGACCAAGGGGCGCTTGCCGCTACGGCACATCTCGGTTGCGGCGGAGCTCGACTTTCCCCGCGTCCGGATCGATCGGCTGGCGGGTGAGGATACCGTCGCCTGGCTCGAGGGCGGCTCCTCGCGGCTGGCCACCCACCCCGGGCAGACGATCGCCGCCCGGGGCGACGCCCGGGCCGCGTTTCGAAGCCCGCGCCACCTTCTCTGGTGGGACCGGCTGGACGCCAGCTACTTCCTCGGATACACCCTGTGGAACGATCTCACGTTCCCCCGTCTACTGCTCCGCCCCGACCTCGAGTGGACCGAGCTGGACGAGACCACGCTGCGCGCCCGTTTTGCCCCGGGCCTGCCGACCCACTGTGACGAGCAGATCTTTCGGTTCGACCGCGAGTCGGGCCTGCTTCGCCGCCACGAATACACCGCGGACGTGTTCGGGTCCTGGGCTCGTGTAGTGACGGTGGTGCTCAAGCATCGCGAGTGGGACGGCCTCATGTGTGCCTGCCGGCGCGTCACTACGCCGGGGCGAGCCGGCGGAAAGCGGTTCCGCTGGCCGGTGCTCTGGTCGTTCGAGATCCACGCCTGGCGGCTCTCCGGAGCGCCCTTGGCCTGACGCGACTGCTACCGACAGGGGGACGGATGTGTCGATGAAGGCGATTCGGGTGCATGGCGTCGGCGGCCCCGAGGTGCTGCGATATGAGGAAATCCCGGTTCCCGCTCCCGGCCCCGGCCAGGCGCTGGTTCGGGTCGAAGCCGCGGGGCTCAACTTCATCGACGTCTACGAGCGCACGGGACTCTACCAGGTGGAGCTTCCCCGCACGCTCGGGGTCGAGGCCGCCGGAGTCGTGACTGCGGTCGGGCCGGAAGTCACCAGTCTCGCGCCGGGGGACCGGGTGGCATACACCGGCGTCGCGGGCGCCGACGCAGAATACGCGGCAGTACCCGCCGACCGCCTGGTCCCGCTGCCGCCGGGAGTGAGCACGAGGCAGGCGGCGGCAGTGCTCCTGCAAGGGATGACTGCGCACTATCTCGCGTCGAGCACCTATGCCCTCCGCGCCGGAGACACCTGCCTGGTGCACGCCGCGGCCGGCGGCCTGGGACTTCTCCTCTGTCAGATCGCGAAGCGGCGCGGCGCCCGCGTGATCGGGACCGTCTCGACCGAGGCCAAGGCAGCGCTGGCCCGTGCGGCCGGTGCCGACGACATCATCCTCTACACCGAACAGGATTTCGAGCTCGAGGTGAAGCGACTCACCGGAGGCGCCGGCCTGCAGGTGGTGTACGACTCGGTGGGCAAGACCACGTTCCTGAATGGTCTCAACTGTCTGGCCCGGCGCGGCATGATGGTGCTCTGTGGACAGTCGAGCGGCCCGGTCGAGCCGATCGACCCGCAGCTGCTCCATCGCAAGGGCTCCCTGTTTCTCACTCGGCCCACCCTGTTCCACTACATCGCGAGCCGGGAAGAGCTCCTCGCGCGGGCGCGCGACGTCCTGGGCTGGGTGGCGGATGGGACACTCACGGTTCGCATCGATCGGGAGTACCCCTTGGCTGAAGCGGCGGCCGCGCATCGGGCCCTGGAGGCACGGCAGACGACGGGCAAAGTGTTGTTAATACCAGCGTGACCGTTCACCGTTTACTGTTGTGTGATGCGCCTCAAGCCTTTCCGCGCCCTTCGCCCGCGTACTGAGCTGGCGGCCTGCGTTGCCAGCCTCCCATACGATGTCGTGAGCCGGGCCGAGGCGGTCGCACTGGCGGCCGGAAATCCCTACAGCTTCCTCCATGTCGTCCGCTCGGATATCGATCTCCCCGCGGACACCGACCCGCACGACCCGCGCATCTATGGCGAGGCTCGGGCGGCGCTCGACCGCTTCGTTGCCGAAGGCACGCTGGCGCGCGATCGTGAGCCGGCACTCTTCGTGTATCGGCAGGTGATGGATGGTCGGGCCCAAACCGGCGTCGTCGGATGCGTGCACGTCGACGACTACGAGCACGACGTCATCCGTAAGCACGAGAAGACGCGAAAGGACAAGGAAGACGACCGGACTCGCCACCTGCTCACGTTGCACGCGCACGCGGAGCCGGTCTTTCTCACCTACCGGCCCACCCCGGACCTGAATGCACTGGCTCGGATCGCTGCGGCCGGCACCCCGCTCTACGACTTCGCAGCGCCCGATGGAGTGCGCCACACGGTGTGGGTGGTGCCGGATGCCACGCCCTGGGTGCAGGCGTTCGACGCCGTTCCCCTGGCATACGTCGCGGACGGACACCATCGGTCGGCCAGCGCCTGGCGGGCGGGGCGGGAACAACGCGCGGCAAATCCGCGCCACAGCGGCAATGAGGAATACAACTGGTTCCTGGCCGTGCTGTTCCCGTCCGACCAACTCCGGATCCTGCCGTACAACCGGCTGGTAAGGGACCTGAACGGGCTCACGGCAACAGAATTCCGGGCCCGGCTGGCCTCAGTGGGCCGGGTCGAGGCAACCGGCGATCCGATGCCGGCCGCGGCGGGGAGCTTCGGGCTCTTCTTCGATGGGCAGTGGCAACGCCTCGCGCTCGACCGGGCCGGTGTGGATCGAGGGGATCCGAT
This sequence comes from Gemmatimonadales bacterium, assembly GCA_035644115.1. Classification (GTDB taxonomy): domain Bacteria; phylum Gemmatimonadota; class Gemmatimonadetes; order Gemmatimonadales; family GWC2-71-9; genus DASQPE01. The sequence continues at coordinate 9,837 of DASQPE010000050.1, forward strand.
CCGATCGCTCGACGTGAGCCTTCTTCAAGACCGTGTGTTGGCCCCGATTCTGGGCATTGCCGACCCGCGGACCGACCAGCGGATCGACTTCGTCGGCGGGATACGCGGTACGGACGAGCTCGAGCGCCGGGTCCGGTCGGGCGAGATGGCCCTCGCCGTCTCGCTCCATCCCACCACGCTGGACCAGCTGCTGGCTGTGGCCGATGCCGGGGCGATCATGCCGCCCAAGAGCACGTGGTTCGAGCCCAAACTGAGAAGCGGATTGTTCGTGCATGAGCTGGACTGAGATGAAAATCCTCATTGCAGACAAGTTCGAGAAGGTCGGCGTCGACGGGCTCAATGAGCTGGGCTGCGCTGTCGTATCGCTGCCGGACCTCACCGCCGAGGCGTTGCCGGTCGCGCTCAAGGAGCACGATCCCAACGTCCTGATCGTCCGCGGCACCAAGGTGACCGGCGAGGCGCTGCGGAGCGGAACGAGTCTGAGCCTCGTCATCCGCGCAGGGGCCGGCATCGATACCATCGACGTCAATGCCGCCTCGGACCTGGGCGTTTTCGTCTCCAACTGTCCCGGGAAGAACTCGGTCGCGGTCGCGGAGCTGGTCCTCGGGCTGGTGCTGGCCTGCGACCGGCGGATTCCGGATCAGGTGGCCGACCTCCGCGCGGGCAGGTGGAACAAAGCGGAGTATTCCAAGGCCAGGGGCCTCCACGGCCGGACGCTGGGCATCGTCGGGCTGGGGCAGATCGGGCGGGAGATCGCGTCGCGGGCCGCCGCGTTCGGGATGTATGTGGCGGCCTGGTCCCGCAATCTCACCCTCGCCGAAGCGGAGCGGCTCGACATCCGTTACTGCCAGACCCCGCTCGAGGTGGCCCGGGTGAGCGATGTGGTGTCCATCAACGTCGCGGCCAACGCCGAGACCCGAAACCTGGTGAGCGAGGAGTTCCTCGAGGCCATGAAGCCCGGCGCGTATCTCATCAACACGTCGCGCGGGACCGTGATCGATGAGCCCGCCCTGCTTCAGGCGATCCGAGCCAAGGGCCTGCGGGTCGGCCTCGACGTCTTCCAGAACGAGCCGGCAACGCCATCCGGCACTTTCGAGAGCGCGATCGCGAGAGCGCCGGGGGCATATGGTACCCATCACATCGGCGCGTCCACCGAGCAGGCCCAGGTGGCCATCGCGCATGAAGTCATTCGCATCGTCCAGGAGTACCAGCAGTCGGGGGTTGTGCCGAACTGCGTGAACCGGCTGGCGCGGAGCTCGGCCTCGCACATCCTCGCGGTGCGGCATCGGAACCGGCCCGGCGTGCTGGCCGATGTCTTCCGGATCCTGGCCGATCGAGCGATCAACGTCGAAGAGGTCGAGAACATCATCTACCACGGCGCCCACGCGACACTCGCACGCATCCATCTGGATGGGCGGCCCGACGCGGCCGCGCTGGAGGCGATCCGCAAGGGCAACGAACACGTCATCAGCGTCGAGCTCACCGCGATCGACGGGAGAGGCTGGTAATGTCGGAGCGCATCTACAACTTCAGCGCCGGGCCGGCGGTGCTGCCCGAGGCCGTCCTCAAGGAAGCGCAGCAGGATCTCTGGAACGTCGGCGGGAGCGGGATCGGTATCCTGGAGCACAGCCACCGGGGCAAGGTGTTCGAAAAGATCGTGGCTGAGGCGGAGCAGGACTGCCGCGAGCTTGCCGGGATCTCCGACCAGTATCGGATCCTGTTTCTCCAGGGTGGCGCGTCGCTCCAGTTTGCTATGGTGCCGATGAATCTGCTTCCCAAGGGCGGAACGGCCGACTACATCAACACCGGCACCTGGTCGCAGAAGGCAATCAAGGAAGCGAAGCTGGTGGGCAAGCCGAACGAGGCCGGCTCGAGTGCCGACCGAAACTTCAGCTACATCCCGCCGGCTCCGCAGATCCGGTACTCCGATCGCCCGGCGTACGTGCACTTCACCACCAACAACACCATCGAGGGCACCCAGTGGCGGGCCGAGCCGGGTGCACCGGCGGGAGCCCCCCTGGTGGCCGACGCCTCGAGCGACATGTTCAGCCGGCCGATCGACGTCACCAGGTACGGGCTGATTTACGCCGGTGCTCAGAAAAACCTGGGCCCCTCGGGTGTAGTGCTGGTCATTCTTCGGGACGACCTGGTCGAAGCCGGGCCCAAAGATCTCCCCACCATGCTGCAATACCGCACCCACGTGGGCGAACATTCCCTGTACAACACGCCGCCGACGTTCGGGATCTACGTGATGGGCCGGGTGTTCAAGTGGATCCGGGAGCTGGGCGGGTTGCGTGCGATGGCCGAACAGAACGCCGAGAAGGCAAGAATCCTGTATGACTTCCTGGACCAGAGCGAGTTCTTCCGCGGGACGGCCGACCCCGACAGCCGCTCGCTGATGAACGTCTGCTTCCGGGCGCCCACCGAGGACCTGGAGGCGAAGTTCGTGACGGAGGCGACCAAGCGGGGGCTGGACGGGCTCAAGGGCCATCGCTCGGTCGGCGGGATGCGGGCGAGTATTTACAATGCCTTCCCCAAGCAGGGCGTCGCCGCCCTGGTGCATTTCATGAAAGAGTTCGAGCGGGCAAACGCACAACTTCCTCTGGAGCGCTGAGTTACCAGCATTCGACCCGAGCTGCCGCGGCGTCGGATCGGGCGGCCGTTTCCTGCCTCCGTGAGCCCGGTCATAGCCGGGACCTCTTGCCAGGGTCACCTTCCAGCCGTATAAGCCCCTAGCGGGCCGCTCGACGGGCACCCCCCGGATAGGCCCGACGACGGAACCTTTTGGCTCCGGACCTCGTTAACCCCGTGTCTTCACCGACAACCGCCGGGTACGACGCGAGGCTCCCCCATGGCAAATCCGCAGCACTACGACGCGCTGGTCATCGGCGCCGGGCAGGCGGGGGTGCCGCTCGCCCGGGCCCTTGCTGCGGCCGGCCGACGCACCGCGCTGATTGAGCGCGACCATGTGGGCGGCACCTGTATCAACGAGGGGTGTACCCCGACCAAGACCATGGTGGCCAGCGCCCGGGTGGCCTACCTCGCCCGTCGCGGCGCCGACTACGGCGTCAGGACCGGCCCCATCACCGTCGATCTGGCCCGGGTCCGGGAGCGCAAGCGGGCGGTCGTCGAGAGCTTCCGGAGCGGCAGTCAGCGGCGACTCGAAGCCACCCCCAACCTCAATCTGGTTTTCGGCGACGCGCGGTTTACCAGCGCGAAGGAGCTGGAGGTCCGACCCACCCTGAATGGTGGCGCGCCCAACCGGGTCAACGCCGATCTCATTTTCATCAACGCCGGCGGGCGCGCCTCGCGCCCGAAGCTGGAAGGGGTCGAGCGGGTGCCGGCGCTGGATTCGACCTCGATCATGGAGCTCGCCGAGCTGCCCGAGCACCTGCTGATAATGGGCGGCGGATACATCGGGCTCGAGTTCGCCCAGATGTTCCGCCGATTCGGAAGCCGGGTCACCGTAGTGCAGCGCAACACCCAGCTGCTGCCCAACGAGGATGCCGACGTCGCGGCGGAAGTGAAGACGATCCTCGAGCAGGACGGGGTCGAGGTGCTGCTCCAGACCGAGTCGCGTTGCGTCGCTCCCCAGGAGGACGGCATCCGGCTAGGCGTCCGGACACCCGCAGGCGAGCGGACGGTCGACGGATCGCACCTCCTGCTCGCCGCCGGCCGGACGCCGAACACCGAGCAACTCGACTGCCCCGCAGCCGGCATCGAGCTGGATGACAAGGGGTTCATCAAGGCCAATCCGCGCCTCGAGACCACGGCATCCGGCGTGTACGCGCTGGGCGACGTCAAGGGCGGCCCTCAGTTCACCCACATCTCATACGATGATTTCCGGATCGTTCGGACCAACCTGCTCGAGGGCGGCAACGCCACGACCGACCATCGGCTGCTTCCCTACACCGTTTTCATCGATCCGCAGCTCGGCCGGGTCGGACTGACCGAGAAAGAGGCTCGGAAGCAGGGCCGTAACCTCCGGGTCGCCAAGATGCCGATGAGCGCAGTCGCCCGCGCGCTGGAGATGGACGAGTCGCGCGGCTTCATCAAAGCAGTGGTGGACGCCGAGACCGGGAAGATCCTAGGCGCGGCGGTCCTGGGAGTGGAAGGCGGCGAGCTCATGTCCGTAGTGCAGCTTGCCATCATGGGAGGCGTGACGGCCACGACGCTCCGGGACGCGATCTTCGCCCACCCGCTGCTGGCTGAGTCACTCAACAACCTGTTCGCCACGCTGGACGCATGAGCCGTCCGGAGGAGCGATGACAATCATGCGAACTGCGCCAGCCGGCACCGGTCTGGCTGAGCGGGTAGACAACGCCCTGCGCGCGACGGTCGCGGCCGAGCTGGCCGAGGCTCGTGACCGTACGCTGCGCCTGGTGACCCCGCTTGACGAGGACGATCTCCATCGCCAGCACGATCCCCTGATGAGCCCGATCATGTGGGACTTGGGACATATCGCGGCGTTCGAGGATCTGTGGCTCACCCGCAATCTCTCGGGGCGGATCGAGTTCAGCGAGATGCCCGGGCTGTACAACCCGTTCGAGCATCCGAGGCAGGTTCGGGGCACGCTGGCCTTGCCCGGACTGACCGAGGCACAGCAAACGATGGCCGAGATTCGCGGGGCTGTGCTCGAGCGCCTCGCGACCGCCGACTTCGAAGCCGGACCAGCGTTGCTGCGCGAGGCCTACGTCTACCGGATGGTGCTGCAGCACGAGTACCAGCATGACGAGACGATCCTGCAGACGTTGCAGCTCAAACAGGGCCAGCCCTATCGGCCGCCGGAACGGCGCGCCCTGCCGGCCGGCCGGCCACTCACGACGGCGGCGGACATGGTCCGGTTCCCCGGCGGCGCCGTGGAGCTCGGAACCGACGACCGCTCGGCGGCCTACGACAACGAGCGACCCCGCCACACAGCGCGGCTCGCGCCGTTCTGGATCGACGTCGCGCCGGTGACCAATGCCGGCTACCTCGCCTTCATGGAGGCCGGTGGATACCGCCGCCGCGAGCTCTGGAGCGACCAGGGCTGGCGCTGGCTGGAGGAAGCGGGCGTCTCGGCGCCGAAGCACTGGAGCAGGACTGCAGACGGCTGGACGACGCGGACCATGGACTTGGTCCGACCGCTCGATCCGGCGCGGCCGGTCTGCCACGTCTGCTACCACGAAGCCGAGGCCTACGCCCGCTTCGCCGGCAAGCGTCTGCCGACCGAGGCCGAGTGGGAGGCGGCGGCCTCCTGGGATCCGGCCACCGGCGCGCCGCGCCGGTACCCCTGGGGTGACGAGCCCTGGACCCCGGAGCTCGCGAATCTCGACCAGCTCGGATTCGACACCGCGCCGGTGGGCGCGTATCCGCGCAACCTGTCGCCCCTCGGTTGTTATGGGATGATCGGCGACGTGTGGGAGTGGACCGCCAGCGACCTCCACGGCTATCCCGGGTTCGAGCCGTTCCCCTACCGCGAGTACTCCGAGGCCTTTTTCGGGACCGAGTACAAGGTGCTTCGCGGCGGCTCCTGGGCCACCCGCCCCGGGGCGGTGCGAGTCACCTTCCGCAACTGGGACTATCCCATCCGCCGCCAGATCTTCAGCGGTTTCCGGTGCGCCCGCGATGCCTAAGCCCCCAACGACTGCCGCCGCGCGGCCCAACCCGCGCATGCTGGCCGAGGTGGCGGCCGGCCTCTCGGCGCCTCAGAAAGAGCTGCCGCCGAAGTACTTCTACGACCACCGCGGATCGGAGCTGTTCGAGGAGATCACCCGGCTGCCGGAGTACTACCTGACCCGGGCCGAACGCGCTCTGCTCGAGCACTGGATGCCGCAGCTGGTGCCGGCCTTGGGCACTCGCACCCTGGTCGAGCTGGGGGCGGGGAGTGCGGAGAAGTCCCGCATCATCCTCGACGCCATGCGCGCCGCCGGGACGGCGGACCTGTACGTGCCGATAGACGTGAGCGCGGCGTTTCTCCGGGAGACCGCGGATCGGCTGCGGTCCGAGTATCCCGGTCTCGTCGTGACGCCAGGAGTAGCGGACATCTCCGAGGAGCTGAATGTCCCGCGCGGGCTGACGAGCCCCGTGCTTTTCGCCTTTCTGGGGAGCACCATCGGCAACTTCCATCCGTCCGCGGCGATCCGGCTGCTCGCCCGGGTACGCGGGATCATGTGGGCCGGCGATCGCTTCCTGCTGGGGGCGGATCTGCGCAAGGACATCCGGCTCATCGAGGCGGCCTACAACGACGCCGCAGGGATCACCGCGGAATTCAACCGCAACATGCTGCGGGTCCTCAATCACGAGCTGGGCGCCGACTTCGACGTCTCCGCCTTCACCCACCACGCGTTCTACCAGCGCGAAGCCCATCGGATCGAGATGCACTTGGTGTCCTCCCGGGCGCAGACGATCGACATCCCGGGAATCGGCGAGGTGCGGTTTGCCCGGGGGGAGTCGATCCGGACGGAAATCAGCTGCAAGTACGACATCCCGAGCCTCTCGTCGTTGTTCGCGGCTGCGGGGCTCCGCCTCGAATCCTGGCAGACCGATCCGGAACACCGCTTCGCTCTCGTCGTGGGCGGGCCGGCATGACCCGGCTGACCCGCGGCGCGCTGGCGGCGGACCTCGAGGAGCGAGTCTTCTCGGCGCCTGCCGTTGCGTCACTGACGCCCCGCCGGGTCGGCGCCGAGGTGGAGCTCATCCCGGTGGACGCGGCGACCGGACGTCCTTGTCCTCTCGAAGGCGAGGAGGCGCCGGCCACGCTGCCGTTCCTGCGGCGCTTTGCGACTCGGTGGGGCTGGACCGAGGAACGGACCGCGAAGGGTGCCGTCTGCTTCGCCGTGCGGGACGGTGGGGTGCTGAGCTTCGAGCCCGGTGGGCAGCTCGAATATTCGAGCCCTCCGGAGCGCTCGGCCAGCGGGTTGATCGACCGGCTGCGAGCCGTCGTGCCGCCGCTCAGGGCCGCAGCGGCCGCGGAGGGGATTACCCTGCTCACCGCCGGCATCGACCCGCGCAATCCGGTGGAGGAGGTGCCGCTGCAGCTGCCCTCGGAGCGCTACCTGCGAATGGCCGAGCACTTCGCCAGGATCGGACCTTGGGGCGCGCGGATGATGCGCCAGACGGCCGCCTTTCAGCTCAGCCTGGACTTCGACGACGAGCCGCGGGACCGCTGGCTGCTGCTGAATGCCCTGGCGCCCTTCCTCACCGCGATCTTCGCCAACTCCGCGATCTACGAGGGCCGATACACCGGTCACCAAAGCTTCCGGGCCCATTGCTGGCGAGGCCTGGATCCTCGCCGCACTGGACTGCCCTACGACCGGTGGCGTCCGGTGGAGGCCTATCTCGATTTCGCGCTCGACGCGCCGGCAATTCTCTTCCCGACGGTGGGGGGAGACTGTCTGCCCTTCGGCGAATGGCTCGCGCGCGCCAACCCGACGCACGCCGAGTGGGACACCCATCTCAGCACGCTCTTTCCGGAGGTGCGGCCGCGGGGACACCTGGAGCTCCGCTCCATCGACGCGGTCGATTCGGCGTGGTACCCGGCCCCGGTGGCACTGGTCGCCGGTCTCTGCTACGAGCCGCGAGCGCTCCACGCCGCCCTCGCGCTGCTGCCATCGCCCGACCTGGGTCTGCTCGAACGGGCGGGCCGCCTGGGACTGGGCGACCCGGCCATCGCTCGAATTGCATCGGAGCTGTTTGAGATTGGACTGGCCGGCTGCGGTGCGCTCGGCGCCAAGTTCATCCAGCCGGGTCACTTGGAAGAGGCCCGGGCCTATTTCGAGCGGTACACCCGAGCAGGCCGCTCGCCGGCGGACGAGCTCCGCGGCTGCGCGGTCGCAGCCTGACGGATCACCTGCCGCCTTCCTGATCAATGCAAGGCCCTGCACCACACCCGGCGCTTTAACACGCCGGGGCCGGTGCCGTCCGTTCGGGCAGTTCGCGCCAATCATACGAGTCACCCGAGACGGAGAACCGGCCGATGCACTCGACCATCTGGAGCAGGCTGCTCACACCAGCGCTGGCCGTCCCGGCGGCGCTAGCGCTCGCCGCGTGTAGTGGCGATCCCACCGGCACCACAGGTCAGGCATCGTTGAGTCAGGCGGATGCAAACGCCGCGGCGGATGTCGTGGTCGGTGACCTCTCCGACCAGGCTGACGGCGCGACCACGACGTCATCCGGTGCCGCCTTCTCAATGGTCGCCGCGCCGGCGGCCTCGGCGGGTGCCTGGTATGCCACCGCCTGTTCACCGCCCCCGATCATCACGACCACCGGCAGCACGACCACGTTCGTTTTCACCAATTGCGCGATCTCTCGCCTGGTGCCAGTCGAGACCGTCACCCGGAACGGTGAGGTCGACCTGACGCTGGGTCCAGGCAGCCGGGTCCTGGTCTTCAAGGCCTTCTCGAAGACCTGGGAGCGGGTCTCTTTCCGCACGGGACAAGTGATTACTACGTCGGCCACGCTCGATGGCACCCGGAGCATCGCCGGTGACGGAACGACGTTGCAGCACCATGTCTACGGCAGCGGCGATCCGGCGACGACATCGTTCCAAACCTCGTTCGTCCACGAAGACGCGTCGACCTCCAAGCACGAGCGGAACTGGCAGTCCAGCTTTGTCGCCGACCAGGCGAACTCCATTCAATTGAATCTGCCGCTCCCCGCCGGCGTGTGGTCCATCACCGGCAATTCAACCTGGACCCGGAATCCGGGAACGGCGAGCCAGAAGGTGTGGACCTTCTCGACCGCGGCGAGCGGAGTGCATTACAACCCGGCCTGCACCGCGGCGCCGCAGTTCGACTCGGGCACGCTCACGGTGCAGGCGGCAAATGCGCAGAGTGGGGGCACCGCGACGTTCACGATCACCTTTAACGGCTGCGGCACCTACGCCGTGGCGATTACCAAGAACGCGACGACCTGACCTGCGCCTGGGTGGTGTTGGGAGGGGTCAGCGGTGGGGTGAAGCGGCGCGGCAGGCGGCAAGCAGCTGCCGCGGTGCTGGATGGTTGGGATAGAGCTCTCGCGCGGCCTCGGCGTGCGGGCGGGCTCGGTCGCAGCGACCGCGGTCCCGCCAGGCGTAGCCCAGCAGCATCTGGATCCGGTAGTTGCCGGGGTCCATCCAGCCGGCCCACTCGCGCATCGCCGGCTGCCGGCTCCCGCTGAACACGGCCATGGCTCCGATCTGGCCGATGCCGCGGAGGACTAGGAGGGTTCCCACCAGCGCCACCGCCCCGGCTACGCGCGCCCGCTGGGAGTCCGACAGCTCGATCGTAAGCACGGACCGCTTGGGCGGCCGGATCAAGGCGCCAAGCAGCGTGGCGATGAAGACGGTCGGGGCGGGAAGCAACAGGACGGCATCGAACGCGCTGACGCACGCCAGCACCAGGAGCGTGAGCAACGCGGCCAGCGCTTCGAGCCCCCGGGTCGTCTCGAGAGACTGCCGCCAGCGCCGCCAGGCGCCCACGGCCAATGCCGCGCCGACGGTCAGCACCGCGAGCAAGGCGAGGGGCCCTCGCTCGGCGAGGAGCGCGACCCAATCGCTGCTGGGCCATGGATTGGTTGGGATGAAGTCGTCCGGGTCGAACGCGGGATCGCCCGCAAAAGTGTACTTGGGGTACTCGACCGGCCAGTTACCCGGCCCCACCCCGAGCAAGGGATGATCGCTCGCCATGTGCAGGGTGTTCTGATACTGTACCAGCCGGCCCCGCCCGCTGCCTTCCTTGTAGTCCGTGAGTCCGCGGATTGAATCGAGATAGGGAGAACCCGACCGCCATTCCAGCCGGTTCGGGACTACTAGTGCGAGCAGCGCGCCGATTCCCGCGGCCGCCGCCAGGGCAAGGACTCGGCTGCGCGCGCTCCGGTTGCGCCAGAGACCGCCGGCCCAGAGCCCCTCGAACCCGAACAGCGCAAGTGCCACGCTGAACGCCAGCCACGCGGCGCGCGAGCGGGAGAGTACCAGCGCCGCCGCTGCGATGGCGACCGCGGCCTGCCACAGCGCGACCTCCCAGCGGCGCCGCGCTTCCAGCCCGGCGAGCACGAGGACCGGGGCGCCCAGGGCCACGAAATGGGCCATGAAGTTGCGGTTGCCGAAGGTCCCGCCTGGGGCACGCCGCTCGGCCATTACCGAGAGCTCGACGCCGTACGCCTGGAGCAGCGCGGTGATCGCCCCAAGTACCACCGCCGCCGCGAGGGTACGCACCAGCCGCTCCGCGTGTCCGGCCCGGGCCACCGCCCGCGCACTCCAGAAAAACAGAGCACCGGAAAGACTCAGCCCGAGCGCCCGGAAAGCGAGCCAATGGTTCTGTGCGAGCAGGGCCGCCGCGAGCGACAGCCCGAGAAACCCGGCCAGCAGGACGTCGGCCGCGGTGATCTCCACTCGGCGGGCGCGCACGAGGCAGTACACCGCCGCGCCGAAGCCGGCGAGCTCGGCCACCAATTCCTTGGGGACGATGTGCCGCTCGAGATCGAAAAGAGGGTAAGGGAGAGCCGCGACCACGACCGCGAGCACGCCGAACTGCAGGATTCTGAGCGCAGCCCGGCCGCCCCTGGCGGGGTCGGCCGCCGGCTCACTGCGGAGCGACGCGGTCGCCATGACCCTGGTGTGCCCTCCATCGTGCGCCGGATGCGGCAGTAAGATTGTCTATGCGCGAAAACATGCTTTCGCCGCTCGTTTCC
>DASQPE010000051.1:0-6173 GCA_035644115.1 Gemmatimonadales bacterium
GAGATGGTGTAGCCCGCCCGGTAGTCGGCCACCTCGACGTCCCAGATGACTTTGCCCGTTCGGGCGTTCAAGGCCACCAGGTGGGCATCGAGGGTGCCGAGGTACAGCACGGAATCAAGAACGGCCAACCCCCGATTCACCCGACCGCAGCAGGCGGATAGCACCGACGGCAGGCGGCGGTTGTAGCTCCACAGGACGGTGCCGTCGGAGGCGTCCAGCGCCAGAACTCGGCTGGGTGGTTCGGTGACGAACATGACGCCGTCTGCCACCAGAGGGGTGGTCTCGACCTTGGGATCGGTCGTGGGGAGCTGCAGCATCCACCGGGGCCGAAGCGCGGACGCGTTGCCGGTGTGGATCTGGGACAATCGGCTGAAGCGATGCGCATTGTAGGAGCCGGAGTACATATACCACCCACTCGGGTCATCCGCCGCATCGAGCAGGCGCTGGCTGGAGAGCCGTACCGGGGGGATTCTCGGGCTTGCCGAGGCGGCCTTGCGCTGGACCAGCGTGCGAACGAACGCCGCGAGCTGCCAGGCCGTCTTGGCCGGCACCGGCTGACCCTGCATGGCAGTGCCCGGCACCCCGCGGGTGATCGTCCGATACAGATCAAAATCGCTGTCGCCCTGCCGGTACTCCCGCGTCGCCAGGTCCGGCGCCAAGCCCGTTCCCCGTCCGTCGCTGCCGTGACAGGAGCCGCAACGGGTGCGAAAGGTCTCCGCACCCGCCTTGATGTCCGCCTCCGAGGCGAAGGGGTTCTTGATTCCTTCGAGGCTGGCGGTCGGCGCCGGCTCATCCGGTCTGCCGGGACCGAGCATCTGGGCCAGCTCCCGCCACTCGAGCTCGGGAAGACGGCCGCCGACTTTGCTGGCGACCAGCGCGACCCGCCACCGCGCAGCGGGAAGGGCGACGGTCACGGCGGTCACGAGGCCGAGTACCGCGGCTGCACCGGCGATCGTGATGAGGCGGCGACGTGTCACCGGGACCTCCGAGTAGATCCGGCCCTCGCGGCCCGCTCGCACCAATCCACATGTTGCGCCGCGCAGCGCTGCAAGCTGAACCGTTCTTCCACCCGGCGGCGGGCTGCCGCAGCGAGTCGCCGTCGCAGATCGGGCGACGCGAGCACCCGATTCAGCGCGGCCGCGATGGCCTTGGGATCGTGTGGCTCGACCAGAAGCCCGGTCTGGCCGTCCTCCACCAGCTCTGGAATGCCGCCGGTCCGCGAGGCGACCACCACGCACCCGGAGGCCATCGCCTCCGCGATGGTCCACCCGAATGCCTCCGCCCAGACTGCCGGATGCACGAACACCTCTGCCGTCTGCAGGCAGCTCGGGACGTCGTCCCGCAGGCCCGCGAACTCGGTGCGCGCATCGATGCCGAGGCTCGCGGCGAGGGCGCGGAGCCCGGCCTGTTCGGGCCCATCGCCCACCACGATGAGGCGGGCCTCGGGGTCCTCGAGGAGTGCGAATGCCCGCAGCAACACATCGACCCCTTTCTCGGGGATGAGGTGGGCGACCACGAGGATGGTCGGCCGCGCCGTGGCTCCGGCGGGGCGGGGGACCCAGCGGAATCGATCGAGATCGACTCCATTGTAGATCGTGACGGTCCGCCGCGGGTCGAGCCCCAGCTGCCGCCCTGTCCGATCACGCGCGTAGTCCGACACGCCGGCGAGACTCGAGATGCGCGGGACCGTGAGGCGATTGAGCAGCCAGAGCTTGGCGCGACCCGCCGGCGAGGGCCGGGTGGTCGCCGGAGCAGAGGTTCGCTCGATAAACAGGACCTGGGCGGGCCACGCCGCGTAGGCGATCAACGCCGCCCCGCTCCTGGCGCCGAACAGGTTGAGCTGAATCACGTCGTAGCGGCGGAGTCGGCGGACCCCGCCCAGTGGCTGGCGGAGGACGGGCTCGAGCGGTTCCCAGACGCCTCCCGCCTGCTCGAGGGCGGCGAGAAAGCTCGCATGCGCCGGGCCGTAGGTGAACACGTCGAGGGTGTGATCGCGGGCCCGCGCCTCACGTGCGACCCCAACCAGCCAGCCTTCGAGCGAACCCAGCTTCCGCGGGACCAGGTTGACCAGCACCGCCAGCCGGAGGCGTCGGCCTGCCGTCAAGGTGCTGGGCGGGAAGCGAGCCGCAGGTGGCGATCGAGCAGCTCGCTGATCGCGTCGGCCGACTTGGCCCAGGTGTGATTCGCCGCGGCCAGCGCATAACCGGCGCGGCCCATGCGCTGCCGCTCGCCGGGTTGGCCCAGAAGGCGAACCACGTGCGCGGCGAATTCGGCAGGGTCGTCGGCCACCAGACTTCGGGCCTCGTCGTCCAGGGTGAGCCCGTTGGTCGCGAGGGCCGACATGACCACCGGTCGCTCGCACGACCAGGCCTCGAGCACCTTGTTCTTGATGCCCGCACCCGAGCGCATGGGCGCGACGGCGACCCAGGCGTTCTGGAGCACGTCTTCCATGGCCCCGACGTCGGGAACGACATCGATTCCGGGGCGATCCGCGAGTCGTCGCACGTCCGCCGCCGGCTGACGACCGGCGACGACGAACCGAGCGTTCGGTACCGCGTTCCGGACCAGGGGCCAGATCGCATCCGCAAAGAATTGGGCGGCCGCGATGTTGGGCTCGAAGCTCATCACGCCGGTAAAGATGACGGTCGGGATCGGGCCCTCACGATCCTGGTTGGCCCGTTCGGGAAGGGTCACGCCGTTGGGCACGACGTAGACGCTCTCGCGCCCGGAAATGCGGCGCAGGACGGCGGCATCGGTGTCGCCCACGACGATCGTCGCGGCCACCGAACGAACCAGCTTCCGCTCATACCGCACTGCCTTGGCGGCGGCACGAATCGCACGGTAGCGATCGATCCAGCCGCTCCGGGCCCGCGCATGTCGCCAGTTGGACAGGGTCGCGCAGTCGATGCGGTCGGCAATCGTCACCGGGAGCTCCGCGTCGAACGCCAGAAACTCCGCTCCCGACCACAGCAGAACGGCGCTGGGCCGCACCCGGCCGATCACCTCCAATGCGGTCTGGCGGAGCGACGCCGTGTCCAGCTGCCACGGCATGGTGGCGATCTGGGCGCCCAGATCCACCGATACGAAGTCCGCCAGCCCCAGCTCGGCCGTGCGGTCCTGGTCGGCGGGGGACGGCTGAGCCACCAGCACGGTCTGCCACGTCTTGGTCAGCTCGCCCAGCAGATTCCCGACTCGCAGCGCGTATCCGTTGCTTTGGGGCCAGAGCGGAGCGGTGCAGACGGCCACGAGGGTGCGGGCGCGATCCTGCCCGGAAGGGCGAGACGCCGGCGGGTCGGATATGGGCTGGATCGCTGCAGGTCGCACGGAACTCCTGGGTTTTCGGGCTTGGTCGGTGCCTGACTGAGACGCCGACCGGCGCGGCAAGATTCCGACCAGCGCCCGATGTCCCACGGCCTGTCGTAAGATCGCTACAGCCGTTGCGACCCGTCCACTCCCGTTTGGCGCCAAAGGGCGGACCACGGTAGCTTAGACCGGGTGGCAGGGGTCCAAGCTACGGCAGCATAACGAGTCCCGGCCTGGGCCGCCGGGCCAGGATCGGCGCACGCGCTTTGCGGAACGGGGAACGTTTGGCGGTGAAGCCGTTCTCCCAGGACGGGTCACCCAAGATCCTGATTTGGACTGCTCATCTCACGGAGCGCGCACGACAATGGCCACTCAGTTGGCAGTATCCAGCTCTGCCTCGACCGGGGTATCGAACGTCGCGGCGCAGCTGGAAGCGGACGGCATCGCCATTCTCCCCGACTTTCTCACGCCCGAGCAGCTCCAGAGCATGCAGCGGGCGTTCGCGCACCGGCTCCAGCGACTTCGGTGGAACGACTTCGACGGCTACGAGAAGACCGAGCAGTTCCGCCATATGGTGCAGGACGTCCTGAGTCTCGATCAGGGATTCGTGGATGCGGCCCTGCATCCGCTGGTGAAAGCCACGCTCACCGACTACATCGGGTCGTCGTTCGCGCTGGTCGAGGCGAAGGGCTGGCTGTCGCTCCCGACCACGCAGGACTTTCACGGCTGGCATGGCGACGGCTGGTACGATCAGACCCGGGTTGAGCAGCTGCAGCGCGAGGTCAAGCTCGCCATTTACCTCACGGACGTTCGGTCCGGCGCTTTCACCTACGTCAAAGGTACCCACGGCAAGCTCCATCCCCGGTCCTACACCGATGCGGACGTCGCTCGGTTGGATCCTGGGCTGATCGTCCAGGCGCTCGGCAGCGCGGGGACGGCCATCCTTTTCGATACCAGCGGCATCCACCGGCAGAGCACGCCGATCCTGGAGCCCCGGCACGCCGTGTTCTACAACTACCACGACCCGGGCGTGCCGCTCCGCCACGAGGACGTGAAATACAACCGGTATCATCCCCTGGTGCTCAACGCCGCGTTCCTGGGTGGGATGACCGACGAAGATCGCCGCATTCTCGGCTTCGGGGACAAGCGCCACTACGTGCCCAACTACGAGCGCGCGCCGCGGCACGAAGGCTTCCAGGCCGCGATGACCGCACTGCTGAACGCGAAGCTGCGGGCGGAGGATCTGTCGGGCCGGGTCGGTGCGCGGCTCCGGCGGCTCGTTGGCGGTCGCTGAGTCTCGGTCGGCGCCCGCCGTTTCCGGGCCCGGGCGCCATCTCGTATGTGCGGTCTAGCAGGGCTCTTCTCTTCCCGCGCGCAGACCGAAGCCGAGCTTCGGGACATTGCGTGCAGCATGATCGCCCCGATTCAGCATCGGGGTCCGGACGACCACGGTGTCTGGGTTGGCCCCGACGCCGGGGTCGCGCTCGGGTTCCGCCGTCTCGCCATTCTCGACCTTTCCGCCCTGGGGCACCAGCCCATGCGCTCGGCGGGGGGCCGCTTCACCATCATCTTCAACGGCGAGGTGTACAACCACGCCGATCTGCGCCGCGAGCTCGAGGGTGCGGGGCACCGGTTTCGGGGCCATTCCGACACCGAGACGATGCTGGCTGCCTACGAACAGTGGGGCATCGAAGACGCGACCCGCCGGTTCGTCGGCATGTTCGCGATGGCGGTCTGGGATCAGGCGGAGCGTACGCTCCACCTGGTGCGGGACCGGCTCGGCATCAAGCCGCTGTATGTCTGGCAGGGAGACGGCCAGCTCGCGTTTGCCTCGGAGCTGAAGTCGCTCATGGCGCTGCCCCAATTCGACCGGGCGCTGGATCACGACGCGGTGGCGGCCTATCTCCGCTTCCTCTACGTGCCCGCCCCGCACAGCGTCTTCCGGCGGGTGCGCAAGCTGGAGCCCGGCCACATCCTCTCGATCCGCGACCCCGCCAAACCATTGCCCGACTCGAAGCCCTACTGGTCGGTCGCGGAGGTCGCGCGCGAAGGGCTCGCGAACCCGCTCACGGCGAGCGACGAGGAGCTGATCGAGCAGGCGGACGCCCTGCTCACGCATGCCGTGGGGCTCCGGATGCTGGCCGATGTGCCGGTCGGCGCGTTGCTCTCGGGCGGGATCGATTCCTCGGCCGTCGTGGCGCTCATGCAGGCGTCCGCCAGCCGGCCGGTGCGCACGTTCACGATTGGCTTTCCCGATCAGGACTACAACGAAGCCGCGCACGCCGCGGCGGTCGCCCGGCATCTCGGAACCGCGCATACCGAGCTGATGCTGACGGCGCCCGAGCTCGAGGCGGTGGTCCCCCGGGTGCCCGAGCTTTTCGACGAGCCGCTCGCTGACCCGTCGCAGATCCCGACGTACCTCGTCTGCCAACTAGCGCGCCGCGAAGTCACGGTCGCCCTGTCGGGCGACGGCGGCGACGAAGTATTCGCGGGCTACAACCGGTACATGAAGGGGGCGGCGGCGCTCCGCGCCGCCGCCGGCCTGCCTCGGGCGGCCAAGCGGTTGGTCGGCGGGTTGATCGGCCGATCCGATGCCGAGAGTCTGAACCGCTGGAGCCGGAGCATCGGCGGGCTGCTCCCGGCGCGGCTTTGGGACCCGCGCCTCGGGGAGAAGGCCTACAAGCTCCGGCTGCTCGCCCGGTCGGACGGCGCGGCGTCCATGTACCGCGCGCTGGTTTCGTTCTGGCAGGATCCCGCCTTGATGGTCCCCGGTGCCCGTGAGTCGGAGGACGCCGTCAACCATGCGTGGACCGCGCTCGCAGGGGCTTCGGACCTCGATCGCATGATGTTGACGGATCAGCTGGCCTATC
>DASQPE010000052.1:0-12430 GCA_035644115.1 Gemmatimonadales bacterium
CGCCCTCGGAGTCGAGATGCTGCTTCTCGCCGGCGTCGAGCGCGACGCCGCGGCTGCCCGCCGGTGCCTCGAGGAGACGGTCCGGTCCGGCCGGGCTCTCGAGACTTTTGGCAAGGTCATCGAGGCTCAGGGTGGCGATCCGGCGGTGATCGAGGATCCGGGCATCCTGCCGCAGGCAGACGCGGTCGAGGTGTTCCGGGCCCCTCTGGGCGGCACCGTCGGCGCGGTCGACCCGCGGATCATCGGACGCGCCATCATCGAGTTGGGGGGCGGGCGCCAGACAATGGCCGATCCGGTCGACCCCACGGTCGGATTCGTGATCACCGTGAAGCCCGGCGACCGGGTCAAGGCGGGCCAACCGCTCGCGTCGGTATTTGCCCGCGACGACGGCGGCATCGCCGCCGGGCTCGACGCCTTGCGCCGGGCCATCGTGATCGGCGAAGCCGCGCACCCCCTGCCGCTGGTGTCTCATCGAGTCACGGCGACCGGCGTCGAGGCGTTCTGAGCCATGATCTCCCTCGTCTCGACGCCGCTCGGGAGTCTCGCGATCGCCGCGCTCGCGGTGGCGGGGTTGGTAGCGTGGCTGGTCCGGGACCGGCGCCATCCGGGCCCGCGACTGGTAGGAAGGGAGCCAACGATCGACCGGGCGGCGCTGGATGCGGCGGAACGGGAGGTTCGGGGGACCGGACCGGCTATGACTCGAGGCGAAGCAGCTCGGGTCGAAGATCCCCGAGGCAGGCGCAACCGGACAGACCCACCGTAAGATCGAAATCGGCCAGGAAGTTGAGCAGCACTTCGCGCACCCCGGCCTCTCCTCCCACCGCGAGGCCCCACGCGAAGAGCCGGCCCAGCAGCACGGCGCTCGCGCCCAGCGCGAGCGCCTTGAGCGCGTCAGCCCCGCGCCGGATCCCGCCGTCGACCAGCACCGGAACCCGTCCCTCCACTCGATCCACTATCCGCGGCAGCGCGTCGAGGCTCGCGACCGCACCGTCCACCTGGCGACCTCCGTGGTTGGACACCACGATGCCATCCATTCCGATCTCGACCGCGCGCGCCGCGTCGTCCGGGCTCAGGATCCCCTTCACCACGAGGGGCAGCCGGGTGCGCCGTCGCAGGGCCGCGAGGTCGGTCCAGGTCAGGGCCGCGTTGCCGAAGACTTCCACGAATCGCCGGATGGCCGCCGCGGGGTCGTCTGCCGGGCTGCAGGGCAGCTTGGCGCAGAACGCCGGGTCTGCGACGTAATTGGCGATCCCGTGCCCGTGGAGAAAGGGTGTGTAGGCGTTCGCGAGGTCACGCTCCCGCCAGGCCAGAATCGGGCAGTCCACCGTCACCACGATCGCGCCGTAGCCGGCCTGTTCCGCCCGAGCGACGAAGCTCGTGGCGACATCGGGATCGGCGCTCCAGTAGAGCTGAAACCAGCGGGGGGCGTCTCCCATCGCGGCCGCGACCTGCTCCAGAGTGACGGAGGACGCGCTGCTCAGGATCACGGGGATGCCCAGCGCGGCGGCGGCACGGGCGGAGGCGAGCTCACCATCGGGGTGGAGAATGCCCTGCACGCCGAGCGGCGCGAGCAGGACAGGGGCGGGAAGATTGGTCCCGAGGAGGGTGCTGCGCCACTCGCGGCTGGCGAGATTGCAGAGGACCCGCGGCTCGATTCGCCAGCGACGGAACGCGGCCAGATTGGCGCGCATGGTGTCCTCGGCGCCGGCCCCGCCTGCGAGGTACCCGAACGCCTCCGGACTCAGCAGCTCCCGGGCGCGCTGCTCCAACGCCTCCGGGGCCACCGGCACCTGCGACCCCCGCTGATAAATCTCGATCTGGCGCGCGACGCCGAACGAACCGGAGCCGGGGTGGGACATGAGCCTAAGCTACCAGGCGATCTCCCAGCCCAGCCGCCGGCACTCAGTCACGGGACCGCCGGCGTCCGGAGCGTGCGCGGCGTCGGGCGGCCGCGGCCTTGAGCTGCCGAGCCTGGCTCGGCTTCACGTAATAGCGCTTGCGGCGGAGGTCCTGCAGCAGGCCCGACTTCTGCACCTTGCGCTTGAAGGTCTTGAGCGCCCAGTCGAGGCGGTCGTCTTCATTCAGCTTGACTTCGATCATAATCCCCACCGTTACAGTCTCTCAGGGGAGAGAAAACGGCCGGGTCGACCCGAGTCGACCGGCCGTGGGGTACCAGCTGTACTGCACCGGCGTGGGGGGTTCCCCCAACGATGCCGGGAATAAACCTATATCGGCCGGGCTGCCTCGGCCAGATCGACGCTCCAAGGCGGGTCCGCAGCTCAGCATTGACCGGGTCTCTGCGCCCTCTGCGGCTCTGTGGTGAAAAATCTGGTCTCCGGCGCCTACTCCAGCGCCAGGTTCCGCCCGAACTGCTCGAGCAGCTCGTCGTCGTAGCGGTCGGCCAGGCCGGCAACCTGGGCGATGAGCTCGCGCAGCTCGTGCTCATCGAGATCGGCCGCGAACCGGCCGGCGCCCAGCCAGACCTTGCCGTGGCTGTCGAGCGAGAACGACGCGAACGAGCCGAGCTCGTGGTTGACCTCGAGCAGGCGGCGAAACAGCGGCTCAGCGCCCTGGGCGGGCACCCGCAGAATGGGGAAGGTGACGTGGACGATGCCGTCGGGTTCGCTTTCGCCGTCGGGCACGATCAGCGCCACATAGCCCAGCACGGTCCCGCGAAAGATGGCCCAGGCGTCCGGTCCGAGGACGGACACCCTGGAGTCGCCGCCCAGTGCGTCGATGGCGGCGGGAATCGCGGTGCGGAGTCGTGCCGCGTCCATTGGGATCAGACGTCCAGGTTGTTCACGTACTTCGCATTGCGTTCGATGAACAGGCGCCGCGGCTCCACTTCGTCTCCCATGAGCTCGTCGAACAGCTTCGACGCCTCGACGGCGTCTTCCATGGTGACCCGCAGGATGGTTCGGGTGGCCGGATCCATCGTCGTCTTCCAGAGCTGGTCCGGGTTCATCTCGCCCAGGCCCTTGTAGCGCTGGATGTTCACGCCCTTGCCGTCGCCGTTGAGCCGCTTGGCGTACTCGTCCCGCTCGCCCTCGGTGTAGGCGTAGAACTCCTCCTTGCCCTTGGCCACCCGGTATAGCGGCGGCTGGGCGATGTAGACGAACCCTGCGTCGATCAGCTCCTGCATCTGCCGGAAGAAGAAGGTGAGCAGGAGCGTGCGGATGTGGGCGCCGTCGACGTCCGCGTCGGTCATCAGGATGATCTTGTGATAGCGCGCGTCGTCCAGCTTGAAGTCCTCCCGGACGCCGGTGCCGATCGCCGTGATCATCGCGCGGATCTCTTCGTTGCCCAGGATCCGGTCGATCCGGGCCTTCTCGACGTTGAGGATCTTGCCCCGCAGCGGCAGGATCGCCTGATACTGGCGGTCGCGGCCCTGCTTCGCGCTCCCGCCGGCCGAGTCGCCCTCGACCAGGTAGAGCTCGGTGTGGGCCGGATCGTCGATCGAGCAGTCCGCCAGCTTGCCGGGCAGCACCGCGTTCTCGAGGCCCGACTTCTTGCGCACCAGGTCGCGCGCTTTGCGGGCTGCCTCACGGGCCCGGGCCGCGCTCACCGCCTTCTCGATGATGGCCCGGGCAACCGGAGGATGCTCCTCCAGCCAGTTACCGAGATGCTCGTTCACCACCTGCTTGACGATGCCCTCGACCTCGGAGTTGCCCAGCTTGGTCTTGGTCTGCCCCTCGAACTGCGGCTCCTTGACCTTCACGTGGAGCACGCAGGTGAGGCCTTCGCGGATGTCTTCGCCCGAGAGGGTGAAGCCTTCCTTCTTCAGGAAGTCGCGCTTCCGGGCGATTTCGTTGATCGTCCGGGTCAGCGCCGACTTGAAGCCGGTGAGATGGGTCCCGCCTTCGTGGGTATTGATGTTGTTCACGAAGGTGAAGGTGTTCTCGTTGTAGCCGTCTTCGTACTGCAGGGCCACGTCGATGTCGACGTCGTCCTTGACCGCGTTGAAGGCAACCGGCTTGGGGTGGATCGGCTTCTTGTTGCGGTTCAGCCATTCCACGAACTGCACCAGTCCGCCCTTGGCGAAGAACGTCTCGCTCTTGGCCTCGGCCTCACGCTCGTCCTTGAGCGTGATGGTGACACCCTTGTTGAGGAACGCGAGCTGACGGAGGCGGTCGGCCAGAGTGGTGTAGTGGAACTCGAGGACCTCGAAGATCTCGGGGTCGGGCTTGAACCGGACGATCGTGCCGGTGCCCCGGGCCTTGCCGAGGACGTTGAGCTTCTTGACCGTCTTGCCACGCACGAACGCCATGTGATAGCGGTTGCCGTCCCGGTCCACCAGCACCTCGAGCCGCTCGGACAGTGCGTTCACCACCGAGACGCCCACGCCGTGCAACCCGCCCGAGACCTTGTAGCTGCTCTTATCGAACTTGCCGCCGGCGTGCAGCAGGGTGAGCGCCACCTCGACCGCGGGCATCTTTTCGCCCGGATGCATGTCGACCGGGATCCCGCGGCCGTTGTCGGCCACGGTGATCGAGTTGTCGGGGTGGATGGTGACACCGATTGTGTCGCAGAAACCGGCCAGCGCCTCGTCGATCGAGTTGTCCACCACCTCATAGACCAGGTGATGCAGGCCGGTCTCGCCCGTCGATCCGATATACATGCCCGGCCGGCGCCGGACCGCTTCAAGGCCCTTGAGGACCGTGATTGACTGGGCGTCGTACTGCGCGCCGTCGCCGCCGGTCGTCTCTCGCTTTGCCATGTCCCTCGCTCGTCAGGGCTGAGGCCGGTCGAGCGGACCGGGCACCCAGCGGATTTCCTTTACTCGACCCGAGCGGCCCTGGTTGAGCCGCGCCAGAATCCGGGGCGACATCAGCCCCAGCTCGGTTGCCCAGGGGGCGGTGGCCACGTGCACCCGCATGACCCCGTCGGGCGTGATGGATTGCGGCATGGTCACTGCCGCGATCTGCGGCCCGACCAGCGCCGCCCACTCTTCCAGAATCGCAGCCTGCTGGACTCGCTTCTTGAGGCCGGCGCCCGCCAGGTAGCGGTCGAGAGCTTCGGCCAGCGGCGTGGGCTTGTCCATCAGGCAACGCTCCCGTCTTCCACCCGCCACCGCTCCAGCTCCAACCCCGCCGGCAGCTCGTCCGCCCGTGGCGCCGTGATGAACACCTGCGGCACCGGTGTCCGGCCGAGGCGCCGGGCGAATCGTCCTTGCCGCTCGACGTCGAGCTCAGCGAACACATCGTCCAGCAACAGCGCCGGCTCGGTCCCGCGTGCCTCGGCCAGGGTGTCGAGCTCCAGGAGCTTGAGCGCTACCGCCGCGGTGCGCTGCTGCCCGGTGGATCCGACGCTGCGAAGCGACCGGCCTCCCAGCTCGAGCACCAGATCGTCGCGATGAGGCCCCACCGTGGACGCCCGCCTTGCCTGATCCCGGCCGGCAGCCGCCTCCAGCGCCGCCGGCCAGGCGGCCGAGTCCGCCAATTCGGCCCGCCCGTGATACCGGAGGCAGACCGTTTCGGACTCGCCCAGTCCATCGAGCTCAGCGGCAAACCCCTCACCGGCTCGTTCCACCCACCGGAGCCGGCTCGCCATCACCACCGCGCCGGAGTCGGCCAACACCCGGTCGAATGCCCGAGCCAGGTCGGGCCGGTCGGTTCGAAGTGCGGCGTTTCGCTGTGCCAGCGCCGCTCGATAGCGCGCCAGCGCGGTGTAGTAGCGCCGATCGCTCAGCGCCAGCAGCCGGTCCAGAAAACGGCGTCGCTCGGCTGCGGGGCCCGCGGCGAGCCCGACATCCGCCGGCAGAAAGGCGACCGCGAGCCAGTGGCCGATCGCGTCGGCCAGGCGCGGAATCTCCTCTCCCTGAACCGCGATCCGCTTTTTCCGGCCGGCGGCGGTGTATGTCGCCGCGATGGTGGCTTCGCCGTCGGTGCCGCGGACCTGCGCCGTCACATGGAAGCCGAGTCCGCCGAAGCGGGTCAGCTCCTGATCGGGCGACCCCCGGAGGGAGCGGAACAAGACCGGATAGTAGAGTGCCTCGAGGAGATTGGTCTTGCCCTGACCGTTCGAGCCGAGAATCGCGAGGCCGGCGGCCGGCAGGTCGCACTCGAGGTCGGCGAGGTTCCGAAATCCCCGGGCGACCAGGCGCTCAAGCCTCACGTAAGTCCCCGTCCTTGTAACCCCGAAAAATAGCCGATAGGGGAGGGGAATTCGAGGGCAAGGACCCCGTTCCCGGCTTCGATCCACACGTAGTCGCCGCCACCGACGCCGCCGGTTTAGCTTCAATCCATCCCACTCATGTTCGATCCCTACGTCTTCGCGTTGGCCCTCGGGGGCACCGGCCTCCTCGCTATGGCCGTCATGGGAGGTCATGGCCGGGCGGGCGCGGGACACGGTCACGCCGGACACGCTTCGCACCATGCCGGCGGGCACCACGGGGGCGGCCACGGCCCTGGCGGGCATCATGCTGGCAGCCACGCGGCTGGCGGCCACCCGGTCGGCTCCCATCAGCAGAGCGGCGCTTCTCGTTGGAGTGTGCTGCTCTCGCCCCGGATCGCGTTCAGTGTGCTGGTCGGCTTCGGTGGGGTGGGCCTGGCGCTCCGTGCGTTGCTGAGCGGTCCCTGGCTGTTTGCGGCCGCCGTCGCCGGCGGGGTCGCCTTCGAGGCCGCCGTGGTCGGGCCCATCTGGAATCTGCTGCTTCGCTTCGCCTCGCAGCCGGCCCTCACTCTGGAGCACGGCGTGATGGACGACGCCGAGGCCGCGACCAGCTTCAACCCCGACGGCGACGGGCTGGTCAAGTTTGTTCTCGATGGGCAGGTGGTCCAGCTGCTGGGCTCGCTGTCGGCCGCGGACCGTGCGGCCGGCATCCGGGTTCGCGCCGGCGATCCGCTGATCATCCAGGCGGTCGATACTGCGCGGCAACGCTGCACCGTATCGCGGCGGGATCCCGCGTAGCGCCACTCTTCTACTTTGGAGCTCCGCCATATGGAGTTCTTCATTCCTGGAATCGCCATCTTCGGCATCGTCATCGGCGTTGTCATCCTGCTGCCGGTGCTGGTCAGCAGCATTCTCCGCAACGTGGAAGCCGGATCGATCCGCCTGGTGAGCTGGCTCCATGGGCATACCGTGATCTATCGCGGGCCGGGCAAGTCGAAGGAGATCCCGCTGCTCACGACCGGGACCACGATCTCGAGCAAGGTGATCAACGTCGACCTCGATATCACCGACCAGACGGCCGACGTGGACGACACCGGCACCCCTCGACCGATCAAGGTTCGGGTGCTCGCGAGCGCGATCGTGAGCGTGGGCGACGCGGACGAGCTGATTAAGACGGCGGCGAACCGCTTCTTCGCCAAGCCGGAGGCGGACCAGGTGAACACCCTCACCGACCTGCTCTCGAGCTCCGGCCGGCGAGCGATCAACCTGCTCACCCACGACCAGCTCTTCTCGGCCAAGGCGGCGCCGGTGAAAATGCTTCCGCCGCCGATCGCAACCGCGGTGACGGTTCCGACGGGAACCCTGCCCGCGCACATCGAGGACGAGGACGACGACGATCCGCTCGCGGTGATCATCCGCAAGGCCTGCTCCCGCGAGCTGACCGACCTCGGCCTGATCTTCAACTCGCTCAACATCAAGGTGGTTCAGAGCGAGGTGGCGGAGGCTCGGCGGCGCCAGAGCGCCGCCGAGGCGCAGGCGAACGCCGACATCGTGGCGGCCCAACAGACCCGCCGCTCGAAGGAAGCGCAGCTCGAGGCGGACCGGGTCATCTCCGACCGCCAGCGTGAGCTAGACCAGACCCGGGCGGCCAATGCCGCTCTCATCGCTGCCGCCGAGGCGAAGAAGCAGGACGCCCTGGCCCTCCAGCGGGTCGCGGAGCTCGACGCAACCCAGATCGCACAGGCCCGGGCCGATGCCGAGCGGGTGAAAATCGAAGCGCTGGCCGCCGCCGAGGCCGAGGCGATCCGGATCACGACGGTCGCCACGGCCCAGGCGGAGAGCATCCGAAAGGTCAACGAGGCGATTCGGGAGGGCGGCGAATCGTACTTCCGCTACCGGCAGGTCGAGATGCTGCCCCAGATCGCGCCGGCGATCGCCGGCGCGCTGGCCGAAGCCAAGCTGGTCACCATCGCCGGAGACGGCGGCGCACCCGACGCGACCGTGCATCAGATCGGGAGCGTCATCCAGACCGTGCTGGCGGCACAGCTGATCGGGCGCGCAGGTCTCCTGGACTCGGCGCCCGCCGTAGTGCCGGCGGTGCCGCTTAGTCCTCCGGGTGCGCGGCCGGCGGACGGCGCCAAGCGCAACTAGGTCGCCCTGCCAGCGGTCAGCGGCCCTCGAACTGCGCCTTCCGCTTGGCCAGAAAGGCCGCCGTGCCCTCGCGCATGTCGGCGGTGGACGAGAGCAGGCCGAAGTGGTTGGCCTCGAGCAGCAGCGCTTCATCCACGCTCAGGTCGAGCCCGGTCTCGACCGCCTCCAGCACCAGCCGGACCGCGATGGGCCCCTGCTCGAGGATGGTCCTGAGCAGCTGCTCGGTTTCGGCCAGGAGACGATCGGCGGGCACCACCCGGTTGACTAGGCCGATGCGATACGCCTCCTGCGCGTCAATGGTGGCGCCGGTGAGCAGGAGCTCGAGCGCTCGTCCCTTGCCGACGAGCCGCGGTAGCCGCACGGTGCCACCGAAGCCCGGGCCGAGGCCGAGCTTCACCTCCGGCTGGCCGAACTTGGCCGTCTCGCTCGCCACCCGGAGGTGACACGCCATCGCCAGCTCGCATCCCCCGCCCAGTGCAAAGCCATTGACCGCGGCGATCACCGGCTTGCCGCAGCGCTCCAGGCGCCGCATGACCTGCTGTCCGGCCAGCGCGCGAGCCTTCCCCTCCATGGGTCCTTGATCGGCCAGCTCCGAGATGTCCGCCCCGGCGACGAAGGCTTTTGGGCCGGCTCCGGTCAGAATCACGCCGCGCACGCCCGCGTCGCCCTCGATGTGACCCACCGCGTCGCCCAGCTCGGCGATGACGGTGGCATTGAGAGCGTTGAGCTTGTCCGGCCGGTTGACGGTGACCCGTGCGATGCCGTCGTGGACGTCGTAGAGAAGGGATGTCAGAGTCATGGGGCGCTATCCGTTACTGGCTGCCCGCCGGCAAGTGCTCGTGCAGATAGCGCTCGAGCAGGCCGAACAGGTGGGGCGTCGTGCCGGGACCTTCGCAGATGCAGTGGGTCCGGTTGGGATATGTCATCATCGTGAAGGGCTTGTTCGCCGCGACCAGCTGGTTCACCAGTCGCTCGGTGCCCTGGTAGTGCACGTTGTCGTCCCCGCTCCCGTGCACGACGAGCAGGTCCCCTCGCAGCTGGTTCGCGTACGTGATCGGTGAGCCCAGACGGTACCCTTCCGCATTGTCCGCCGGAAGGCCCATGTAGCGCTCCTGGTAGATAGTGTCATACAGATGGAGGTCGGGCACCGGAGCCACCGCCATGGCCATCCGGTAGACATCGGGATACCGGAAGATGGCATTCAAGCTCATCGACCCGCCCCCGCTCCAACCCCAGATCCCGATCCGGTTCGGATCCACATACGGCCGCCGAGCGAGCGCTCGCACGGCGGCAGCCTGATCGGCCGAGGCCAGGATTCCGATCTGGCGGTAGACCGACTTGCGCCACGCGCGCCCGCGCGGCGCGGGAGTCCCCCGGCTGTCCACGCTGGCGACGAGATACCCTTGCTGCGCCAGCATGAGATGCCAGAGCCCGAGGAAGCCCTGCCATTCGTCGAGCACGGTCTGGCTCGCCGGCTCGCCGTATACGTGGAACAGCACCGGATAGCGCTTGGTCGAGTCGAAATCGGCGGGCCGGAGCAGCCAGCCGTCCAGCCTGGTGCCGTCGCCCACGTCCACCTTGAAGAATTCGACCGGCCGCCGGCGCAGGGCCGCCAGGCGGGTCTTGAGCTCGGCGTTATCCAGCAGCGTGCGGACCCGCTCGTGCTTCGGAAGCCGCACCAGCTCGACCTGGGGCGGCGTATCGAAGCTCGACCAGGTGTGGAGGGCCCAGCGCGCGCCCGGCGCGATGTCGTAATCGTGGCTGCCCGGCTGGTCCGCGGGGGTGAGGCGCTCGGCACGCCCCTTCCCGTCCAGGCGCACGCGATAGAGGTATCGCTGGGTGGCGTTGCTGGGCGAGGCCGAGAAGTAGGCCCACCCGCCGGTGCTGTCCACGGCATGGACGTACGGATCGCCGAACGCGGCGTCGGGGCTGATGAGATCGTATGCGCCGGGCGTCAGCAACCGCACCGATTTGCCGTCGCGAGAAGCCCGATAGAGGTGCCGCCAGCCGTCGCGCTGGCTCAGCCACAGAAATGATTTCCCGTGGTCGAGCCAGCGGAGATCGTCCACCACGTCCAGCCAGGCGCTGTCCCGCTCCGTCATGACCGTGCGCACCCGACCCGTCTCGACGTCCGCCAGCATGACGTCATCCGTGTTCTGAAGCCGGTTCAGCCGCTGGATCACGAGCTCGGCCGGGCTTGCCGCCCATTCCATTCGCGCGAGATACTGGTTGCGGGGATCGCCCGCGATGTCGAGCCAACGGGTTGCACCCCCGCTGGCGGACACCACACCGATCCGGCCGGCCGAGTTGCTGGTGCCTGCCTTGGGATACTGCACCGGAACCACGAACGAGTAGAGCGAATCGGTGTCGTCGATAAGATCGAAGTTCCGGACGCTATCCATGTTGAGCTGCCAGTAGGCGATCCGATGCCCGTCCGGGCTCCAGCGGAAGCCGTTGCGCAGATTCAGCTCCTCTTCGTAGACCCAGTCGAAGGTCCCGTTCACCACCGTGGGCGAGCCGTCGGCGGTCAGCTGGGTGACCTTGCTGTCGGCCACGGTCTCCGCGTAGAGATTGCGCTCCCGCACATAAGCGACCGCATGGCCATCGGGCGAGAACGTGGCGAACATCAAGGTCGAAGGCTTCGCATCGGGGCCGCCCAGCCGGCGCAACTTCCAGCTCGTGGTATCGACCAGCCAGTAGTCACCCCGGGTATTCTGCCGCCACACCCGTTGCGAGTTGGTATACAGGAGGAGTTGGGGTCCGGCCGGAGACCACGCGAAGTCCTCGATCTCGATCGGGACCGAGTCGCCCGGCGGCACCAGCCGGCCGGCCGGGACCAGGACCGATTTGCGGCCGGACGCGGCGTCGTATCGCACGAGGTCCTGGGCATTCCTCACCGACGCGGATGGCTCGAGCACGCTGTAGGAGCTGTCGTCTACCCAGCGGATCGGGCCATAGGCTTTCGCGTGAAATTCGCCCTGCATCAGCCGCTGGAGCGTGAGCGCGCCGCGGTCGGTCTGGCCGGCTAGTGGACGCGCGAGCCCTGCGACCGCTGCGAAGGCAAGGAGGACGTGGCTGGTCAGTCGTGTGGCGACAGGGGGCATGAGCGTTCTCTTGGGCAAAGCGAGGTTACCGGCCAACTGGCCGGGAGGACACTAAGGAATGCGCCGCAAAACACCAGGGGCCCCGGGCGGCGTCGGCGCGCCGTCAGGTTCGAGTGTCTCGATTCACGACGACAGAACCCGCATTTGGTTTCGGATCCGCCGTCGGCCCAACGAGTTCGCGCACTGTCGCCTTCTTGGCCGAGATCTACGCAATTGAGAAATGGGTGGTACGGCGGTTGCGCCCGGGTTTCCCTGATGTTCCGCGTACCGCGCCGTCCCCACTATTGCCGGGGCCGGGCGGCGGCCGGAGCTTTCCTCCAGGCCGCGGTATCGTCGCAGGACAGCAACCCCAACGCCGGAGCCTGACATGCTGTCCCCGCGCTTCCGCCCCCTGGTCCTCGCGACCGTTCTCGCGCTTGTCTCCAGCTGCACCTCCGGTGATGTACCGACGTCGCCAGGATCGTCGCCACCCGCACCGTCGGAACGACTCGGGAGTGGTGGCGGCCTGCTCGGGACCGGGCTGGGAGAAGGGCTGCTCACCTGCACGCCGCTGCCCTACACCCAGGTCCGGCAGACCGTGGGCCCCTCGGGCGGCGTGCTCCAGATCGGCCCGCACACCCTGACGATTCCGGCCGGAGCGCTCGACAGCTCCGTCGTGATCACGGCCGAAGTGCTGCCGGAGACGGTGAACTCGGTTCGATTTCAGCCGGAGGGGCTCGCCTTCGCCGGCGGGGCGCCGGCGCGGCTCACCATGAGCTACGCCAACTGTTCGCTGCTGGGCCAGTTGCTCCCCAAGAAGATCGTCTACACCACCGACCTGCTGCAGATCCTGCAGTCGTTGCTCTCGCTCGATGATCCGCTGCACCAGCGGGTCAGCGCGAACCTCGAGCACTTCTCCCGCTACGCCATTGCCTGGTAGCTCGCTGCTCCGGCCTGCTCTCGCGCCCGAGCTGCTTAGGTTCGCGCGCAAGCGGCAGACCGCCGGGGACCTGGTGGAGGCCGCGGATGGTTACGCCGCCGCCGCCGGCGCGGCCGAGCGGGAAGGCGACGGGCAAGTCCTGGCG
>DASQPE010000053.1:0-11053 GCA_035644115.1 Gemmatimonadales bacterium
AAGTTTGGAATGTGCTGCCGGAAAGTAGAGCGGGAAGGTCGGCTTTGGAAGTGAGAAGTAAGAAGTGAGAAGTAAGAAGGGGGGCATCGGCGGCTCAAACGACCATTCGGCACCCCCTTCTCACTTCTTACTTCTCACTTCTTACTTCTCACTTCTTACTTCTCACTTCCAAAGCCGACCTTCCCGCTCTACTTTCCGGCAGCACATTCCAAACCTATTGATAATGCTTCTCATCCACGCTACTCGGGTCCTGTTCGCGATCACACTGGCCGGTCCGGGGCAGCAACCGGCTGGTGGCGAGGAGGTTCCAGCCGTCCGGCGGCTCGCCGCAACCGCCCAGCTCGCGGCCCAGGAATACCGCGCCGGCGTTCAGAACGGCCGGGTCGTGGCCAAGGCGGAGATCGGCGAGGCGCGGCTGTTCCTAGCCGAAGCGCGCCGAAGTGCGGCACTGCTGCCGACGGACGTAAGCACCGCGACCACCCGGGAGATCGACGGGGTCGAGCGCCTGATAGACGCCACGGCGGACCCCGACACTGTCGAAGCTCGGGTCCGCGCTCTCACCTCGTCGCTCTCTCAGCGGCTCGGCATCGCGCTCGAGGAGATCCCGGCCGAGAGTCCTTCGCTGGCTCGTGGGGCCCAGGTCTACCGGGAGAACTGCGCCAGCTGTCACGGCAACCTGGGCCGGGGTGACGGGCCCACGGCGGCGGGGCTCGATCCCAAGCCCGCCGATCTCGCGGACCGCGCCGCTCTGGGCGATGCCACCCCACTCGATTTCTATCGCCGGGTCACCATCGGCGTCGTCGGCACCGCGATGCCGGCGTTCGAGACCCGGCTGTCCGCCGATGACCGTTGGGCTGCGGCGGCCTACGCCACCTTGCTCCGCCTTCCTGCCCCGAGAGGCGAGGTTCCGACATCGCTCCAGCGGTTCGACGCGACCGCTCGCTTGTCCGACTCCGCCATCGGCGTCGAGCTGGGCAGCGAGGGACATCCCGACACGTCGCTGGCGCGGGTGGCCGCCGTCCGAAGCGTTCAGCACGAAGCCGATGCCGCGGCCACTGCGCGCGTCTTTGCGGGGGTGCGGAGCCAGCTCGATTCCGCCGACCGGCTCGCTCGCGCCGGGCGGAGCAGCGAGGCGAGCGCCGCCGCATTCAACGCCTACATGACGTTCGAGCAGGTGGAGCGCTCGGTCCGCGCCAAGAATCCCGACCTCGCGACCTCGCTGGAGAACCGCTTTGCGGCGCTCCGGACCCGAGCCGCGGGGGGCGCGGCCCCCGGCGAGCTGGACGGCATTCGCGCCGCCCTGGCTGCCGACCTGGAGAACGCCGAGCGGGTGCTCGGGGAGACCCTGTCGCCGTTCAATCTGTTCCTCCAGTCGTTCGTGATTCTGGTGCGCGAAGGCCTGGAAGCGATTCTGGTGCTGGGCGCGCTGATGACGTTCCTGGTCAAGACCGGCGCCGCTCATCGGAAGCGCGATCTTCACGTGGGGGTCGGCGCGGCCATCGCGGCCAGTCTGCTCACGGCGTTCGCGCTGGAGACGGTGTTTCGCCTGAGCCCGGCCAAGCGGGAGGCGCTCGAGGGGCTCACCATGGTGGTGGCCACCGGGGTGCTCTTCTACGTGAGCTACTGGCTGCTCTCCAAGATGGAGGTGGCCAAATGGAACCGGTTCGTGCGCGGCAAGGTCCAGGACGCCGTGACCAGCGGCTCCGCGCTCGCGCTCGCGTCGGCCGCGTTCCTCGCGGTCTATCGCGAAGGCTTCGAGACGGTGCTCTTCTACAAGGCGCTGTTCGTGGCCGGCGGGTCGGGCAGCTCGACGGCGGCTGTGCTCGCCGGCATCGCGCTGGGCTCGCTGGTGATGGTCATCGTCTACCTGGCGATCAACCGGTTTGGCGTGCGGCTTCCGCTGAAGCCGTTCTTCGGCGTGACCAGCGCGTTTCTCTATTACATGGCGTTCGTCTTTGCCGGCAAGGGCATCGCTGAGCTGCAGGAGGGCCAGCTGGTTCCGACGACCATCGTGTCGTGGGCGCCCCGGATCCCTTCCCTCGGCATCTACCCTACGGCGGAGTCGCTGCTGGCCCAGGGCGCTCTGCTCGTGCTGCTGGTGGCCGCGCTGGTGTGGACCTTCCTGATCGAGCCCCGACGCCTCCCCGTTGCTGCCGCGGTCCCCGAGCGGGCGGCGCCCGGGACGGGCCAGGGCGTGCGCGCTGCGGCGCCACCGGCGGTGACGGCCGGGATCAGGTCGGAGCTGCTCCGATCGCTGGAGCGCATGGAAGCGGATCTCGCCGAGATGCGCGCCGAAGTGGATCGGATGCGAGCCAACCTCAAGGCTCGGGAACAGGAAGCCGCCCGGCGGCAGAACCAATGAGAGAGGTCGAGCGGATCGCCGATGAGCTCCGCCGCGGCCATGAGCAGGCCCCCTGGCATGGGCCATCAGTGCAGCAGGGTCTGGCCGGTGTCACCGCCTCGGCTGCCGCAGCCCATCCGATTCCGGGCGCGCACTCGATCTGGGAGCTGGTCCTGCACATCATCGCCTGGCGAGGCGAGGTCGTCCGCCGTCTCCAGGGAGGCCAGCCCCGGATGCCCGCCGAGGGCGACTGGCCGCCGGTGGGCGAGACCGGCGAGGCTGCGTGGGCCGACGCGCAACGCCGGTTAGACGACTCCCATCGGCAGCTGGCGGAAGCGGTGCTGGGCTTTGCCGAGGCCGGACTCGACGATCAGGTTGGGACCGAGCCGCCCGATCCGTCGCTGGGGACCGTGGGCTCTTACTACGTGATGCTGCATGGTGTCGCCCAGCACGACGCCTACCACATGGGCCAAGTCGCAATGCTGCGGAAACTGGTCTAGCACGCCGCGGTGCCGAAAGCGCGAACGGTCCGCCGATGTCGGCGGACCGTTCGCATAGAGAGGTGGCAGATCGCCCCCTGAGTTTATCGGAGACAGGCGTAAGTGCCCGCTCCACCCTTCTTCGACCCGCCACTTTTCGCTGGGAGCACCTGGGCTCCGTCGCGGTGACGGAAAGGCAAGCGCAGTGCCAGCCAGGGCCCAGCGACTAACATTCAACAGGACAATCGGTTAGGCAATCGGAGTCGGGGGCCATCGCCGCCGGACGTCCGTCGAGTTTCGCGACACCATCGGGCGCCGCTGGCGGAACTCGTGATGATTCAACGACTTAGGCAGCCGCCCAAGACTTGGCCGATGGTTCTAATTTGCCGGCCGCGAGGTAGGGGCCCGGCGGCAGCTCAGAGCCTTCCCGCCAGCGAGCGAGCATGACGGCACCGATCACAACCAGCAACACGCTGGTCAGCTGCGCGAGGGTAAACGGGCCGATCAGCCGATCGTCCTTGGCTCGCAAGATCTCGACTAAAAAGCGCTCGGTGCCGGCAAACACGAGGTAGAGCCCGAAGAGCCATCCGGTCGGTTTGGCCCGCGCGCGCAAACGCCACAGGATGGCGAACGCGACGAGCATGATGGCCACCTCGTACAGCTGGGTCGGATGGACGGCGAGCACGGTGTTGGGATCCACGCCGGACGGGACCGCGACCCCGAACTGCTGCTGGAGATTCATTGCGGTCGAGGGCGGCAACCCCCGCGGGAACCGCACGCCCCAGGGCAAGGACGTCGGGCGCCCGTAATCGTCGTTGACCAGGAAGCACCCGACCCGGCCCAGCGCATACGACGCGGCGAGGGCCGGCGCGCCCAGCTGCATGGTCCAGCGCATGGGCACCTTGAGCCGGCTCCCGTTCGCCAGCACCGCCACCACGCCGCCGATGAACCCGCCATACCACACCAGACCGCCCCGCGAGAAGAGCGCGCCGGGATCGTGGAACAGAGCGACGTACCAGAGCTTCGCCCCGACGATGCCGCCGACCACCGCGGCCGCCACGATGTCGCCGGCGTAGTCCTCTCGCAGGCCCCGCCGCCGCAACTCGAGCGAGATCAGCCAGCCGCCGGCGAGAAACGCCACCATCATCATGATCCCGTAGCCGGTGATATCGAAGCTGCCGATCCGGATGGTGAGGGGGTAGATCGTCATGCCAGTGTCCGGTGAGGATCCGGGGCGCGGAGCCCCGGGATCGGGAGATCGTCTCTCGGCTCGAGGTCCCAGCCGCTGCGCTCGCCTTGCGCGAGCCGCCAGGCTCCGGCCGCCGCGATCATCGCGGCGTTGTCGGTGTTGAGCCGGGGCGAGGCCACGCTGAGCCGCGCGCTCCCGACCAGTCGCTCACCGAGCCGCTGGATCAGCGCCCGGTTACAGGCTACGCCCCCGCCGATCATCGCGCTCGGGTAGCCCAGCTCCTCCACCGCATGTGCGGTCTTGGCGACCAGCACGTCGAGCACCGCGTCCTGGAAGCCGCGGGCGAGATCGGCCCGGTCCCGATCCAGATCGTCGCTGGCCCGGACGGCGCGGAGCACGGCGGTCTTGAGTCCGCTGAACGAAAACTGGTAGGGGGCGTCGCTCCGGGTGAGATCGCCCAGCAACGGACGGGGGAAGCGGTAGCGGTTGGGTTTCCCTTCGCGGGCCAGGCGCTCGAGCGGCGCGCCACCCGGGTAGCCCAGCCCCAGCAGAGTGGCGACCTTGTCGAACGCCTCACCTGCGGCGTCGTCGAGGGTCTGGCCCAGCAGCCGGTACTCGCCCCAGCCGGAGACGTCGAGCAGCATGGTGTGGCCGCCGCTCACCAGCAGCGCAACGAACGGCGGCTCGAGCTCGGCGTCCTCCAGCGTCGGAGCGAACAGATGTCCCTCCAGATGGTTCACGCCGAGGAACGGCCGGTCGAGCGTGTAGGCGAGGGTCTTGCCGTACATCACCCCGACGAGCAGCGCGCCCACCAGTCCGGGCCCGGAGGTGACGGCGATGCCGTCGACCTCGGCCAACCCGATCCCGGCCTCGGTCAGGGCCTGGTCCACCACGGAGCCGATGACCCGCACGTGAGCTCGGCTGGCGAGCTCCGGTACGACGCCGCCGAAGATGCGGTGGACGTCCTGGGAGAGAATCACCAGCGAGAGCAGGGTTGGTCGTCCGCCGTCCACGGCCAGCACGGCGGCGGAGGTCTCGTCGCAGGAGGTTTCGATTCCCAGAATCCGCTCAGCCACGCTCGCCTCGCCGGAAGGTGACGCTGTCGGGCGTGGCTTTGCCGGTGAGTCCGGGCGGGAGCAGAACGCGGAGCGCGGCGCGCGATCGCGGCGGGCCCACCGTCGGGCCCGGGTCTACCGTGACGGTGACGCTCTCGGGCGTGAGGGCAGGGAGCCGGCTTCGGGGACCCCGCACCCGGACGCTGACGGTGTCCCGGTCGGGCTTGAGCAGATGAGCCAGCGCGGCCGGGAGCTGGACCGGCACCGGCCACACGGTGCGCTCGCCCATCGCCCGCACGTCGAGGCTCAGGGTGACTCGGGCGGGGAAGACCCGAACCGCACCGAAGCCGGCGGTATCCACCATCACCCGCTCCTCGGTGGGTCCGTCCGCTCGGGTAATCTCTATTGGAACGGTCCGCACCGAGTCGAGCGCGGCGACCCGGTCGCGCGGACCCGCCAGCCGCACCTCGCCGGGCACGACGGCGACCCCGCCCACCAGCTCGAATCCGGAGTCCGATTGAATGCGCACCACCGGCCGCACCGGCACGACCCGCTGCGTCACCGGATTGAGCTCGACCATGACCTGGCGAGGCTCGACGTCCTGGATCCGGACGTCGGCCTCGCCGGGGAGCACGATGTCGGACGGATCGATATCGAGCCGGGTGCTGTCGGCGGTGAGGGTGTCGGGCAGGATCCGGGTGAAGAACAGGTTCTCGCGGGAGAGCCGGAGCAGCGTGCGCCGCGAGCCCACGGCGGTGGCGCGGAGCGGCTCCAGCGGGTTAACCACGGCCCGGCCCGGGGGCGGCTGCACCCGGAGCTCGACTCGAAGCAGCGCGCTCCCCGGTTGCTCGCTGGACGCGAACAGCCACAGCAGCACCGACAACGCCACCGAGGTGAGCTTGAGCGGCCAGTCGGCGACGAATGCCGCGCGTATGCTCACTTCAGGACCCGGGCTTCCCTTCGTTGAGCAGGCGTTCGATCAGGGCGCGGTTGACCGGCGAGCTCCAGTCTTGCGCCCCGATCACGCGCTTCATGATGGTGCCCTCGCGATCGAGCAGGAAGCTCTCGGGTACCCCGGTGGTCTGATAGGTCTGCTGGATGGCTGTCGAGCGGTCTTGCAGGAGGTCGAACGTGAGATGGAGCGCTTGGCCGAAGTTGCGCACGTCGGTCGGATCGCCCTCGTCGACGCTGACGGCGGCGATCTTGAACCCGCGCGGGCCGAGCGAGTCGTAGAGTCGCTCCATGGCGGGCATCTCGACCTTGCACGGCTCGCACCAAGTGGCCCAGATGTTCACCAGCGTCACGCTGCCCTTGTACCGGTCACGCAGCGACACGGTGTCACCGGTCGCGAGATCGACGACCTTGAAGTCCGGCGCCCGAGCCCCGACCGCCACCGGCGCGTGCTCCGCCCCGTACTTGACCAGTGCGGTTGCGCCGATTCCGAGCCCCGCGAGCACGGCCACGACGGCCAGCCACTGCTTCGACATGATCTGCTATACCCGGACGGCGCAGCAGCGCCGCAGCGCCCGGGTCGCTTCGGCGGGATCGCGCGCGCCGAAGACGGCGGTGCCCGCCACGAAGGCGTCAGCGCCGGCGTCCCACGCGGCTCCGATCGTCTCCAGCGTGATCCCGCCGTCCACCTCGAGCGGAGCCCGGCTTCCCCGGGCATCGAGCAGCGCCCGACAGCGCCGGATCTTGTCGGTCGAGGCCGGAATGTAGGCCTGGCCTCCATAGCCCGGATTCACGCTCATGATGAGCACCAGGTCCACGTCGTCCACGACTTCCTCCAGCAGCGTCAGCGGGCTTCCCGGGTTGAGCGCGAGACCCGCGAGCATCCCTTGCTCCCGCACCGCCGTGAGCTGCCGCTGCACGTGAATCGTCGCCTCGGGATGGAAGGTAAAGACTTTCGCTCCCGCTTCGGCGAACTCCGCGATGTAGCGTTCCGGCTGCTGCACCATCAGGTGGACGTCGAGCGGGAGCTGGGTCAGCCGGCCGAGCGCCCGGATCACCGGCACGCCGAAGGTGAGATTGGGTACAAAATGCCCATCCATCACGTCCACGTGAATCCAATCGGCGCCGCCCGCCTCGACCGCGCGAAGCTGGTCTTCCAGCTGGTCGAGCTCCGCGCTCAAGATGCTGGGAGCGATCCGCACGGTCATGGCCGGGCTCCGGTCATGAGGGGGTGGATGATCCGGGCGCTCTGCGACGTCCTCACTCTGGTCTGGCCGCTGACCACGACGTCGACCGCGCCGCCGGGCTCGCGGCCGCCCCCCGCGGGGGGCCGAGTCGCCACCACGACGTTGGGCTCGGGATCCGCCGCGACGGTGTCCACCTCGCCCACTTTCAGCCCGGCCGCCGCGAGCACCCGTCCGGCATAGGGCATGGCGAGGCCGATAATGTCGGGCACCGGGACCTGCTGCAGGCCGGCGCTGGGCACCAGCGAAACCACGGTGTTCTCAGGGAGAATCATTCCGGGCGGCGGGTCCTGCCACACGATTGCCCCGCGCGGCACGGTCGGGTGGGGGCGCTCGTCGTCCAACTTTGCCCGAAAGCCGAGCTCTGCCAGCTTTCGTTGCGCTTCGCCGGCCGGCAGGTCGAGCACGCGAGGCACCGCGTGGTCGCTGGTGAGCAGGGGTACCGGCGAGAGCCAGACGGACGCGATCAGGTAGCCGACGCCGAACGTGGCCCCGATGATGAGCACGTCGCGCAAGAGACGATGGGCCGACACGGTCGCCCGAAACGATCCCCGGCGCGGTGGGCGGCCGGATTCTGCGGCCGCCGACTCCGGTGCCGCCGGCTCCGGCTCATGCCGGGGCTTGCTCCGCGCCCAGGGAACCTGGCGGCGGAACCTCACGCGGCCCGCCTCAGTCGGCTCGCGTAAGCCCCGTCCATCCGGTCGCGGTGGGGCAGCGTCATCAGGTCTCCCTTCGGGGTCAGCAGCGTCGGCAGCGCGTCATCCGGCGGCTCCCGCTGGAACTCAGGGTGAGCAGCCAGAAACCCGTCCACCTGGGCTTCGTTCTCCTCCGGTTCGAGCGAGCAGGTGGCGTAGACCAGCAACCCGCCCCGCCGCACTACACTCGCGACGGCGGTGAGCAGCTCGGCCTGACGCTGGACCAGCGCGGTGAGCGCCTCGGGAGTCACCCGCCAGCGGGCGTCGGGATGCCGGGCGAACGTGCCGGTGCCGAGACAGGGGGCATCGAGCAGTACCGCATCGACCGAGCACACCGGCGGGTGTCGCGCATCTGCCACCACCACCCGCTCCCGGCCGCCGGCTCGCCGGAGATTTTCCCGCAGCCGGGCCACCCGCGGGCGACTCGCATCTGCCGCCAGCACCCGCACGCCCATGCGCGCGAGGCCGATCGCCTTTCCCCCCGGGGCGGCGCAGGCATCATAGACCCACGAGCCCGGGGCGAGACCGGTGTACCACGTCACCAGTGCCTGGGCCGGGTCCTGCACCAGGAAGTCTCCCTCGGTGAATCCCGGCAGCTGGTCAGGTCGCGACGCACCGACCGCGAGCCCGGCGCCCCAGGGGGCTGGGGCCACCCGGATCCCGCCGGCGGCAAGCCGGCGGATGAGCCCGTCGCCCGATGCCCGGGCCGGCTGGATCACGAGCGGCGGCCGGGAGTTGTTCCACTGGAGCAGGCGATCGGTATCGTCCGGCCCGAACCGCTCGAGCCAGCGGCGGACCAGCCATTCGGGATGCGAGTGCCGAGCCGCGAGATCCAGCGGTCCGACGCCTCGGGCTCCCCTCGCCCGCGCCGGCTCGCGCGTCATGCGCCGGAGCAGCGCGTTGACGAACCCACCTGCCCGGGCGCCGCCGGCTTCCCGGGCGAGTGCCACGCTGGTGCTCACCGCGGCGTGCGGCGGCACGCGATCCAGTGCCGTGAGCTGATAAGCGCCCAGCCGCAGGATGTTCTGCAAGGTGGGCGGCACGCTGGTCCAGCCCCGAGACGCCAGCGGCTCGAGCCGCTCGTCGAGTCCGGTCCGCCGCCGCAGCACCCCGGCCGCGAGCTCGTGGGCCAGGCGCCGGTCCGGCTCGGGGAGCGGCCCGAGGGACTGCTCCAGCGCGGCATCGAACGGCCGCCCCGCGCGGACTTGCTCGAGGATCGCGAGCGCCGCTCGGCGGGGAGCAAGCCCGTCATCACCCGCCATCCCAATTCTCGGTTTTCACCGCAGAGACGCAGAGGGCGCTGAGAAAACAACAAAAAGCTTGTTGTTCTCTGTGCTCTCCGCGCCTCTGCGGTGAATCATTGGTCAAGCATTCCGATCGTCGGGCTGGAGGGAACGGCCACCTCCCGGCGCGGCATGCGGCCCGCCAGGAACGCCGCTCGCCCGGCATCGACCGCCCAGCGCATGGCCCACGCCATCGCGACCGGATCCTGCGCCTCGGCCAGCGCCGTATTCATCAGGATGCCGTCTACGCCCTGTTCCATGGTCACGCAGGCGTCCGACGCCGTGCCCACGCCGGCATCGACGACCACCGGCACCGACACCCGGCGCTTGATGGTCCGGATCGAATACGGGTTGAGCAGGCCGAGCCCGCTGCCGATCGGTGATGCGAGGGGCATCACGGCGGCGCAGCCGGCGTCCTCCAGCCGAAGTGCGCTGACCAGGTCGTCGTTGGTGTACGCGAGCACCTTGAAGCCGTCGCGCACCAGCTCCCGGGTCGCGGCGAGCAGACCCTCGGTGTCCGGCAGCAGAGTCTCCCGATCGCCGATCACTTCCAGCTTCACGAAGTCGTTGAACCCGGCCTCGCGGGCCAGCCGGGCGTAGCGAATCGCTTCGTCGGCGCTGTAGCAGCCCGCGGTGTTGGCGAGCAGGAAGAACTGGTCGGGATTGAGATGGTGGAGAATGCTCGCGTCCTTGGTGCGATCGAGGTCCACCCGCCGCACCGCCACGGTCACGATCTCCGCCCCCGATGCCTCGATGGCGCGCACCATGTCCGCGTTCGAGCGATACTTGCCCGTGCCCACCATGAGGCGCGAACGGAAGCCGCGCCCGCCGATCACGAGCGGACTGTCGAGCGCGGGCTCGAGCGCAGACAGCGTACCGGTCACAGATCACCCTCCCCCTACGAAATGCACCAGCTCCACCGCATCGCCGGCCGTCAGCTCGGTCTCCGCCAGGCGCGGCCGTCGCACGATCCGGCGATTGTGCTCGACCACTACCGCGCGGGCGTCGAGCCCGAGATGGCGGAGGAGGTCGTCGAGCGTGGCGGGCGCTGGGACCCGGCGCGGCTCGCCGTTCACTGTAATGTTGAGCTCCCTCATACTCACAAAAGATACACCGCGGAGGCGCAGAGATCGCAGAGGGGACATGTGTGGGTGTCCTCGGCGTCCTCTGTGCCTCTGCGGTTCAAAAGCAGTTCACACCCAATGACTAAGGAACTCGACGGCCGCCTTGGCCGGGTCGGGCGCGTACCAGAGCGCCCGGATCGCCGCGACGCCGTATGCGCCCGCCGCGACCAGCTCGGCCACGCGCTCGGGGACCACACCGCCGATCGCGATGACCGGCAGGGCGAGCCCGGCGCAGGCCTCCACCAGCGGGACCCCAGCCGAACGGCCCGGGTGGGCCGGCGTCTGGTAGATCGGTCCCACGACGAGATAGTCAGCACCCTCGGCGGCCGCGTCGCGGGCTTCCTCGGCCGAATGTACCGAGCGACCGATCCAACCTCGCGGAAATACCCGGCGGGCATCGGCCGGCGTCAGGTCCAGCGCGCCGAGCTGCACGCCATGGGCCCCGATGGCGGCGGCGATGTCCGGGCGTCCGTTCACGAAGACGGCCGCTTCCGGCGGCCGGGCCAGCGCGGCCAGGCGGGCTGCCACCGAGGCCAGCGCCTGGGCCGTGGCGGCGTGATCGCGGGCGTGGAGCGCGACCGCGGGGCCGGCCGCCGCGATCGCCGCCGCCCGCACCCCCAGATCGTCGAGCGCGAGCACGGCCGCGTCGGTGATGGCGTGCAGCCGAGGCAGCGGGCGCCCGTGGGTCACGT
>DASQPE010000054.1:0-16980 GCA_035644115.1 Gemmatimonadales bacterium
GCATGCAGCCCTGGGAGACCGCGATGTCCGTATGGCATTGGCGGGGCAAGCTGCAGCTCCCGCCCCCGGTCCCGCCCAGAGAGCCGCGGCCCGACCGGCGGCGACCCGAAACGCCAGTTAGCGAGGCGGAGGGAGAGAGCCAGGAGGCGGGAGAAGCGGTAAGGGGTGAGAGGTAAGAGGTAAGAAGTGAGAGGGGAGCTCGCCAACCGCGAAGCTCCCCTCTTACCTCTTACCTCTCACCTCTTACTGCCGTTCACGCCGCCTGCCGCCCCCTGATCGTCTCGCGGATCCGGTCGGCCGTGGCGGGGCTCAGCACCTTGATGACGAGATAGAACAGCCAGCCGAGAAACGCCAGCCACAAGAGAGTCAGCAAGAGACTGACCAGGAAGCCGAACAGGCCTAGGAAGAGCTTGAAACCCACGATCGCCACGACGGCGAAGATGGCGAATCCGAACAGGTTCCGCAGCATGGTATTATCCTCTCGAGGGCGGGTCAGGCGGCCGTACGTCGCCACGTTTCAAAAAGTTTCGTTGACAACCTAAGTGCCTGAATCCACCGATGTTCTCGTCGTGGGGGGCGGCGTCGTCGGCGCCGCGTGCGCCCGCGAGCTGGCCCGCGCCGGCTGGGGGGTGCGCGTGCTCGACCCCGACACCAACCGGGGCCAGGCCTGGCGCGCCGCAGCCGGCATGCTCGCTCCCCAAATCGAGGCCCGCGAGGGCGACGCGCTGTTCGAGCTGGGCCTCGCGGGCCGCGAGCTCTACGCCGAGCTGGCGCCCGCCCTGCAGGAATCTACCGGCATTGATGTCGGTCTGTGGCGGGAAGGAATTGCCAACGTCGCGCTGACCGAAGCGGACGTCTCCTCGCTGCGCGCGAAGGTGGCCTGGCAGCGGCAGCAGGGCCACCTCTGTGACTGGCTGGACGCGGCGGAAGTAAAGGCACGCTGGCCCTGGGTCGGACCGGCCCACGGCGCGCTGTGGGCGGCCCGGGAAGGCGCCCTCGACCCCGAGAACCTGGTGCGCGCGCTCCGGGCCGACGCCGCCAACCATGGCGCCGTGCTGGTGCGGGACGAAGCCATCGGGCTCGAAACCCGCGGCGATCGGGTCGTGGCGGTCGAGGGCCGAGCTCAACGATACCCGGCCGAGCAGGTGGTGCTCGCTGCCGGAGCCTGGAGCCGCACCCTGACCGGGCTCCCGCGTCCGCTTGCGATCGAGCCGATCCGTGGGGAAATGGTCGCGCTGCCTTGGCCCCACGGCGTCGAGCCCGCCATCCTGTACAGCCGCGACTGCTATCTGCTCCCGCGAGGCGGTGAGGTGATCGCAGGCTCCACCATGGAGCACGCCGGCTTCGACCCATCCACCACCTCGGCCGGCCTGATGCGAATCCTGGGCGCGGTCACCGCACTCTGCCCTCCTTTGGCCGGGCTGGACGTACGCCGCAGCTGGGCCGGGCTCCGGCCGATGACGCCGGACGGTCTCCCCATTCTAGGACCCGAGCCTAAGCTGCGCGGCTTGTGGTACGCCGCCGGCCATGGGCGGAACGGGGTCCTCCTCGCGGCGATCACGGCGATGGTCCTCAGGCTCATGATGAACGGCCAGCAACCCACCGAAAACCTCAGCGCGCTCCGGCCGGAGCGGTTCTGGAGCTGGTAGCGAGCAACTCTCGAGCGACCTGCTCGGGAAATGCATCCGATCGGATGCGCTGGCGCGTAGCGGAGGGACAGGGAGTCCTCCCATCCAAACCTCGCAAGGAGGCTACGCGCCATGCTTCTTCCCACCCTCACCGGGCGCCGTGTAATCGCAGGAGGCGTGCTGGTCGTTGTCGCCGCTCTGGGCGTCGGTCGCCTGGCCCTCGGGTCGGACCACCAGGACACCCCGCTCGTCGAGCTCAACCCAACCCAGGACATGACCGACGTATACGCGTTCCCCGGGTCGGCAGCGGGTCGCATTGCGTTGGTGCTTGACAGCCGTGCCTTCCTGACCCCGGCCCAGACCCCGGGCGCGTCCTTCGACAACAGCCTGCTCTATCAGTTCAAGGTGGACAACGACGGCGACGCGAAGGAAGACCAGGTCATTCAGGTCACCTTCACGGGAACCGGGGCCAATCAGACGGTCGAAGTTCGCGGTCCCATAGCACCTCCGGTGCAGGGCGCGATGGGCAACCGGGTCGCCGACGTGGCTCCCGCCATCACCGGAAAGATCAATACGGTGTTGGGAAGCGCGTCCGCCATCCAGGTCTTCGCCGGCCCGCGCGATGACCCCTTCTTCATCGATCTCGAAGCAGCCTTCTGCATCCTCCCCGACCGGAAGCCGGTGACCGGCCCGCTGGCAGGCAGCTGTGCCCTGAGCCCGCACCCCTCGGCGCCGTTCTTCTTCCGACCCGCCAATCAGGCGGTGAACTACGTCAAGGGCTTCAACGTGCTCTCCATCGTGATCGAGCTGCCGAGCTCGATGCTCGAGCACGGCGCGCCGGGCAAGCTGGGCATCTGGGGCACCATCAGCCGCTAGACCACCGACTCTCACTGGAGGACTGACCCGATGACTTTCCGGACTCTCGCCCGCGGGCTGGGCGCCCGGGCGCTCTCAGCG
This sequence comes from Gemmatimonadales bacterium, assembly GCA_035644115.1. Classification (GTDB taxonomy): domain Bacteria; phylum Gemmatimonadota; class Gemmatimonadetes; order Gemmatimonadales; family GWC2-71-9; genus DASQPE01. The sequence continues at coordinate 2,586 of DASQPE010000054.1, forward strand.
GCCGCCGCGCTCGCGCTCGTCTCCGCCTGCAGCGACAACGGCACCACCACACCCACCGACCCGGCGAACATGCGGTCGTTCGACCAGGTGCAGCGGCTGGGCAATCCGCTCGTGAGCGAAGTGCTGCTCCAGAAAGCGGACCACCCGCTTCACGGCTCGATCGGACCCGATCAGGATGTGGCGCTGGTCGGCCCGCGCGCCCTGGCCTTCATCACCGGCACCGGCAGCGTGGCCGGCCGCTCTGCCAGCTACGCCAACGTGCTCGGCAGCGTCCTCCTCCCTGACATGTTGATCGTTCAGACCGACAAGGATCCGGCAACGGCGAGCTGGCTCAACTGGGTCGGGGTTCCCCCGCTCGCCAACGGATGGGGCGGGCGGAAGTTGACCGACGATGTGGTGGACCTCGCGTTGCTCGCGGTGTTCGGCGATCCGTTCGGGCTCGACCCGCAGGGCGCCCAGGGCAAGGCGGCACTGACGACCGACAACGTGGCGTTCGACTCACCGGGGATCACGACCACGTTCCCCTATCTGGCGCCGCCCAACTGAGGCCCCGGGCGATGACCAGACTCGTCATAACGATCGTATTGCTGGCGGGGGTGACCGCGACCGCGGTCACCCTCGGGGCGGCGCGCCGGGCGCCGCCCCCAGCTCCGCTGGCGCTCAGCGAGACCGAGGTGCGCAACCTCGACATCGAGTTCTACCGGGCCCGGGTCGCACGCGATCCACTAGGTGCGCGAGATCGGGCCCAGCTCGCCGGGCTCTACCTCTCACGCGCCCGGGAGACCGGCGACAACGGAGACCTGGTACGGGCTGAGGAAACCGCCCGCGGTTCGCTGGCCAACCGGCGCTCGCGAAACGGGAAGGCGCTCGCGGTGCTGGTAAACAGTCTGCTGGCGCAACACCGCTACCCCGAGGCCCTGGCCGCCGCGCGCGATCTGGCCGAGCTCGAGCCCGAGGCTCGCTCGGTGCGGGCGCTGCTGGGCGAGATCGAGATGGAGCTGGGCCTCTACGACTCTGCCCGCGCCACCTTTGGGTCGCTCGCCAGCTGGACTCGCGATCTTGCCGTGGCGCCGCGGTTGGCGCGCTGGCTCGAGCTCCAGGGTCACAACCAGGAAGCGCACCGACTGCTGGTGCAGACGCGGGACAATGCCCGGCGGCTCCCTGGGCTCCCGGCCGAGCAGGCGGCCTGGTTCGAGTTGCGGGTGGGCGACATCGCGCTCCGGAACGGGCGTCTGGCGGAAGCCGCAGACGCGTTCCGCGCCGGTCTAGCGGCCCATCCCGAGGACTACCGCTTGCTGGCCGCGGAGGCCCGGCTCGCCGCGATGAGCCACGACTGGCGGGGCGCCATCGACTGGGGCGAGCGCGCCATCGCGCGCCAGCTGGATCCGGCGACGTTGGGCCTGGTGGGCGATGCGTATGCCGCCCGGGGCGACTCGGCGAAGGCCCAGGAGTACTATCGCGTGCTCGATGTGACCATGGCCGGGCAGACCGGACCGTTTCACCGGGCGTGGAGTCTCTTTCTGCTGGACCACGACCGTCGGGTGCCGGATGTGCTCCGCAAGGCGCGGGAGGAGATCTCGATCCGGCAGGATGTGTACGGCTGGGATCTCCTGGCCTGGGCGCTTCACAAGTCCGCTCGCGATGCCGAAGCGGCCGACGCCATGGGTCGAGCGCTCGAGCTGGGGACTCGGGACGCCATGCTCTTCTATCACGCTGCCATGATCGAGCACGCCCTCGGTCATGACGCCGCGGCTCGCGCTCGGCTCGAGCAGGCCTTTGCGGTAAATCCGTACTGGCATCCGCGGCAGCCGGCGGCGGCGCGCGCGGCGCTGGGGGCACCGTGAGCGAGCTGGGAACATTCATCGAGCTCGGCTTCCGCCACATCGTGAACCGCGAGGCGCTGGACCACATCCTGTTCTTGCTCGCCCTCGCGGCGATCTACCGGCGGGAAGACTGGCGGGACGCATTGTGGGCGGTGAGCGCGTTCACGCTCGGTCACTCGATCACGCTGGGCCTCGCCGTCACCGGGGCGCTGGTGTTGCCGACCCGGGTGATCGAGTTCCTGATCCCGGTGACCATCCTGGTGACCGGACTGGAAAACATCGCCGTGCGGAACCGCGCCGCCGGCCTCTGGCATGGGCGCTACCGCGCCGGGTTCACGGCGGTGTTCGGGCTGGTGCATGGGGCCGGGTTTGCCAACTATCTGCGGAGCCTGTTCACCGGCTCCATCGCCACGCCGCTCTTCGGGTTCAACCTGGGCATCGAGCTCGGCCAACTGGTCGTCCTCGGAATGGCCGCGATCTTCCTCGCGGGCATCGACCGGCTGCTGGCCCTGAGGGGTCGCGGACTCGGACTGGCTTCCTACCGCTGGCGGGTGGTAGGACTCTCTACCGCGGTGGTGGTGGTCGCGGCCCGGATGGCGCTGGAGCGGCGGCCGTGGTAATCGGGCTCGGACCGGTGATCGGGTTCGGGCTCCGCGCCCTACTCGCGGCGCATCCGATGCACACGTCGGTGGCGGAGCTGACGGAAGAGCCCTCCACTCACTCGGTGATCGTGACGCTTCGGGTATTCGCCGATGACTTCGGGACGGTCGCGCCCGGCGGTCTGGGCGACGCCGCCAAGGCCTACGTGCGCGCCCACTTCGAGCTGCGCAGGCCGGCCGGCCAGCCGGTGGAGCTCCGCTGGGACGGCGCCGGCCAGGCGGGTGATGTGGTTCAGATCCGGCTGCGGGCCGAGCTGCCGGCGGGCCTCAGCGGCACCTGGGTGCGCGCCACGCTCCTCTGCGAGCAGTTCCCGGACGAAGTCAACATCGTGCGCGCGATCTACGGGGGCCGCACGACAAGCCTGCTCTTTACCAGAGGAGATCAAGCCAAGGCATTGCCATGAGTGCGCCGGCTGCTTGTGGGGCCCTCAGCCCGCGGTATAGACTGTGGGTCGTGGGCGGTCTCGACTCTGCAGCGCCCCCTGGGAGCTTCCTCTGCTCATGCCCGATGCCTAGTCCCGGCCCGGTGTCATCGGTGCCGGCCGATCGCGACCTGGTCCTGCGCGCCGCCGCCGGTGACGAGGCCGCGATCGCGCAGCTGTACGACCGCTATGCGACGGTACTCTACACCGTGGCGTACCGAGTCGTGGGCGAACGGGCCGACGCGGACGAAGTCGTGGTCGAAGCGTTCACCCAGGCCTGGCGGGAAGCCTCGCGGTTCGAGCCGGGCCGCGGCTCGGTAGCCGGCTGGCTGACCATGATCGCGCGGAGCCGGGCGCTGGATCTGGTGCGCGCCCGGGCGCGGCGCGAGCGAATCACCAGCACGGCGGCGGACCAGCCGGACGAGCCGCCCGCCATGGGCGCGTGGCAGGGAGACCCGGCCGACACTCTCGACCGAACCGAGCGGCAGCGCCAGGTTCTCGCCGCCTTGGGCGAGCTGTCGCTACCGCAGCGGCAGGCCATCGAGCTGGCGTTCTACGAGGGCCTGTCACAGTCCGAGATCGCGACCCGGCTCAACGAGCCACTCGGCACGGTCAAGACCCGGGTCCGGCTGGGCATGCAGAAGCTGCGCGATCGACTGCGTCCCTTTTTCTTTGACCAGGGACCATGAGCACGCCGGACGAATCCTCCTTGCACGACCTGGCCGCGGCCTACGCGCTCGGCGCCCTCTCCACCGAGGAGACCCGGGCATTCGAGGCATATCTGGCCACGTCGGCTGAGGCGCGGCGCGAGGTCGCGGAGCTGCGGGAGACCGCGGCGCTTCTCGCCGTGGCCGGCCCCGAGGCGCGGCCCGGTCCCGAGCTGCGCCGGCGAGTGCTGGACGCGGTCGCGGCAACCAAGGTCGCGGTGCTGCCTCGGCCTTCGGTGGCGGCGGCCGGAGCTGGCCGGCCGGTGCTGGCGTGGCTCGCGGCCGCAGCCGCGATCGTGGTGGCCGTCGCGCTGGGGCTTCGGGTCCGGGCGGCAACCACCGCGCTCGCCGCGCGGGACAGCACTATCGCCGAACAGCAGCGCTCGTTGTCCGAGCAGCAGCAACAGCTGCTGAAGGACGAGGCCACGCTCGCGGCCCTGCTCGCCCCAGGAGTTCAGCTGGTGCAGCTGACCAAAGAAGGGGACCCCGACCCGCGGATCCAGCTCTACTGGGATCGGGTCCACAATACGGCTGTGCTGCACGCCTCCAAGCTCAAGCCCGTGCCGCCGGGCCGGACCTACCAGCTGTGGTTCATCCGGGACGGCAAGCCGGTTCCGTCGGTCACCTTCGAGGTCGCGCCCGCGGGCGACGCGCTGTTGCGGGAGGTTACGGTTCCGACCGGAGGGGAAGTCAGCGCGGCGGCCATCACCCAGGAGCCCGCGGGCGGCTCGCAGCAGCCAACGACGCCGATCTTGTTGGTAGGGACGGTGAGACCAAAAGCGTGAAAAGTGAAAAGTGAACAGTAAAAAGGGGATTCAGCCAACCAGCGGAGCCCCCTTTTCACTTTTTACTTTTCACTTTTCACTTTTCACGCGTTTCCTTCACGGAAGCGATCTTGGCCTCGGGATCGACCCTCAGCCCTATCCATTCACCCTTGATTGCGTGCCCCGGCACGCCGCAGAGCAGCCAGTACCAGCCGGCCTGATCGGCCGTGAAGCTGGTGACGTCCGTCTGGCCCACCTTGAGGCCGGCGGTGACCATGCGGGTCATGGCGTTCTGGAGCGCGGGGCGGTCACCCTGGAGGGGGAGTTTCTCCCGCTCCTGCATCAGCACCAGGCTGTGGGGGGCGGTGCTGTCGCTCGACTGCCAGTGCCAGCTGACCGTCCAGTTGAGCGGCACCACGATCTGGACCCCGCCCTCCCGGTACCCGTTGATGAGCGCGGACGGCACCCCGGCGGGTGCCGTGACGACGAGGTTCAGCGTCACGGTCCTGGCAGCGCTGTCCGCCACCAGCCATTCCGGCGTGGGCGACGGCTGCTGAGCTTCTAGGCCAGGCGCCGCCGGGGCCAGGAGCAGGATGACGGCAAGCCTGCCGAGGTGCCGCATGGCCGGTCTAGCTCCGGATTCAGTGGGTCGGTAAGTTGAGCCGGCTGCTTCGCATACCAGGGGCGGAAAGCTAACCGAGGAGACGCTGATGGCGGGACTTCTGAGCCGGGAGCGGATCGTCGCGAAGCCGGGTTTCAATCGCTGGCTGGTGCCGCCGGCGGCATTGGCGATCCATCTGTCCATCGGGATGGCGTACGGGTTCAGCGTGTTCTGGCTGCCGCTGAGCCGGGCCGTCGGCCTTACCCAGCCGACGCCCTGCCCCGCGGACATGGGCTTCTTCCAGACCCTGACCGCCACCACCTGCGATTGGAAGATCAGCACGCTGGGCTGGATGTTCACCCTCTTCTTCGTCTTCCTGGGCTCCTCCGCCGCGGTGTTCGGCGCCTGGGTCGAGCGGGGCGGGCCGCGGAGGGCGGGAGTCGTGGCCGCGTTCTGCTGGGGCGGCGGATTCTTCATCTCCGCCCTTGGGGTACACCTGCACCAGATCTGGCTCATGTGGCTCGGATCGGGCGTGATCGGGGGCATCGGTCTTGGCCTGGGCTACATCTCGCCGGTATCCACCCTGATCAAGTGGTTCCCCGACCGCCGCGGCATGGCCACCGGCATGGCCATCATGGGATTCGGCGGCGGAGCGATGATCGGCTCCCCGTTGGCCGACATCCTGATGAAGCACTATGCGACACCGACCTCCGTCGGAGTCTGGGAAACCTTCGTCACGATGGGTGCGATCTACTTCGTCGCGATGATGCTGGGCGCGTTCGGCTACCGGGTCCCCCGCGAGGGGTGGCGGCCCGCCGGCTGGACCCCGCCGGCCCCGCAGCAGGCGGTGATGATCACCGCGGGCAATGTGCACGTCAACGAAGCCACCCGAACGCCGCAGTTCTGGCTGCTCTGGTGGGTGCTGTGCCTCAACGTGAGCGCCGGCATCGGGGTGATCGGCATGGCGTCCCCCATGATCCAGGAGGTATTCGGCGGCCGGCTGATCGGCCTGCCGGGGGCCGCTCTCAAGGAACTGGCCGAGTCACAGAAGGCGCAGCTGGCCACGATCGGCGCGGCGTTCGCCGCGTTGCTCAGCGTGTTCAATATCGCGGGCCGCATTGTGTGGGCCTCCTTCTCCGACTACATCGGCCGCAAGCGAACTTATTTCGTCTTCTTCGCGCTGGGCACTGTGCTGTACGGCCTGGTGCCGTTTGCCGGCCGGATCGGCAGCGTGGTGCTGTTCGTGACGCTGTTTTGCGTGATTCTCACGATGTACGGGGGCGGGTTCGCGACCATTCCGGCGTATCTGGCGGACATGTTCGGCACCAAGTTCGTGGGCGCCATTCATGGGCGGCTGCTGACTGCCTGGTCGGCAGCCGGCATCCTGGGGCCGGTCCTGGTGAACTACATCCGGGAGTTCCAGCTCGACCGGGGCCTTCCGCCGGCCCAGGTCTACAACGTCACCATGTACGTGCTGGCGAGCCTGCTGGTGGTCGGATTCTTCTGTAACCTCGCCGTCCGGCCGGTGGCCGAGCGCCACTACATGTCCGAGGAACCGGTCCGGGAACCCGCCCTGCCCGGGGCGGCCCCGGCCCAGGCATCCAGATGATCGAGGAGGCAACATGACGGACGACGGGTCGGGTGAACCGAAGCCGGGTCAATGGCCGCTCGTCATCGTGGCCTGGATCCTGGTTGGAGTGCCACTGCTTTGGGGTGTGATGACCACGTTGCGTAAGGCGGCGTTGCTGTTCAAGTGAGCTGGCCGGCGAGCGTGCAGAACCTGTCGTTGGTGGCATAAGCGTCTGTCTCCCAACCGCTTGGGCGCTGCAATTAGGGGCGTGAATCCCAGTCTTTCCACTCGGGAATCGGTCGAGTTTGAGGCGATCGCCTCTTGACTCCCGACCGGTACCAGCCATTTTGTAAGGCCATTCACAACAAAGCCGTAGAGGGCCCTGGGGCGCAGCGGGGTGCGACCAGGGCACGCGGTGTCGTAAGACCGGTCCGACGTGCCTCGAACCACCGAGAGTGAGATCGTCGTCGCGGCTTGCGTCCCGAGTGTTTCAAGAAGCGTCGGAAAAATCCGAGACCGGGTCGGCCAAGACCCCAGGCTTCTCGTGCGTTGGCATCATCGAGCACTCCACAATTTCGGCACCAGCTCAACATCCTAAGGAGACCGGAACCATGAGGATCACGTCCGGATGGTGGGTCGCCCCTGCGCTGCTGTTTTGTACTACAGCTCCAGCCGGCGCCCAGGCGCCAGGAGGCGATGCGGTCCCCCCGCCGGAAGTCACGACTCAGCGGCTCCTGCACTCCGCCGATGAGCCTGGCAACTGGATGATCTACGGCGGCAACTACTGGAATCAGCGGTACTCGAAGCTCAAGCAGATTACGACGGCCAACGTCGGCCGCATGATCCCCCGCAAGATCCTCCAGACCGGCATCTCCAAGCTCGGGTCCTTCGAGAACACCCCCATCGTAGTCGACGGCACCATGTACGTGACCACCCCGTACAACACGGCGATCGCCTACGACCTCAAGACCGGCAAGCAGCTCTGGCGCTACGAGCACAAGCTCGGCACCACGATCTTTTGCTGCGGCCCCAACAATCGGGGCGTCGCCATCCATGGCCCGCACGTTTACATGGGGACGCTCGACGGCCACCTGGTCGCCCTCAACCGGAACGACGGCAGTGTGCTCTGGGACAACGAGGTGGGTGACCCGGCGTTCGGCTACAGCATCACCCACGCCCCCCTCATCATCGGCGACAACGTGATCGTCGGAGTCTCGGGCGGCGAGTACGGCATCCGGGGCTACGTGACCGCCTACAACGCGGTGGACGGCAAGCAGGCCTGGCGGTGGTACTCGATCCCGGCGCCCAAGGGCGACCCGACCTTCGATGAGAAGGCCCCGAACGGCTGGTGGGGCACCTGGGTTCCGCAGACGCCGGACGGCGCCGACCTGCACCGCGACGTGAGCAAGGAAAAGGCGGACAGCGCGAAGTACGCCGATGCATGGAAGACCGGCGGCGGCGGCGTATGGATGACGCCGGCCTACGATCCCGAGTCCGGCACCATCTACCTGGCCGTCGGCAATCCGTCGCCCGACCTCGACGGCGGCATCCGCCCCGGCGACAACCTCTATACCGACGCCGTAGTCGCCATTGACGCCACCAACGGAAAGACCAAGTGGTATTACCAGACGGTCCCGCACGACGTCTGGGACCTCGATGCGGTCTCGCCGCCGGTCGTGACCAAGCTGGGCAGCCAGAAGGTGGTCGTCCATGCCGGCAAGACGGCCTGGGTCTACGTGCTCGACGCGGAGACCGGGAAGCTGATCCGGCGGACCGACAATTTCACCCCACAGGAGAACATGTTCGCCCTCCCGACCGACAAGGGGGCCCGGATGCTGCCGGGCGCCAACGGCGGGGCGGAGTGGTCCCCGATTTCCATCGATCCCACCCTCAACTATGCGTTCGTCGCGGGGCTGCATCAGCCCATGAACTACATCACCCACAACGCCCCGTGGGAAAAGGGCCGGCTCTGGCTCGGATCGGCGTTCGTCGCGATCCCGGGCGAGCAGCAGTACGGGCTCTTTACCGCGCTCAACCTGGCCACGGGCAAGGTGGCCTGGCAGAACAAGGTGGAGCAGCCGATGATGGGCGGCGCGCTCTCGACCGCGGGCGGCCTCACCTTCACCGGTGAAGGGAACGGCAACTTCAACGCGTACGACTCGAAGGGCGGCAAGCTCCTCTGGCAGTTCAACGCCGGCGCGGGCTGCAACTCGGCGCCGATGAGCTTCGAGTTCGAAGGTGAGCAGTTTGTCGCCGTAGCCTGCGGCGGCAATTTCCAGATCAGCTATCCGTTGGGGGACGCGGTCATGATCTTCGGTCTGCCGAAGGGTGCCGCGCCCGCCAAGGCGGCCAAGAAGAAGGCGTAGCAGGACCCCGGTGCGGGGCGCACCGCCGGCTGCCAACCGGAGGGGCGTCCCCCCGCGGGTGGGGGAGGCCGATCACTGAGGGGCCGCCGGCCGGCCTGGCCGGGCAGTCCCACGTACCAGAGCGCGAGGAGGTGACGCACACGCTGTTTCGTCCGGCAGACGAAGCGCAAACCGATGGTGTCGCTGATGCAATCGTAGTTCGAGTTTCGCAGCTGGCTGTCGTGGATCAGTCAACTCAACTCTGAGGGGAAGCGCACCTATGAAGCGAATCGGGCTGGTTTGCCTGGGGCTGGCGTTAGGGGCGGCAAGTACCGTCCACGCGCAGGGCCTCACGATGCAGATGAGTAACGGTTGGAGTTTCACGTTCTCAGGGAACGTTAACTCGTTCATCTACTACACGGCCACCAATACGGGCGGCACTACGGTTGGCGCGCCCGGCGGCCTCGTGCCGCCCAGCGGTACGGTACGCGCCACCCGGATCACAGTCGGTCTTCTGCCGGCGTTTGCCGTGTTCGACGCCAAGGGCAAGGAAGGCAACACCGATCTCGGCGTGCACTTCGGCTTCGCGCCGTCGGTGCAGTGCGGCGAGGGTGTGAACGACTGCTTCGGAACCACAATCGACATGCGGCAGGTGTACCTGACGATAGGCGGCAGCTGGGGCCAACTGCTCGTCGGCCGAGAGCTCGGTCTCTTCAACCGACAGAACATCCTGACCGACCAGACCCTGTTCGGCATCGGCGGGAGCGGGGCGGGCGGGCCGGACCCCATCGCCTTCGGCGATCGGGGCGGCAGCACCACGCTGGGGCGCATCGGGTACGGCTACGTCTACCCGAACTTCCGCGCCCAGATGACCTACTCGACCAAGGCCGGTCAGCCGTACTCGTTCGCGATCGGCTTGTTCGAGGCGGCACAGGTCGGTATCTACAATCAGACCCAGATCCCGCGCGTGGAAACCGAGTTCAGCTACTCGGCGAGCGGGTTCAAGGGCTGGCTGGGCGGCACGCTCGAGAGCACGAAGGACGCACCCCGGAATGGGGTCAGCCTGACCAGCTACGGCGGGAGCGGCGGGCTGCGTTACGAGAAAGCCATGTTCTCAATCACCGGCTCTGGCTACTATGGCAAGGGCCTCGGTACGACCTTCTACGGGGCCGGCGGCTCGAGCGATCTCCAGCTTACGACCTCGGGCAAGGATGACGCCCGGAAGTCCTATGGGTTCATCGGCCAAATTACCGTTACCCCCACCGCCAGCAAGGTCACGATCGCCGGCAGCTACGGCTCGAGCTACCTCAAGGCGTCCAACAACGACAAGACCGCCGGGAACGACTTCCGCACGGAGAACACGCTCATCTCCGGCGGCATCTACTACCAGGCGACCAAGTCGCTCAAGGTGGTAGGCGAATTCGACTACGAGTGGACCAAGCTGAAGGTCGCTGGCAGCACCCTAGGCAGCAAGAACACCCGGTACACGCCGGGCATCGGGTTCATGCTCTTCTTCTGAGCCGATGGGTTATACTGCAGCACGCTTTTCGGGCGACCCTCTTCGGAGGGTCGCTCGCTTTCCCGACCCGAATCCGAGGCCATCCTTGACCAAGACCGCACGGCTCCTTGGCTCCGTCGCGCTTCTCGCCGCTTGTGGGCGGGCCATCGCCACCTCATCAGTGTCGGAGAGCCAGTTGGCTCCGCCCGACGCCCTCAAGTGCGTGATCGACCAATTCCAGCAGTTGAAATTCCAGCGCACCTCGTACGACACGGATGAGTTCCGCGCCAGCGCGCGCCGGGTGAACCCGAAGATCACCTTCTCCAACGTCCAGTTCCGGAGGACCTGGGACCGGCTGGACGTCCAGATCCGAACCGGTGCCAAGGGAACCGACCTGAACGTTACCGCATCCACGGTGGCCGAATACTTCAGCCAGAACGCGCAGAATTACAACTACCTGCCCCCCACCGACGACGTGAAGCAGGCCGCCCAGACGGTTCAGCGCGCGTGCAGCTCCGCCGCGCCGGCGGCGGCCACGCCGGCGGCGACCACCCCGGCGCCGCAGTAGGAACCGACCCGGATTCGGGCCGCCGTTGGCCTCCCCGCAGGCTCAGGCGAAGTTTCGCCGTTCACTTCGTCTACCATGACCTCGAGGGGAGGCACCCATGCGGCACGTCGCGGTGGTTTGCCTGGGGCTGGCACTCTGGGCGGTGCGCACCGTCCAGGCGCAAGGCCTCACGATGCAGATGAGCAACGGCTGGAGCTTCACGTTCTCCGGCAACGTGAACGCGTTCATCTATTACGAAAAGAGCAACAGCGACGGCAACACTACTGCCCCGGGCGGCGTCACCCCGCCCCTTGGCGTGGTCAACGCGACCCGGATCACGACCGGCCTCCTGCCGGCCTTCGCGGTGTTCGACGCCAAGGGCAAGGAGGGCAACACCGACCTCGGCGTCCACTTCGGGTTCGCACCCGAGGTTCAGTGCGCCACCGGTGTCAACGACTGCTTCGGCGCCCAGATCGACATGCGGCAGGTTTATCTGACCGTCGGCGGCGCTTGGGGCCAAGTGTTGGTCGGCCGCGAGCTCGGGCTCTTCAGCCGGCAGAACATCCTGACCGACCAGACCCTCTTCGGCGTCGGGGCGACCGGCAACGGCACGCCGGGCGACGGCGCGGGCACTACGCTCGGCCGCATCGGGTTCGGCTACATCTACCCGAACTTCCGCGCCCAGATCACCTACTCCACCGCCGCCGGCCGGCCGTATCAGTTGTCGGTCGGCCTGTTCGAGGCCGCGGCCGTCAACCCCCGGGGACCGTACAGCAATACCCGCTTGCCTCGGCTGGAAGCCGAGCTCACCTACAACCGGGGCGGCGTCAAAGGCTGGGTCGGCGGCACCCTCCAGAACACCAAGACCGCTCCCACCGGTTCGACCGACGGGCTCACCGCCTGGGGCTTGAGCGGCGGCGCCCGCTACGAGCGGTCCGCATTCTCCCTGACCGGCTCCGGCTATTACGGGAAGGGCATCGGGACCACGTTCTTCGGGAACGAAGGATCGTGCTCGATCACCACGACTGGCGGCCAGGAGCTGATCTGCGCCGGCGGTGGCGACGACGCGCGGAAGTCCTATGGCTTCATTGCCCAGGCCACGGTCACCCCATCGCAGGGCAAGCTGACCGTCGCTGGGAGCTACGGATCGAGCTACCTCAAGGCGTCCAACACCGAAAAGGCGTCGAGCGCCGAGTTCCGGACTGAGAACACTCTGGTCTCGACCGGGCTCTACTATCAGGCGACCAAGTCGCTCAAGCTGGTGGGCGAGTTCGACTACTGGTGGACCAAGGCCAAGATCAACGGCGCCACTCCGCCGGGGCTGGTGAAGAACACGCAATGGGCGCCGGCGGTCGGCGCCATGTTGTTCTTCTGATCGCTGCGGCACCAGTAGAAAGCGGGGGCGAGCCGGGCTAGCTTAGATGCGGCAAAAAGGCAATCGCTTGCACGTCTGGGAGGCGTAGTGGCAGTACCCAAACTAGAGCTGGTTCAACTCGCGCGTCGCGGTCCTGGCGGCGCGCTTCCCGGTGAGTCGCCCATCCAACCCGCGCCGGTGCGGAAGCCCGGCTGGCTCAAGGTCAAGGCCCCAGGCGGCCCGACCTATCTCGAGCTCAAGGGATTGATGCGCGAGCTGGGCCTCCACACCGTGTGCGAGGAAGCGCGCTGCCCCAACATCGGCGAGTGCTGGGAGCACAAGGCGGCGACGTTCATGATCCTGGGCGAGGTGTGCACCCGCAACTGCACCTACTGCGCGGTGGCCCACGGAACGCCCACGCCGAACGATCCGGAGGAGCCGGCCCGCCTGGCGGAGGCCGTGGCACGCATGGGGCTCCGCCACGTCGTCATCACGTCGGTGGACCGGGACGATTTGCCCAACGGCGGCGCCGAAGCGTTTGCCGCCTGTGTGCGTGAGATTCGCTCGCGGATGCCGGACACTTCGGTCGAAGTGCTCATCCCCGATTTCAAGGGCTCCGAGCGAGCTCTCGGCATCGTCATGGATGCCGAGCCGGACATCCTCAACCACAATCTGGAAACGACCGAGCGGCTGTACCGCCTGGCACGGCCCGGCGGCCGCTATGATCGCGCGCTCGAGCTCCTGGCGCGGGCGCGCGGCCTGGCGCCCGATGGGCTCACCAAGTCCGGCATCATCCTCGGGCTGGGCGAGGAGTGGGACGAGATTCTCCGCTGCCTGCGCGATCTCCGCCGGAGTCAGGTGAACATCGTGACGCTGGGCCAGTACCTGCGCCCGTCGGACGGACACCTGCCCATCGCACGCTACTACACCCCCGAGGAGTTCGCGGAGCTGCGCGAGATTGGTCTCGGAATGGGATTCGCGCACGTGGAGTCGAGTCCGCTCACCCGCTCTTCTTATCACGCGTGGGCCCAGATCGATCAGGCTCGCGGCGTGGCGCGCTGATGGCCGGCTCCACCGCCGCCCACCGCCCCCGCCAGGGGCCCAAGCCCGACACCGCCACACTCGCCGAGGACTACCGCCGATGGCTCCGGGCGATGATGGTCATTCGCCGGTTCGAGGAAAAGGCGGGTGAGGCCTATAGCCTGGGAAAGATCGGCGGGTTTTGCCACCTCTATATCGGGCAGGAGGCGGTGGCGGTGGGAAGCATCGCCGCCTTGCGGCCGGACGACTACATCGTCTGCTCCTACCGCGAGCACGGCCATGCGCTCGCCCGGGGCATCACCCCGCGCACCGTGATGGCCGAGTTGTTCGGCAAGGCTCCCGGCTCCTCCAGGGGCAAGGGTGGCTCGATGCACCTGTTCGACGCCGAGCGCCATTTCATGGGCGGCCACGGCATCGTGGGTGGGCATATCCCGCTCGCGACCGGCTTGGCCTTCGCGGCCAAGTACCGCGGGACCGAGCAGGTCGCGGTCTGCTACTTCGGTGAGGCCGCGGTGAACAACGGCGCGTTCCACGAGGCGCTCAACATGGCCGCGCTCTGGAAGCTGCCCTGCTTGTACATCTGCGAGAACAACCGCTACGGCATGGGCACGGCCCTCGAGCGGGCCAGCGCGATCTACGACATCTCCGAGCGGGCGTCATCCTACGACATGATCAACGAAGTGGTGGATGGACAGGACGTGCTGACCATGAAGAACGCGATGGACCGAGCGGTCGAGCGGGCGCGGCAGGAGAAGGCGCCCACCCTGCTCGAGGTACGGACCTACCGCTTCATGGGACATTCCATGTCGGACCCCATCCATGGCCACTACCGCACCAAGGAAGAAGTCGAGGAGCACCGGAAGCGCGATCCCATCGCCCTCTGGTCCCGGAAGCTCATCGCGGACGGCATCATGGATGAGCCCGGCGTGCGCGCCCTCGACGCCGAGGTGGTCGCGGAGATCGCGGAGGCGTACGAGTTTGCGGAGAAAGCGCCGGATCCGGAACCGGGGGAGTTGTACCGTGACGTTTACGCTGGAGACAAAAGCGTGAAAAGTGAAAAGTAA
>DASQPE010000055.1:0-3229 GCA_035644115.1 Gemmatimonadales bacterium
CGCTCGATGTGGTCGCGGGGCTCGATCCCGTTGATCAGGTAGTCGCTGACCAGGTGTCCCCGCGAGCGGGGAGCGGCGGGCTCGCGCTCGCCCTGGCGGTAGTTGGTGACGGCGGCAAAGCGGCCCCGCCGGTCGACGCCGAGCCATGTTCCGCCCGCCTTGAGGTCGCGGCCACCCAGAATCCAGGGAGCGTCGGCCCAGAACCCCGCCACCGCACTGGGGCGGTCGTAGAACTCGTCGCGGTTGGCCGCGACGATCAACTCGTACTGGGAATGGACATCGAGCGCGAGCAGGATCAGGCACATGCACGATCAGAGGACCCACTGCCCATCGAACGCCACGACCCGCGCGAATGCTGCCTCCCCACCCTTGAACTTCCAGGGGAAGCAGCCGATCGGCAGCCGCCGGTTCTGCAGCTCTGGCGCATCGATCTGACCGCCCAGGTTCTCGATGTGCATGCAGTCCTTGGGGAACAGGGCGTTATGGGTGAGCTGGTAGGCGCTATCGGGAAACAGCGTGTCCACTGCCTCTTTGCCCCCGAACTTGGCCTCCGCCTTGGCCCGGACCCGGTCGCACTGACCGTGCATCCCCTTTCCCAGGAAGCGGCCGATGGGAAGGTTCATCGGGTGATCGGTGGAGACCACGTCCACCCCCCAGACGTGGATCCGTTTCTCCAGCAGCCACGGCACCATGTCCGGGTGAGCACCAGGGTGCAGGTGAATGTAGCGCTCCTCGTCCGGCTCGGCGCCGAACTGGGCGTAGCGGTGCCACCCGGTGTGCAGCAGGAGAAGATCGCCTTCCTCCACCTTGACCCGCTTCTCGATCATGGCCGGGGTGTAGATGGCCAGGTCGTCCATCTCGTCTCGCAGGTCCACGATCACGCCCGGCCCGCACAACCACTCCAGGGGAACCTCGTCGATGGTGCGCCCGGCGGTCACGAAGTGCCGGGGCGCGTCGAGGTGGGTGCCCATGTGGTTGGAGGTCTGGATGTACTGGGCGTTCACCCCGTGCTCCGCCTTCCGCTTGATGTACTTGACCTCAAACGGCGGGTAGTAGGGCCAGGAGGAGACCTCCTGGTTGAGCGGCTGGGAGAGATCGTAGAGCTTCATGAAGCCTCCGATGAGCGCGTGCGCCCTACCCGCCGCCTCATAAGCCCGTAGTAGAGCGCAAACGAAACCAACGTGGCGCTGAACCACGCGCCGCTGAACAGGAAGCCCAGCCCGGGCACGACCAGGCCCACCAGCGCGACCAGGATGCCGACGAGGGTCGCCGCGATGGCGCGGCGGTTGATCCCCCTGCTGTAGGCGTAGACGCCGTCCTCACGGTAGAGATCGGCCAGCTCCAGCCGCCCGCGCCGCAGCACCAGGTAGTCGCAGACCAGTACTCCGCCCACCGCACCCAGCAGGCCGGAGTAGCTGATCAGCCATTCCTGGTACATGTCCAGCAGCTTCCAGGGCAGAATGGCGATGCCGAGCAGTGCCGCGATCAGCCCGCCGGCGCGGAAGCTCACCCGGCGCGGGCTCAGGTTGGCGAAGCTGTTGGCGGGGGCCACCACGTTGGCCGCGACGTTGGTTGTGAGAGTCGCCACCAGAATGGCGACCATTGCGCCCACGCCGAGCAGCGGATTCCGGTACTCCGCCGCGAGTCGAGTGACCAGGTCCACCGGGTTCCAGATCGCCTGTCCGTAGAGCAGCACGGTCGCGCTGGTGACGGCGACACCGATGAAGGCGAAGAGGGGCATGGTAGTGAGCAGGCCCACCGCCTGGCCGATCGCCTGGTCGGCCTGGCTCCGCGCGTAGCGGGTGAAATCGGGGATGTTGAGCGACAAGGTCGCCCAGTAGCCGACCATCGCCGTGACCCAGGGCAGCAGCACCGCCAGCCGGGTCCCGCCCGCGAGATGCTGGCCCATCAAGGCGTCCGACTGGTTCAGGATTACCCCGAGCCCGCCCACCCTGGCCATGGCCCAGCCGAGCAGCCCGAGCCCCATCAGGATGAGGAACGGTGCCGACACCGTTTCCATCCACTTGATGCTCTCGGTCCCGGCCCAGACGAACCAGAGATTGATCGCCCAGAAGATGAGAAACCCGGCGTACTCCGGCGCGCCGTAGCCCATGAAGCGCCATGCCGCGCCGAGCTGGGCCCAGCCGGGCCAGAGGAATCCGAGGAGCGCGCTCACCGCGAGACCACCGATCCAGGTCTGGATGCCGAACCAGCCGCAGGCCACGACCGCGCGCAGCAGTGACGGCAGATGCGCGCCGCGCGGACCGTAGGCGGCGCGGGCGTACACCGGGAAGGGGATGCCGTACCGGGTGCCCGCGTGGGCGTTGATGATCATGGGGACCAGCACGACCGCGTTGCCCAGTAGGATGGCGAGCAGGCTCTCCCACCAGGTGAGCCCCGCCCGAATCATGCTCGCGGCAAGCATGTAGGTGGGAATGCAGACGCTGAGGCCCACCCAGAGCGACGCGAAGTGCCACCGGCCCCAGGTGCGAGCCGCGAGCGGTGTGGGCGCCAGATCGGCGTTGACCAGCGGGCCCAGGGCGGGCGGCTCGGCCAGCTCGATCAGATCCGCGCGCGCCACCTGGGTCATGCGGGGTCCCTTCCTCGGGCGGCCCGCTCGACTGCCTGGGTGAGCGCCCGCCCCACCAGCACCCTCACGAGGTGGCGGCGGTAAGCCGAGGAGGCGTGGATGTCGGCGGGCGGGTCGACGTCGGCCTCCGCCGCGATGCGGGCCGCCTCCTCGATGGAGGCCGCGTGGGGAATGCCCCCCACCAGCACCGCCATGGCCTTGGCCGCCAGGACCGGCCCGTCACCCACGCTGAGCAGGGCGATCCGGGCGGACGCGCAAGCCCCGCGTTGGTCCAGCGCCAGCTCGACCGCGACACCGACGAGCGCGAAATCCCCATGCCGTCGCGCCAGCTCAATGAAGGCGAAGCCCGCCCTTGCAGGGCGCGGTGGAATCCGGATCTCGGTCAGCAGCTCGTCCGGTCCCAGGACCGTAGTGAGAATCCCGGTGTAGAAATCGTGCGCCGGAACGGTGCGGGAAGCAGTCCGGCTCCTCAGCACGAACCGCGCATCGAGCGCCAGCATCACCGCCGGCAACTCCGCGGCCGGGTCGGCGTGAGCCAGGCTTCCGCCCATGGTGCCCCGGTTCCGGATCTGTGGATGAGCGATCCAGGGGAGCGCCTCGAAGAGCAACGGCGCCTTCCTGGCGACCCTGCCGCTCCGC
>DASQPE010000056.1:0-9680 GCA_035644115.1 Gemmatimonadales bacterium
CCCGAGGTTCTTGAGCGCCTCGCGGGTGACGATCATGCAGCCGCGGCCGGTCGCCTCGCGCCGGCCGAGCGATCCGCCCATCTCTACCGGCTTGCCGGTCACGACGGCGTTCACCGTGTGGCCTACGTGCATGGAGTAGGTGTCCATGACCCACGCCATGACCCGCTCGTTGGTGTTCACGTCGGGGGCTGGCACGTCCCGGTCGGGGCCGAGCGTCTCGATGATGGCGGAGGTGTAGCGACGGGTGATCCGCTCGAGCTCGACGTTGGACAGCGCGCCGGGGTCACACACCACGCCCCCTTTGGCCCCACCGAACGGGATGTTCACGACGGCGCATTTCCACGTCATCCAGGCCGCCAGCGCCTTCACCTCGTCGAGCGTCACCGCGAGGTCGAAGCGGATGCCTCCCTTGGCCGGTCCTCGGGCCCGGTTGTGCACCACCCGGTAGCCGGTGAGCACCTCGACTTCGCCGGTGTCACGCAGGTAGGGCACCGCGACGATGATTTGCCTCTCCGGCGCCCGGAGCACCCGGTAGAGGCCGGGATCCAGACTCAGCTTCTCGGCGGCGAAGTCGAACCGCGACATCATTGCTTCGAAAGGATTCTCCTCGGCGAGGAAGCGGTCTTTGTCGGGGCGAATGAGCGGGACACTGTGAGGACTGGCAGTCGTCATGGAATCTCCGATCGGCTCCGGGTGTGATCGGTTAGAGTCGGTCGACGGGGGTTACAGCCGCATCCAGCGCGGCGGCGATCAGCTCGCCGCCGCCCTCCCAGGCAAGCTCCAACACCGCCACCAGGGGCTCGGGAACCCGATTCGGCCATCGGTCGCGCAGCTTCACGGCGTCCTTCTCGCTGATTACGACGTGGTCCGCTCGCCGCGCCGCGTGAGCCAGCCAGGCGACGTCCTCATCGCGGTAATCGGGCTGGCCCTTCCAGGTGGCGACCTGCACCGCGGCGCCGGTGGCTTTGGTCTGGGCCACGAACGCATCGGGATCGGCGATGCCCGATGCAGCCACGACCCGTTTGCCTGCCAGCACGCTGGCGGGCTGTCGCTCGCGGCTCACCAGGCCTTCGAGATGACGCAGTCCGAGGTAGGCCAGGGCCACCGGGCCCTGCACGGTGCGCTCGATCTCGCGGACCACCGATTGGGCTGCCTCGAGCGGCGCCCGCTTACGGCTGACGACCACGGCATCGGCTCGGGCGAGCGCCCGCCACCCCTCCCGCCAAGGCCCCGCCGGGAGGACCCAGCGAACCGCCCGCGCAGTCTCCGCGGCCACCACGGCGAGATTCAGGTCCCGGTGGACGTCGAGCCGCTGGTACGCGTCGTCCAGCACCACGACCTGCGCGCCCTGCCCGACCGCGTGCTCGACGGCCGCAACCGGGTCGGCGTCGCTCAGTACCAGCGCCGCCGGGACCGCGTCCTGTTGGACCATGACATCGGCCGCTGAGCCGCCGGGAATGATGAGCGCCGGCTTGATCCCCCGCTCCACATAGTGCTTCGCGGCCCACGCGGCGATCGCGCTCTTGCCCGATCCACCCAGGGTGAGATTGCCCACGCTGATGCAGGGGACCGGGAGGTCCCGCACCGTGAGCCACCCGCGCTGGTACCCGGCGGCCCGCGCTGCCATGGCGCCGCGGTAGATGGCGGACGCGGGCAGCAGCGCCAGCCGAGCGAGTCGGGCCTCCGGCCGCCGACTGGTCCACAGCCAGCGCAGCAGGCGGTGGGTGTCACCCCGTCGAGCCACGGTCCACGACCTGCGCCATCATCTCCGCCTCCGCGACCACCTTGCCCTCGACCGTAGCGATGCCCTTCATCCGGCAGGTCGGGCCCCGCACCTGGATCACCTCGACCTCGAGCCGAAGCTGGTCCCCGGGACGAACCGGCCGGCGAAACTTTACCCGATCGAGCGCCATGAAGTAGACCACTTTCGTCTCCGGTCGCTCCATCGTTCCCATCATGAGGCATCCGCCGGTCTGGGCCATCGCTTCGACGATCAGCACGCCGGGCATGATCGGATGCCCCGGGAAGTGGCCCTGAAAAAACGGCTCGTTGATGGTGACGTTCTTGATGCCGACGATACGCCTGGCGCCGTCCACCTCGATGATTCGATCGACCAGGAGGAACGGGTACCGGTGGGGCAGGATCTGAAGGATGCGTTCGATGTCCACGGGGCTACCCGCCGTCAAAAGACCGGGGTCCGCCGCACGGCGAACGCCCGGTCTTGGTCGCGATGCCATCCAGCCATTGGGGGACAGTGGATAGCGGATAGCTCCTACTTGGGCGCCTGGAGCTGTTGCAGCACCCGCTGCGTCAGATCCAGGGCTTTGTCGCCCGTGACGATCCCGTTTCCGGCCGCACTCACGTCGAAGATAATGGCGTAGTTCCCGGCCGCACGGATCCCCTCGATCACGCTGTTCACCCGGGTCTGGATCGGGTCCAGCAGCTCGCGCTCGCGGCTGGCCGCCTTCTGCTGCAGCTCCTGGGTGCGCTGCTGGAGCTTCTCCTGCTGAGCCTCCAGATCCTTCCGGCGCTGGGTACGCTGGGTCGGGCTCAGGACCGCGGACTGGGCTTCGAAGTCCTGCGCCGCCGAGTCCAGCCCGGCCTGGAGCTTCTGGACCTCTGACCGGTAGCCCTCCAGCTCCTTGGAGAACGTCGACTCGGCCTTGGCGTAGCCGGGGGACGCCTTGAGGATGGCCTGGATGTTCACGAAGCCGATCCGGGTCGCCCCTGCATCGGCATCGGCCGCGGGCTTTGGCTGGCTGGTCTTTGGGGCCGGCTTCTGCTGCGCGGCGGCGGGAACCACGGCGAGCGCCGCGATCAGGCCGATCCAGGTACCATAAACAAGCTTCATGCTCGACTCCCGATCTGAAGGTGCGGGCCGGTCAAAACACGTTGCCCAGCTTGAAGTGGAGCTGCCACCCGGGCGCCGGCTTTCCGAAGATGTCCTTCTTGTCGAACCCGTACCCGATATCAATGCCCAGCGGCCCGAGCGGCGACACCACCGCGGCCCCGAACCCCGCGCCCCGGAACAGGCGGGTCGGATCGTACTGCCGCGCGTCGCGGTATACGTTCCCCGCGTCGAGAAAGGTATCGACGTACAGGGCCCCGCTGATCCGGGCCCCCGCCTCTACGGTAAACGCCGCGAACGACTTTCCGAACGCGTTGACGCTCGCCTGCCCGCTGCTGGCGTTGGGGTCGTACCCGTCCGGGGTGATCGAGAACTCGTTGTACCCGCGCAGCGGAATTCCGAACTGGACGCCGCCCATCGAATATAGCTCGGTAAAGAACGGACCGGCGTCGCCGAAGATGAACCCGGACTTGGCGGTGAGGCCCAGGACGAATTGGACCCCCTTGCCGAGCTGCCCGCCGCCGCCCATGGTCCCCAGCGGGGCGTACCAGCGGCCCTCGAGGTCGATCTTCCGATAGTCGCCGGTGCCGCCCAGGAAGCCGCCGTTCAGCTCGCCGCCGACGTTGAAGTAGGTGCCCGCGACCGGGAACGGCAGCCCGATCCGGGTGTCCCGGAGCACGCTCGCGCCGAGGGTCGAGCGGGTGCAGTTGTTGCACGCGAATCGGCGGCGTAGATCATCGGAGCCCTGGGAGTACTGGATCCGCTGAAAGCCGTACGAGCCGAAGACCCGGGTGTAACGCGACCCGAGAAAGGGGAACCCGATCTGGACCTGGCCGCCGGTCTGCTGCCGCCGCCCCAGATCGCCCACGATGAACGTCTGCCGGGAGTCGAACAGCGTGACGGTGCCCGAGATCCGGCTGTCCCGGATGGCCGGGTCGGTGTACGAGAGAGTGAAATCGTTGATGTTGGCGCCGAACTGCCAGCGCAGACTCCCCCGCTTGCCCTTGCCGAACAGGTTCGGTTCCTCCAACCCGAGAAAGCCCCCGACCCCGGTGCCCTGCCCCAGCGATGCGCCGAAGTTGATGTTGCCGGTCCGCTTCTCCTCGACCCGAAACACGATGTCGACGTCCACTCCGTTGGCCGAAGGCTTCACGTCGGGGGCCGGCAGCGGCTGCTGGAAGAACCCCAGATTGCTGACGTTCTGATACGAGCGGATGAGGAGCTCGCGGTTGAAGAGATCGCCCGGGAGGAGCACGATGGCCTCCCGGATGACCCGTTCGTGGGTAATGTCGTTGCCCACGATCTCGACCTTGTTGATGGTCGCAGGCGATCCTTCGCGGATGGTCCAGGCCAGGTCGAGAAACTGGCTCCCGTCCTCGGCCGTCCGGCGGGTTTCGGTCGGCTCTACCCGCGCGTAGATATAGCCGTTGTTCGCGTACAGGTTCGACACCTTCTCGGTGGCGCCGTCCCAGTCGGAGCGGTTGAAAGGGGGGTGTCCGGCGAACGGGTAGTATGCTCGCAGCTCCTCGCTCGAAAAGCGGCGGTTGCCCTGAATGTCGAACGTGCCGACGTTGTAGAGTTTCCCTTCGTCCACGCTCAGCCTGAGCAACGCTTTCCCGCTGCTCGAGTCGGGGACCAGCGAGTCGCCTAGGACCTGGAAGTCGACGTACCCGTGGTCGGCGTACCAGCGAGGCAGCCGATCCCGGGTGTCCTCTTCCACCCGCTTTTCGTCATAGTCGCCCCGCTGAAACCAGAGAAAGCCCTCGGGCCGGGTCGACATGTGCTTCACGACCGACTTGTCCGAAAACGCCTGGTTCCCGTCGATCGCGACCTCACTGACGGCAACTCGCCGTCCTTCGGCGATCTCGAAGACGACCCGCACGCCCCCACCGGGTTGCTCCACGGTCGCGGTCTTCACCTGGGCAGCGTAGTAGCCCTGCTTCTTGTACAGCGAGTCGATGGCGGCCCGGGACCGTTCCAGCGCGTCCCGGTCGAGCGGCTTGCCATTGACGAGCTTGACCCGGTCCCGGACCGTGCCTTCGGGGATGCGCGAGAACCCTCGCACGCCCCAGCCCACCAGCAGCGGCCGCTCCTTGACGGTCAGCACCAGAAACAGCTTCCCGCCCTGGGTTTGCTGCTGTACGGTGACGTCGTCGAACTGGCCCGTGCGGAACAACGCCGTGACTGCCCGCTGCAGGTCGCGGTAGTTGATGACCTGGTGCGGGGTGAGTCCGGCGGTACTCACGACCTGCTGCGGGGTAAGCCGCTGGGCACCCATGACGACGATGCTGTCGACGGGCGGCGCCGGAGGCGCCGGTTCCTGTGCCCGGGCAACCGCCGGCCCGCCGAGAATGACCGACAGGACGGCGAGGGGAAGGACACGAAGCCGCATCAAGACCTGGGAAAAGGAGTGGCGCCGTCCGCCGGGGGCAGACGGCGCCGTGGGCTGTTACGCTTGGGTGCCGGTAAGGGCGCTGAAGACGAGGCGATCGCCTTCGGGGGCGACATCGACCTCGATCTCGTCGCCTCGGCCGAACTCGCCCACCAGGATCCGCTCGCTGAGCGGATCCTCGATGTAGCGCTGGATCGCCCGCTTGAGCGGCCGGGCCCCGTAGCTCTCGTCGTAGCCCTTCTCGACGAGGAAATCGATTGCCGCCTGGGTAAGCCGTACTTCGTCGCCCACCCGGCGCTGGACGTCCTTGAGCAGGATCGACACGATCTGGGAGATGTGCTCCCGGCTGAGCGGATGGAAGACCATGATGTCGTCCAGCCGGTTCAGGAACTCGGGGTTGAACACCTTGTTCATCTCGTCCTTGATCCGCTCTTGCATCTTCTCGAAGCTCGCCCTCGAGTCGGACGTGTGGAACCCGAGCGTCTTGCCTTGCATGATGTCCCGGGCCCCGACGTTCGAGGTCATGATCACCACGGTGTTCTTGAAGTCGATCATCCGGCCGTAGTTGTCCGTGAGGTGTCCCTCGTCCAGCACCTGAAGCAGGATGTTAAACACGTCCGGATGGGCCTTCTCGATCTCGTCCAGAAGGACGACTGAGTACGGCTTCCGCCGCACAGCCTTGGTCAGCGTGCCCGAGTCCTCGTAGCCGACGTAGCCCGGAGGGGCCCCGATCAGCCGCGATACGGAGAACTTCTCCATGTACTCCGACATGTCCACCCGAATGAGGGCGGATGAATCGGCGAACAGGAACTTGGCCAGCGCGCGCGCCAGCTCGGTCTTCCCCACGCCGGTGGGGCCCGAGAAAATGAACGACCCGATGGGCCGATTGGGGTCCTTCAGGCCCGCCCGCGACCGCCGGATCGCGCGGGAGACCGCGCGAATCGCCTCGTCCTGCCCGACGACGGACCAATGGATCTCGTCCTCCATCCGCATGAGGCGGGTGGCCTCGGCCTCCTGGAGCCGGGTGACCGGGATCCCGGTCCACCGCGACACGATGAAGGCGATGGCCTCTTCGTCGATGATGGGGCGCCGGGTCTGCCGCTCCCGTTCCCACTCCTCGTTCTTGAGCCGGATCTGGTTCTGCAGGTCGCGCTCCTGGTCACGGAGCGCCGCCGCCCGCTCGAAGTTCTGATCGCGGACCGCCTCTTCCTTCTGCAGGTTCACCTGCTCGAGCGACGCCTTGAGCTCGGCCACCTCGGCCGGCGGCACCTGGGACGCGAGCCGCGCCCGGGCGCCCGCCTCGTCGATCACGTCGATCGCCTTGTCCGGCAGGAACCGGTCGGTGATGTAGCGGTCGGACAGCTCCGCCGCCGCCTTGAGCGTCGGGTCCGGGATCGCCACCCGATGGTGGTCCTCGTACTTCTTCCGGAGTCCCTTGAGGATCTCGACCGTTTCCGGGACCGTCGGGGGCTCCACCATGACGGTCTGGAACCGGCGCTCGAGCGCCCCGTCCTTCTCGATGTATTTGCGGTACTCGTTCAGGGTCGAGGCACCCACGCACTGGAGCTCACCCCGCGCCAGGGCGGGCTTGAGCATGTTGGAGGCGTCGATCGCGCCCTCGGCCGCCCCGGCGCCGACCAGCGTGTGCAGCTCGTCGATGAACAGAATGATGTTCTTGTTCTGGGCGATCTCGTTCATGACCGCCTTGAGCCGCTCCTCGAACTGGCCCCGGTATTTGGTGCCGGCGATGACCGCCGCCATGTCGAGCGAGAGCACCCGATGGTCCCGCAGGACGTCGGGGCAGAGGCCGTTGGCGATCAGCAGGGCAAGGCCCTCGACGATCGCGGTCTTGCCCACCCCGGGCTCGCCGATGAGGACCGGGTTGTTCTTCTTCCGGCGCGCCAGAATCTCCATGACGCGCTCGATCTCCTTGGCCCGCCCGATGGTGGGATCCAGCTGCCCCTCGGCCCCGAGCTGAGTGAGATCGCGGCAGAAGTGGTCCAGCGCCGGCGTCTTCGACTTCTTTTCCGACTTGGGCGTCGAGGTCGGCGTCGAGGGGCTGCTGCCCGCCGATGCCTGCGGCATGTCGCTCCCCAGAAGCCGCAGCGTCTCCGCCCGCGACTGCTCCAGGTTGACCCCGGCATCCGTGAGCACCTGGGCGGCGATGCCCTTCTCCTCCCGCAGGAGGCCGAGCAGCAGGTGCTCGGTGCCCACGTAGGAGTGGTTGAGCTCCCGGGCCTCGGTCATGGCCAGCTCGAGCACCTTTTTGGCGCGCGAAGTGTACGGCAGGTCGGGACCGGCGGCCGCAGCCGCCTTTCCCTTCTTCACCGTCTCTTCGATCTTCTGCTGGATCTCTTCGAGATCGACGTTGAGATTCGTGAGCACGGCCGCCGCGACGCCCTCACCCTCGCGGATGAGTCCGAGGAGAATGTGCTCGGTCCCCACGTATTCGTGATGCAGACGGGCGGCTTCCTCGCGCGCCATCTGGAGGACCTTGCGGACACGATCAGTAAAGTTGTAGCCGTTCATCGCGGTCATCCTGCGTTCATGCCGTACGTTCGGCGGCTGCTAACCGCGCCGCCCCACTTCCTCTTCCAACACGCGTCGGACGTACTGTGCGCGCCGAATCGGCAGCTCCGAATCGGCAATCTCCATGCCGTGCGCGACTGCCAGATGCGCGGGCTGGGTGTAGACCAGCAACTTATTCAGCGTGTACATCCCCACTCCGGGGATCAGTCCAATCCCGACGCCGAGCCGCACGCCACTGAGGAGGTTCATCGCCTCTTCGAACGAGAGCGACCGGGCATAGCGGAGCAGGCCAAACGCGCGCCACACCTTGTCCTCGATGATCGTGGGTGCGTCGCGCAGCAGCACCTGCCGGGCTTGCTCCTCGTAATCGATCACCTGCCGAACCATCTTGCCGAGATGGTCGAGGAGTTCTGCTTCCGACTTGCCGAGGGTCGTCTGGTTGGAGAGCTGAAAGAAGTTGCCGACGATCTCGCTCCCTTCGCCGTACAATCCTCGGAAGGTGAGCCCCACCTGCGCCAGCCCTTGCAGGACCTTGAATATCTCCTTGGTCAGCACCAGCCCCGGCAGGTGGATCAAGACCGACGCTCTGAGTCCTGTCCCGACGTTAGTGGGGCAGCTGGTAAGGTAACCAAACTCGGGGTGAAATGCGAACGGAAGTCGTTGTCCCAGTTCGGCGTCCAGTCGATCCACCTCGGCATATGCCCCGTCCAGCGCCAGGCCGGAATGGAGTCCCTGCAGGCGAAGGTGATCCTCCTCGTTCAGCATCACCGCGATCCGGTCCTGGACCAGCACCGATGCCCCGCTCTTCACCCGGCCGTCGGCATCGAACCCGGCTAGCTCCTTGCTCACCAGGTGCCGCTCGTGGAGCAGCTGGCGGTCGGTGCGTTCCAGCCCGTCCAGCCGGAACGTCACGGCCCGCCGGAGCAGCACGGTGGTCTGGGCGGCCCGCTGCACGACCTCCAGAATCTGCTCCCGCTCGGGCTCGCTGTTTCGGGAGAGAAAGACGTGGTCGGCCAGGTTCCGCGCCAGCCGAACCCGGGTCGAGAGCACGAGATGGCTCATCGGCCCGCTCGCGTCCAGCCAGCCGACCCCGCCGTCCGTGAGCAGGCTCAGGTCGATCATTCCAGCACCCGCAGCCGATCGCGTAACTCGGCCGCCAGCTCGAAGTTCTCGGTTTCGATCGCGAGCCGCAGCTGCTCCCGCAGCTCGGTCTGCGCGACCCCCGCGTCCCCGTTGGAGTGTGGCTCCACGCCGGCATGCTCGGCGTATCGCTCGCCCATGTGCACCGTGGATCCATGCAGCCGCCGGAGCAGGTCTCGCAAGGGCGCCTCGAACGCGCGCCAGCAATGGGCGCAACCGAGGCGCCCGCTCTCCCGGAAGTCCTGCAACGTCGCGCCGCAGCGGGGGCACGTGCCCCGGCCCCCCGAGCCGGTGAGCGTCAGCTCCGGAGTCTGCTTGCCCATGCTCGCGGCCACCAGCTTGGCGAACGGGTTCTGCTCCACCGACCCGGGGCTTTCCACGCCCTTCTCGGCAGCGCAGCGCTCGCAGAGGTGCTGGGTCGTGACCTGTTCGTTCACGATCTGAGTGAGGTGAACTACCGCCTCGCGCTCGTGGCACTGGTCGCAGTTCATCAAGGCATCGACTCCACGCTCGACAACGGAACCAGCCGGCCGTTCTCCAGGCTCAACACTCGGTCCGCCCGACCCGCCAGCAGCCGGTTATGGGTCACGACCACCAGCGCGGTCTCGAACTCTCGGGCCAGACTCGCGAACAACTCGTGTAGCAGCTCACTGTGCCCGTAGTCGAGGTTGCCCGACGGCTCGTCGGCCAGCACCACCACGGGGTCGGTCGCCAGCGCGCGCGCCACCGCCGTGCGCTGCTGTTCCCCGCCGGAGAGCGCCGAGGGTCGGT
>DASQPE010000057.1:0-4994 GCA_035644115.1 Gemmatimonadales bacterium
CGGCCCGCGCCTTCCGAGAGCTGGTTCCCGAACCAGTCGACGCCGCGCTGAAGAAGGCGCTGGCCAAACTGCCCGCCGACCGGTTCGTCTCGGCTGCCCAATTCGCCGAAGCCCTCGGCACGGCGGTGACCGTGGACATCGCGGTCGGGGCGGCCCAGGCAATGGGGCAGCAAGTCGCTGCGAAGTCGGTCGCCGTCCTGCCGTTCGAGAATATGAGCACCGACCCGGAGAATGAGTACTTCAGCGACGGGATCACCGACGACATCATCGCCCAGCTCTCGAAGATCAGCTCGCTCAAGGTGATCTCCCGCACGTCCTCGATGCAGTACAAGAAGACGATCAAGAAGATCACCGCGATCGCGGAGGAGCTCGGCGTCGGGGCGATCCTCGAAGGCAGCGTCCGTCGGGCCGGGCCGCGAGTCCGGATCGTGGTCCACCTGGTCGACCCGCGGACCGAGAAGCACTTGTGGGGCGACACCTTCGACCGGAAGCTGGACGACGTCTTCGAGGTGCAGAGCGAATTGGCCCAGCAGATCACCGGGGCTCTGTCCGTGGCGCTGTCCCCGGAGGAGAAGCAGCGGGTCGAGAAGAAAGCGACCGGCGACGCCGAAGCGTACAACCTGTATCTGCTGGGCCGCCATCACGCAAACAAGTGGTCCGAAGCCGACGTGCAGAAGGGAATCGAGTATTTCCAGGCGGCCATCGCCAAGGATCCCGGCTACGCGGTCGCCTACGCCGGCCTGGCCGACGCCTATGAGCTGCTCAGCATCGGGTTCAGCTCCAAGCCCCCGGTGGAATACCTGGCCCAGGCCAAGGCCATGGCGTTGAAGGCGCTGGCAATGGATGACACGCTCGCCGAGGCGTACACCTCACTGGCCTACGCTCGTTGGCTGGGAGACCTGGACTGGTCCGGAGCCGAGCGGGAGTTCAAGCGTGCGCTCGAGCTGAAGCCGAGCTACCTCGTGGCCCACGAGTGGTACGCCGAGTACCTCGCGGCGCTCGGCCGGTACGACGAGGCGACCGCCGAGATCAAGCGCGCACAGGAGCTCGACCCCCTGTCCGTCCCGGTGAACCGGGCGGTGGGATGGGTGCTCTATTTCAGCCGCCGCTACGACCAGGCGATCGAGGAGTTGCGAAAGGCGCTGGCGATGAATCCCGAGTTTCTGGGCGCGCGCCTGGTGCTCTGGTGGACCTTGATCGCGAAGGGCGCCTACGAGGAAGCGATCGCGGACACCCGGAAAGAAGTCGAGCGTCCCGGCTCCCGCACCATAAAGAAGCTGATGCTGGCCTATGCCTGCGCCGCCTCCGGGAATCGAGAGGAGGCCGGCGGGATCCTGTGGGAGATCGAGGCGAAGCTGGCGGGTGAGAACCGGTTGGCCTTGCTGGCCGCGATCCTGTTCACGGCGCTGGACCAGAAGGACCAGGCGTTCGAGCAGCTGGAGCGGGCATTTCTGGTTCGGGAGCCGGGACTCATGTTCCTGCGGGTCGCGCCCTGGTTCGAGTCACTCCGGTCCGACCGGCGCTTCGCCCCGCTGGTGGAGCGGCTGGGGCTGGGTCAGGAGTCCGCTGCTCCGGCGACCAGCCTGGCGTAGCGCAACCGTCGCTGTGCCTTCCCACCTCCCAGTGACCCGCGGGCGCCTCGCCCTGATCCTCCTCCTCGCCGGAACGTTTGGGGCGGCCTCCGGATGGGCCCAGGGATCGCCCGCCGCATCGCCCGCCCCGGCATCCCCCCGCCTGCACCTCGTCGCCATGGTCGAACGGGGGCAATACGGCATCGCCTTCGATCCCCAGCGAACCACCGCCGCCCTGGGCGATACCGTTCGGTTCGTTCAGCAGGGAGCGCTACCGCACAACGTCATGTTTCGGAGCTTCCCCTCAGGCGCCCAGTTGGGCGCGGCACTCGAGGGCCCCCTGGTGACCGCCCCCGGGGCGACCTACGACGTGGTGCTCGACCACCGGTTCGTGCCCGGCAAGTATCTGTATGTCTGCGTCCCGCACGAAACGCTGGGGATGGCCGGGCTGCTTTACGTGGGGCCCGCCGAAGCCCGTCCCTGAGCAACTCTCCTGGACCAAGCCGGCGCCAACCCAGCCGGTCTACTTCCCTGCGACGAGCTGCTGGAATGCCCCATTCCCCTTGAGCGGGGCCCAGAGAGGGTCGGCCCGGAGCCGAGCGGCGGAGAGATACGACGGGATCGCCAGCGCGGCACGCAGCTGCTCTACCGCGGCGTCCGGCTTGCCCAGCACCATGTACACCTGCGCCAGCGTGATGTACGCCTCCGGCCCGAACATCGCGTCCTTCGAGGGCGGCAGCTGCTCGAGCGCCTGTTTCCCGGCTTCGACCGCTTCGTCGGCTCGGCCCAGATAGGCGCTCGCCACCGCCAGGGTCGTGTAGGTGAAATAGGCCTCCTCATGCCGCCGGATCGTGGCGAGGGCCTCGTTCCGCGTCGAGTCAGCGTACGCCCGCCACCGGGTCGTCTCCCCCCGGCGGTGATAGACGGTCGCCTTGAAGAAGAGGTAGGAAAGCGGGACCCCGCTGAACGCGGCCGGCGTCAGGCGCGCCACCTCGGCCTGGTACGCATCGTCGGCGGCCAGGAGATCGAAGCAGTCGCCGAATGTCTGGGTCGAGCCGAACCGGGCGAAGTCGAACCGGCCCAGTGCCTCCCGCATGAGGCGGCGCGGCTTCTCCAGACTGCCCTCCCAGTTCAGATAGATCATCGTGCGCAGGGCATAGAGGTTCGGCGAGTCCGGGGCCAGCGCCGTAGCCCGGTCGACCACCCGCTCCGCCTCGGCGTAGTCGCGCGTGAAGAAGTGGACCGACGCGAGCTCGAACAGGTTTTCGACCGAGCGGGGGTCGAGCTCCACCGCGTGTCGGAAGCTCGCTATGGCCTGGTCCCACTTGGCCTGGCGCCGTAGGACGAGTCCGCTTACATATGCCACTTCCGCATTGTTCGGCTCGCGCTTGGCCGCGGCCGCAAATTCATCCAGCGCCTCCGCGTACTCGCGAAGGCCCCAATAGTGGTAGTAGCCCATCGCGAGATGGGCTTCGGCGAGGTCCGGTGCCAGGGCGAGCGCGCGCCGGGCCGCCTGCTCGACGCGGGTCAGCTGGCCGGCCGAGCGGTCGCCGAACCAGTAAACGAAGGCCTCGGCGCGCGCGAGCCGTGCCCAGGCGAGAGCGAAGCCGGAATCGAGGCCCACGGCGCGCTGGTACCGCTGCACCGCGAGCTGTACGTCCGCCATCGTCTGCCGCCCGTAGTACTCGTTTCCCTGGAGGTAGTAGTCGTACGCGTCGGTGCTGGTGGTGGGACGCGCGGCTCTGCTCGCCGGGGCGCCGGCCTCGAGCGCCAGGTTGAGCGACTGGGTCACCCGGCCGGCGATGTCCGCTTGGACCTGGAACACATCGGTGAGCGAGGCGTCGAACGGCTGCGCCCATTTCGTGGTCGGTGCGACGCCGGGCGTCACCTTGATCAGCTCGGGACTCACCCGCACCCGGCTCGCGCCCCCGCTCCCCCGCTCCCAGCGGATCTTACCCACCAGGATGTAATCGACCGCCAGGTCGCGCGCGATCTCGGGCAGCCCCTTCGTCGTATGGCGATAGTCGTTCGAGCTGCGGCCCGCCACGACCTCGAGGCCCGGCACCCCCGCGAGCCGGCCGCGTACTTCGTCCGTGATCCCGTCGGCGAAGTAGCCGTCGGCCGAGTCGCCGAGATTCTCGAACGGCAGGACCGCGAGCCGTTTCGCGCCGGCGTTCTCCTCGGCGCCGCCGTGCGAGCGGCGCCAGGCGAACAGGACGCCGAGTCCGATCGCGAAGCCAAGCGCCAACGTGAGGGCGGCGACCGGAACCGGGCGGCGCGGGCGAGCAGGCGCGGGAGTGGGGACGGTGGGCGCGGGTGGCGGCGGCGCGGGCGTCGTGAAGGTCAGGTTCGGTGGCGTCATCACCGTCGGCGTGGCGGTGGGGGTCGTGACCGGCACCTGAAGCGCGTGGGCGAGCTCGATGCCTGTGCTGAACCGATCTGCGGGGACCAGCGCGAGCACCCGCTGCACCGCCTGGTCCACGGCTTCCGGCACGGTGGGCCGCACCCGGCGCACGCTCGGCGGGGGGTCGCTGAACCGCTTGGCCACGATCGCCTGCGCCGTCGGCCCCGTGTACGGCACCTCGCCCGCGAGCATCTCGTACAGCACGCATCCCAGACTGTACAGATCGCTGCGCCCGTCCACCTGTCCCCCCGCCGCCTGCTCCGGGCTCATGTATGCCGGCGTGCCGACCGCCATTCCGGTCTGGGTGAGCGTCTCGGTTCCCCCGCCGCCGAGCGCCCGCGCGATCCCGAAGTCGGCCACCAGCACATCGCCCCGGCGCGTCAGCAGGATGTTCTCCGGCTTCACGTCCCGGTGCACCACGCCCTGCTCGTGCGCGTAATCGAGCGCGCCCGCCGCCTCGCGCGCGATGCGAAGCGCGTCTTCGACGGGCAACTGGTGGTCCCGATGCAGCCGGTCGCGCAGGCTCTGCCCCTCGACGAAGGGCATGGTGAACCAGAGCTGGCCGGCGACTTCGCCGGAGTCAAGCACGGTCAGGATGTGGGGATGCTGAAGCCGGGCCGCGATCTCGATCTCGCGGTGGAAGCGCTCCGCGCCGACCGACGCGGCTAGGTCGGGGAGGAGAACCTTGAGGGCGACGGCGCGCTTGTGCTTGAGGTCCTGGGCCAGGAAGACCGTGGCCATCCCCCCGCGCCCGAGCTCACGCTCCAGCGCGTATTGGCCCGCCAACCCAGCCTGTAGCTGCGCCTGCAGGTCGGTCACGAGGGTGCCTGAACGACGGTGGGAGACCCACAACTCTGTTCCGGGAGCACCTCTAGGATACCCGGGGTGGCACCGGAGGGGTAGAGCGTTGACTAGCCGAACGGGCGGTTCCAGGCGATCTTACACGATCCCACTTCAGAAGCATACATGACCGAGGTGCTCACCCGGCTGCAGACGGCCCTTGCCGGCCGTTATCGGCT
>DASQPE010000058.1:0-10864 GCA_035644115.1 Gemmatimonadales bacterium
CTGCTGGACGAGCCGACCAACCATCTTGATGCCGAGAGCGTCTGGTGGTTGGAGCGGTATCTCGCCGAATTCTCCGGCACTGTCGTCGCAGTCACTCACGACCGCTACTTCCTCGACAACGTCGCCAAGTGGATCCTCGAGCTCTATCAGGGGGCAGGGATTCCCTGGGAGGGCAACTATTCCTCATGGCTGGCGCAGAAGCAGCAGCGGCTGGCCCAGGAGGAAAAGCAGGTCTCAGCCCGACAGAAGACACTCGGCAGGGAGCTCGAGTGGATCCGGATGGCCCCCCGCGCCCGCCAGGCCAAGAGCAAGGCCCGCATCACCCGCTACGAAGAGCTCCGGGCTGAAGCCGAGGGGCAAGCGGAGGGGAGCACCGAGATTCTCATCCCCCTACCCGAGCGCCTGGGTGACGAGGTCGTGATCGCGAAGGACCTCGCCAAAGGCTACGGTGACAGGCTCCTGTTCGAGGGCTTGACCTTTGCCCTTCCGCGGGGCGGGATCGTGGGGGTCATCGGCCCGAACGGGGCCGGCAAGACCACACTCTTCCGCATGATCACCGGCCAGGAGACCGCGGACGCCGGCGAGCTCATCGTCGGCCAGACGGTCCGGCTGGCCTACGTGGATCAGAGCCGCGAATCGCTCGACGGCGAGAAGACGGTTTATCAGGAGATCTCCGGCGGCCAGGACACCCTGCAATTTGGTAAGCGGCAGGTGAATGCCCGGGCCTATTGTGCCGGCTTCAACTTCCGCGGCCCCGACCAGCAAAAGCGGGTCAGGGACCTCTCCGGCGGCGAGCGGAACCGGGTCCATCTCGCCAAGCTGCTCAAGAGTGGGGGCAACGTTCTGCTGCTCGACGAGCCGACCAACGATCTCGACGTGGACACCTTGCGCTCCCTGGAGGAAGCGCTGGTTGCGTTCGCCGGCTGCGTGGTCGTGATCAGCCACGACCGCTGGTTTCTCGACCGCATCGCCACCCACATCCTCGCGTTCGAGGGCAACAGCGAGGCGGTCTGGTTCGAGGGAAACTTCCAGGACTACGCCGCCGATCTCAAGCGCCGCAAGGGCGTGGACGCAAACCAGCCGCATCGGATCCGTTACAAGAAGCTGGTCCATTGAATTGCGTGAACAGTGAACACCTTTCGAATTACCTTGCTTCCTCTATGCTGACCCAGCAATCCCGGATCCCCTATCTCCCCGGCCGCATCGAGGGCCTGGCATCCATCGCGATGAACCTGTGGTGGAGCTGGAGCCGCGAGGCTCGCGCTCTCTTCCGCATCATCGACGCACCACTCTGGCACCGGGTCCGTCACAACCCGCTCGACTTCCTCTGCCAGGTGGATCCCGCCCGGGTCGCCGCGTGCGCGAGCGACAGCGACTTTCTGCGGCAATACGACGACAGCATGGCGCGGATGGTCCACGCGCTGACCACGCCGGATACCTGGTTCAACCGTCACTACCCCGGCTACCACGACGGTCCGGTCGCCTATTTCTGTGCCGAGTTCGGGCTGCATGCTTCGGTGCCGATCTATTCCGGCGGCCTCGGCGTGCTGGCCGGCGATCACTGCAAGTCGGCTTCCGATCTCGGCGTGCCGATGATCGGCGTAGGACTGTTCTACATCAAGGGCTACTTCGACCAGCGGCTGCGACTCGACGGGTGGCAGCAGGACAGTGACGAGGAGTACGACGTCACCCGGACGCCGCTGGAGCCGGTAGTCGGGCCCAACCGGGAGCCGGTGCTGGCCACCGTGGAAACGGCGGGGCGGCCGGTGCAGGTGCGAGCCTGGCGCATCATGGTCGGCCGGATCCCGGTATACCTGCTCGATACCAATCTCGAGGCCAACCACCCCGACGACCGGGGCCTGATGAACAAGCTCTACGCCGGCGGGCCCGCGCTTCGGCTCCGGCAGGAGTGGATTCTGGGCGCGGGCGGGGTGCGGGTGCTCCGCGCCATCGGCATCAATCCGTCGGTGTGGCACGCCAACGAGGGCCATGCGGCCTTCATGATGCTCGAGCGCATTCGGGAGTATGCCGTCCAGGGCCTGTCGTTCGCCGAGGCTCTGCGTGAGGTGAGGGCCCGGACCATCTTCACCACCCACACGCCAGTCCCGGCCGGCCATGACGCCTTCGACGTGACCGCCGTGGCCGAATGTATGGGGCCCGTATGGGACCAGGTCCGCGTGAACCAGGACACGTTGCTCGGTCTAGGACACCATCCGGCCCTGCCCAATCAGTTTCACATGACCGCCACGGCGATCCGATGCTCGTCCCGGGTCAACGGCGTTTCGCGCCAGCACGGACAGCTCTCCCGCCACCTGTGGCGCGACTTCTGGCCCAATCGCCCGTGGGAAACGGTTCCGATCGGGCACGTCACGAATGGGGTGCATCTGCGAACCTGGATGGCCGCGCAGATCATGGATCTACTGGACCGGCATCTGGCTCCCAACTGGCTGGACCATAAGGATGACCCCGCCATCTGGGATCAGGTGCTCACGCTCGGTCGCGAGGACCTCTGGCGGGTCCACCTCGAGCTCAAGGGCATCCTCATGGACTTCATCCGGGAGGATGCCCGTCATCGCTTTGCCGGCCAGCACAAGGAGGCGGCGCAGGTCGTGGGCGCCGGCACGCTGCTCGACCCCAAGGCGCTGACCATCGGCTTTGCCCGCCGGTTCGCGACCTACAAGCGGGCCAACCTGATCTTCCGCGATCTGGAGCGGCTGCGGCGGCTGCTCACCAACCCCTGGCGTCCGGTGCAGATCGTGTTCGCGGGCAAAGCCCACCCGGCCGACGACCCAGGCAAGGAAGTCCTCCAGAGTGTGTATCAATTCACCCGCGATCCAGCCTTCGAGGGCCGGGTGGCGTTCCTCGAGGACTACGACATGCACCTGGCCCATCTGCTGGTGCAAGGCGCCGACCTCTGGCTCAATCTTCCGCGCCCCCCGCTTGAGGCTTCGGGCACCAGCGGCATGAAAGCGGCGCTCAACGGCGTGCCGCAGTTGGGGACGTTGGATGGCTGGTGGAAGGAGTGGTACGACGGCCTAGCCGGGTGGGCGATTCAGCCGACCAGCGAGTCCGAGGACGCCGATGCGGTGGACGCCGAGCGATTCTACCGCCTGCT
Source organism: Gemmatimonadales bacterium (assembly GCA_035644115.1). Lineage (GTDB taxonomy): Bacteria > Gemmatimonadota > Gemmatimonadetes > Gemmatimonadales > GWC2-71-9 > DASQPE01. The sequence goes on from DASQPE010000058.1 coordinate 3,116, forward strand.
CGAGGAGCAGGTGATCCCCCTCTACTACCACCGGGACGCGCGCGGCGTCCCCCTCGGCTGGGTGGAGAAGATGCGCTACTCGATCCGGCTGGCAGGGGCGCGGTTCACGGCCCGGCGAATGATGCAGGAGTATGTCCAGGAGTACTACGCGCCCGCGTTCCGGGGCGAGTCGTCCGCCGACGACCCTCCCGCGATCTGAGGGGCAGCTGATGGCCGCCCGCGGGACCGCCGCGCCGATCGTCACTCCGCGCGGCGAACCGGTTTCGATCGTCCACCTGTGCGCGGAGTACTTCCCCTACGCCCGCACCGGCGGGCTGGCCGAGGCCGTGATGGGCCTCGCGTCGTTCCAGGCGGCGAGCGGGCTCCCCGTTGCCGTGCTGATGCCGCTCTACCGGACGGTGCGCGACGAAGCCCCCGATCTCGAGCCGGTCGGGCCGGCGTTTCGGGTGCCGCTCGGCGCGCGTACCGAAGAGGCCCGGCTGTTCCGCATCGCGGGCGCCGGCGCCGCCGGTCCGCGGATGTTCTTCCTCGAGCACCCGGAGTTCTTCAACCGACCGGGCATCTACGGCGAGGCCGGCAGTGACTACGCCGACAACGCCCGCCGCTTTGCCTTCTTCGCGGCGGCCTCGTGCATTGCCCTGCCCAAGGTCGCTCCCGGCCCGGTCATTCTCCACGCCCACGATTGGCACACCGCGCTCGCGCCAGTATACCTCCGAACCGTGCTCTCGGCGGAACCGTGGGCGCAAGACGCGCTCGCGATCATGTCGGTTCACAATCCGGGCTATCAGGGGCAGTTCGGTCCCGAGGCGTTGCTGGAGCTGGGGCTGCCGGTCGAGGTGTACAATTGGCAGCAGCTCGAGTGGTACGGGAAAGTGAACTTCCTCAAAGGCGGGCTGGCCTTCGCCGATTGGGCGGTCACGGTCAGTCCCACCCAGGCCGCCGAGCTGCGGACGCCCGGCGGCGGCTTCGGCCTGCACGACACGTTCGTTGCCCTGGGCGACCGGCTCGTCGGGATCCTGAACGGGATCGACCAGCGGGTGTGGGACCCGGCGTCGGACCGGCAGATCCTGGCGCCCTACTCAGCCGACGACCTCGACGGCAAGCGCCGCTGCAAGGCCGGGCTGCAGCGCTCCTACGGTCTGCCGGAGCGTCCGGATACGCCGCTCTTCGGGATGACCGGCCGGCTGGTACAGCAGAAAGGTCTGGATCTGATCCTGGGCAGCGGCCAGCTCCTGACCGGGGATGCCCAGTTCGTGTTTCTCGGGAGCGGCGACGCCACCTACGAGCAAGCACTGGTAGCGTTGGCCGGCGCCGCGCCGGATCGCATCGGAGTCCAGCTGGACTTCCGGGATGTGCTCGAGCACAGGCTGATGGCCGGGGTGGATCTCTTTCTCATGCCGTCGCTGTATGAGCCGTGCGGGCTGACCCAGATGAGAGCCCAGCGCTATGGCTCGCTGCCGATCGGCCGGCGGGTCGGTGGGCTGGCCGACACTATCGAGGACGGCGTGACCGGGTTTCTGTTCGACGCCTACGACGCGCCCGCGCTCGAGCAGGCCGCATTCGCTGCCCTGGCGGCGTACGCGCGTCCTACCCAGTGGTCCCGTATGATGCACACGGCGATGGCACGGGACTTCAGCTGGGAGCGCTCGGTCGCCCAATACGTGGACGTTTACCGGCGCGTCGTGGCTCTCGGCCCGCGCGCCTGATCGGACTTGCGATGGACTTCCTTCTGATGCTCCACAGCCACCTGCCCTGGGTGCTGAACCACGGGCGCTGGCCGCACGGGAGCGACTGGCTTTGCGAAGCGGCCGTGGATACCTACCTGCCGCTGCTGGAATCCCTCCAGGCGCTCGAGCGGGAGGGGGTCACGGCGCCGGTGACGATCGGGATCACGCCGGTTCTGGCGAACATGCTGGCGAGCCCCGTGTTCGTGAACGAGCTCGAGGCGTTCTTCGAGCAGCGGCTGGAGGCGTGCGACCAGGCCGCGGTCGAGCTACCGGAAGTGGACCCGCAGGTGGCGCCACTGGTGTCCTATTGGCGGGAGCGGTTGACTCGGCTGCGCGATCTGTTCCGCTCGACCGGAAGCGACCTGATCAGCGCGTTCCGCGCCCTCGAGACTCGCGGCCGGGTCGAGATCACCAGCTCCGCCGCCACCCACGGCTTCCTGCCGCTGCTGGCGCGCGACGAGAGCATTCGCCTGCAGCTCGCGGTCGGCGTCGCCGAGCATCGCCGACTGTTCGGCCGCGCTCCGAGCGGCTGCTGGCTGCCGGAGTGCGCCTACCGACCGCGCGGCCCCTGGGCCCCGTGGCCAACGGCGCCGCGCGCCGGCGTTCGGCGCGGGATCGAAGAGCACCTGACGGACGCGGGATTCGGGTTCTTCTTCGTGGACGCCCACCTCGCCGCCGCCGGACGTCCGCTGGGTGTGTATGGCGATCCGCTGGTCGGCCCGCGCGAAGCCGCCGACGGCCTCGAGCCGGACAAGCTTCGAGCCCTGCGCTCGCCGTATCGGGCCTACCGGGTAGCGCCCGGCCGCGGCACCCGGCCGGTCGCGGCATTCGTCCGCGACCCGCGGGCGTCGATGCAGGTCTGGAGCCGGCACCATGGCTACCCGGGCGACGGGCAGTACCTCGAGTTTCACAAGATTCGCTGGCCGGGCGGTCTCAAGCTCTGGCAAGTCACCGGAGAGAACGTCGACCTCGGTGCGAAGCGGCCCTACGACCCGACCGCGGCGCGGCACCAGGCACGCCAGCATGGATCCCACTTTGCCTGGTTGCTCGGCCAGCTCTCAGCGACCGAGTCGCCCGGGCCCGAGGGCGTCATCGTCGCTCCCTTCGACACCGAGCTGTTCGGCCACTGGTGGTTCGAGGGTCCCGATTTCATCGGCGACGTGTATCGGGAGCTGCCGCACCATCCGCAGGTCCGGGCGGTCACCGGCTCCCGCCATCTGGCCGATCACCCGGCCCGATCCGCCATCCGTCTCCCCGAAGGCACCTGGGGTGCGAATGGCGATTTCTCGATGTGGCTGGGCCCCGAGACAGCCTGGACCTGGGAGCGCATGTGGCCGCTGGAGCAGGCCTTCTGGGACGTCGCGAGCGATGCGCTCGGCCAACCCGGGGCTCGACCGGTGCTCGCCCAGGCGGCTCGATCGCTCCTCCTCACCCAGTCCTCCGACTGGCAGTTCATCATCTCGACCGGCGCGGTGGTGGACTATGCGGTTCGCCGCTTCACCCAGCACTGCCTGGAGACCGAGCAGCTGGTCGCCGCGCTCACGCCCGGTGGCGGCACCTCTTTGGAGGAGGGCCAGCGGCTCGCCGCGGAGCTCGAGCAGCGCGACCATCTGTTCCCCGACGTGCTCCCGGCGCTCGCGGCAGCGCTCAGCGGCTCGCGCACTCTGGTTTTGAGCTGAGCCATGACTCCCGTGCGCTTCGTGTTCGGGCTGCACCTGCATCAGCCGGTCGGTAACTTCGACCACGTCTTCCAGCAGCACCTGGACGACGTATACGCTCCGCTGCTCGATCGGCTGACCGCCGCGGAGTTCCTGCCGGTCGTGCTGCACGTGTCCGGGCCGCTGCTCGAGTGGCTCGACACCCACGCGTCACCCTGGATGGACCGCCTCGGGCGCCTGGCGGCCGACGGGCGGGTCGAGCTCCTGCTCGCCGGGTTCTACGAGCCCGTGCTGGTCTCGCTGCCCCGGGCCGATCGGCTCGAGCAGATCGGCTGGATGCGGGATGCGCTGCGCCGCCGCTTCGGGGTCGAAGCGACCGGCCTGTGGCTCACCGAGCGCGTCTGGCAACCCGAGCTCGCCGCGGATCTCGCCGACGCCGGCGTGAAGTACGCCCTGGTGGACGACCGCCATTTCGTGGTGTGCGGGTTCCCCCAGGATCGTCTCCACACGCCCTACTGGACCGAGGCCGACGGGAAGCGCGTCGCGCTCTTCCCGATCGACGAACGGCTCCGCTATCTCATCCCCTTCCGCCCACCGGAGGAGACCGCCGAATACCTCGAGGGCCTCGCGGCAGCTGGTCACGAGCTCGCCGTGCTGGCCGACGACGGCGAGAAGTTCGGCGGTTGGCCCGGCACCAAGGACTGGGTGTACCAGCAGGGCTGGCTCGATCGCTTTATGCAGACCGTGCGGAACCTGGCCGAACGGGGAGTGGTCCGCCTCACTACGCTGACGCAGGCCCTCGCCGACGTGCCCAGCGGCGGCATCGCATACCTCCCGACGGCGTCGTATCGCGAGATGGAGGCCTGGTCGCTGCCGCCCGACGCAGCCCTGCGGCTCGCCCGGCTCGAGCGAGACCTGGGCGAGGCCCGCATGGCCGGACCCGACGGGGCACTGGTGCGCGGGACCCATTGGCCGAACTTCCTCGCCAAGTATCCCGAGTCCAATCGGATGCACAAGAAGATGCAGCTGCTGTCCGCGCTCTGCCGCTCGCGCGGCGATCCGGTGGAGGCGCGCCGCGCCATCGGCCGGGCCCAGTGCAATGACGCCTATTGGCACGGCGTGTTCGGCGGTCTCTATCTGCCCCACTTGCGAGAGGCAATCTGGAAGAACCTGGCGTGCGCCGAAGCCCAGCTGCGTGAGCGCGAGGGGCTGAGCTGGCAAGTGCTCGACTTCGACGGCGACGGCCACGATGAGATCTGGGTGCACTCAGCCCAATGCTCCGTGGTCCTGAGTCCCTGGCGTGGCGGCGCGATCGAGGAGCTGACGCTCTTCGCCAGCGGAATCAACTACGCCGGCGTGCTGACCCGGCGGCTGGAAGCATATCACGTCACCGCGACCGACCACCTGGCCCAGGCCGGAGCTGGCGATGGCGGCACGCCGAGCATCCACGATATCGAGTCGGCATTACGGCTCGAGGAACGGCCACCACTGGACGCCGACGATCGCGCCCTGTGCGTGGACCGGGTGCTCCCCGCGGACCTCGCGCAAGACGCCTATGTCCGCGGCGGCTATCCGACCGTTCGCAGTTGGGCCCGCACGGCAGCGCACTTTCAGATCTCGCAGGCCGGCGACGTCATCGAAATCCGACTGACGTTGCACGGCAAGGACGGCGCTCCGCTGCAAAAGACGGTGCGCGTCGGGCGGGACGGACGAGTCGCTCTGGCCTATGCGTGGACCGCGGAACCGGAGAACGGAGGGGCTTTCTTCGCTCCCGAGCTGTCGCTGTTCCGGCCGCTCACGCTCAAGTTCGACCCGGAGCCGGAGGTCTGGTCCTTTCCCATCGAGACCGTGGCCAAGTCGGAGCGGGGCCTCGACCACACCCGTCAGGGTGAATCGGTGACTCCCCGCTGGCCCTTCCATCTGGGCGCAGCGCGGCTCGAGCTCGGCCCCCCCGACAGCTAGCCATCGCTATCTTTGGCTCAATGCCGACTCCGACTGCTCCCCGCTCGGTGGCGCTGGGCCTGGTGCAGAGCCGTTGCACCCTCGATCCCGCCGACAATCTTCGACGGGCCATCGCTGCTGTGCGCGAAGCGCAGGCAAAGGGCGCCCAGATCGTGTGCCTGCCGGAGCTCTTCCGCAGCCAATACTTCTGCCAGACGGAAGATCACCGCCACTTCGAGCTCGCCGAGCCGGTCCCCGGCCCGAGCACCGAAGCGCTGGCGGCGGTGGCCGCCGAGCTGGGCGTGGTGATCATCGCGTCATTGTTCGAGCGGCGGGCGGAGGGACTCTACCACAACACTGCCGCGATCATCGACGCCGACGGCCGCTACCTGGGGAAGTACCGGAAGATGCACATCCCGGACGACCCCCAGTACTACGAGAAGTTCTACTTCACCCCGGGTGATCTCGGGTTCCGAGCCTGGGACACGCGATTCGGCCGCATCGGGGTACTGGTCTGCTGGGACCAGTGGTATCCCGAGGCGGCCCGTCTCACCGCGCTCAGCGGGGCGCAGATCCTGTTCTACCCCACCGCCATCGGATGGCTGCCCACGGAAAAGGCGGAACACGGCGCCCAGCAACAGGCGGCGTGGGAAACGATCCAACGGAGCCACGCGATCGCCAACGGGGTCTACGTCTGCGCGGTGAATCGGGTGGGGCGCGAGGGCGAACCTACCGCGGGGATCGAGTTCTGGGGCGGCAGTTTCGTATCGGATCCCGGCGGCCGTATCCTGGCGAAGGCGGGCGAAGCCGAGGAGATCCTGGTCACGACCTGCGATCTCACCAAGGTGGATGCGAGCCGGACTCACTGGCCGTTCTTACGAGATCGAAGAATCGATGCGTATGCCGACCTTACCAAGAGGTACCTTGATTAACTGCGTGAAAAGTGAAACGTGAAAAGGGAGTTCCGTGCGTCGCCGGAGCCCCCTTTTCACTTTTTACTTTTCACTTTTGACGCTTTTCTTCAGCCATATGCCCGACTCCCCCACCCCAGCCTCACTTGGGTTCCGCATGCCCCCCGAATGGGCGCCGCATCGCGGAACCTGGCTCAGCTGGCCCCACAAAGAGGCCTCCTGGCCCGGAAAGTTCGAGCCGGTCCCGGGCATCTTTGCGCGCCTGGTGCGAGAGCTGGCCGAGGAGGAGGAGGTTCACGTCAACGTGAGCGGGCCGGACATGGAGGAGGACGTGCGCGGGCTCCTGGCCCGCGACGGAGCCCGCCTGGCGCGGGTCTTCTTCCATCACAACGCGACGGACGACGCGTGGTGCCGGGACCACGGTCCCATATTCGTGCAGCGCGAGGTAGACGGCAGGCGGGAGGAAGCGATCGTCGATTGGGGCTACAACGCCTGGGGCGGCAAGTACCCGCCCTTCGAGCTCGACGACGTCATCCCCACCCGGATCGGGCGCGAGCTCGGGCTGCGCGTGTTCCACCCCGGGATCGTCATGGAGGGCGGCTCGCTCGACGTGAACGGGCGGGGAACGCTTCTCACCACCGAAGCCTGCCTCCTCAACCCCAATCGCAATCCCGAGCTCAGCCGCGATCAGATCGAGGCGTATCTGCGAGCCTACCTCGGCGTGACCCACATTCTCTGGCTGGGCGACGGCATCGCGGGCGACGACACCGACGGGCACGTAGACGACCTCTCCCGGTTCGTCGATCCCTCGACCGTCGTGACCGTGGTCGAGCGGGACCCCGGGGATGAAAACTACGAGCCGCTACAGGCGAACCTGCAGCGGCTCCAAAGTATGACGGACCAGGACGGCCGGCCGCTCCGTGTAGAGCTCCTCCCGATGCCTCGGCGCCTGTACTACGACGGCCAACGCCTGCCGGCGAGCTATGCCAACTTCTACCTTGCCAACCGACTGGTCCTGCTGCCGGGCTACGACGCCGAGCGGGATGAGGAGGCTCGCGCTACGCTGCAGCGGCTCATCCCCGATCGTCGCGTCGTCGTGATCGATTGTACCGACCTCGTCTGGGGCCTGGGCGCCTTTCACTGCGTGACGCAACAGTGGCCCAGCACTGCGTGAACGGTGAAAAGGGAACGGTGAACGGGGACTCCCCGTGCTTTGGCGCCCTCCCGTTTACCGTTTACCGTTCACCCTTTTTTCCACGCCCCCTCGAGGGCCGCGTGCCGCGCGCCGCAGTTGTCCATGCCGACCCCCGATACGGTCAGCTCATCCGCGGTCTGACTGAAGATGTAGACGGCCTCCTGGCTGGCGCATTTCGCCCCCGCCGTGTCCGGCGGGAAGACCAGCGTGTCGCCCTTGAAGGTGGCCTTCCCCTTCATGGTCGGACTGTCCGCCCACCTGGGTGACGGCAGGGTGAGCTCGACGGTCCCATCGCTGGCGAGCTTCATTTGCACTTC
>DASQPE010000059.1:0-5267 GCA_035644115.1 Gemmatimonadales bacterium
GGTGGTATTGGCGCGCTGCTGCTCGCCGCGGCGGCTACGACGCTGGAGGCCCAGGCCCCAGGGCCGCAAGTGGCCATGAAAGGATGGAATGCCGTGGACTATCGGAAGCCGAGCGAGGCGGAGCTCAAGCAGCGGCTAACGCCGCTCCAGTACAACGTGACGCAGCAGGAGGGCACCGAGGCGCCTTTCCACAACACGTACTGGGACAACCATGGCGCGGGGATCTATGTCGATGTGGTATCGGGAGAGCCGTTGTTCAGCTCGCTCGACAAGTACGAATCGGGCACCGGCTGGCCCAGCTTCACCAAGCCGCTAGAGCCGAAGAACATCAAGACCCACGAAGACCGAAAGCTGTTCATGGCCCGGACCGAGGTCCGGTCGGCCCATGCCGACTCTCATCTGGGTCACGTGTTCGACGACGGTCCCGCACCGACCGGGCTTCGTTACTGCATGAACTCGGCGGCGCTGCGGTTCATTCCGGTCGAGCGGCTCGAAGCAGAGGGATACGGCCAGTACCTGCCGCTGTTCCAAAAGAGCACAGCGGGGGGCAACCCGCAGCGCTAGCTCGGGGATCGCAGATCCGCGGCACGGCGAAGTTGCCGAAGACTTTGGCTTCATTGGAGCTCGCCGGCGGGCGGCAGACAGCCTGAGCCGGAAGCCGCCCAACCGATCCGAGCCCAAGCGCCATCTCTACCAGCAGCCAGCGCATCGAAGCTCCTCGCTTGACACTCGGGGACGCGATCTCTAACCTGCGCTCACGATCGAACCGCCAGGTCTCGTGAGCGATCTCGAGGATTTCTTCCACCAGCTCGTCGCCAATCTCGCCGCCGCTGATCCTCGACGGCTTCACCAGCCACTCCAGGTGGCTGAGATCCTTCGCGATATCCTGCCCTACCGGGCCAACCGACGTGCCTTGGGGCTCGAGAGCGCGGAAGACTACGAGGTGCTCCTGCTCCGGCTCTGCGCCGGCGACGGCGGCTTCGCCCGCACCGACCCCGCCGAGCTCCAGGCCAAGTTCCGGAGCGAGCTCGCCGGGACCAATCCGGACCTCTCGCTCCTTCGCACCCATGGCGACGCGCTGGTCTCGCTGGCCGGAGCCGCGGTCGCGCGATCGCTCGAGGCTGACCCACATGCGGCCTACGCCCCGCCGCCGAGCGCCTCAGCGCCGGTTCCGGAGGAGACGCCTGCTGCGGCGTGGGAGCACACCAGGTCCCCGTCGCCCACGACCGAGGAGCCGGACGAGCTGCCGCTGGACGAGGTGGCGCGACCCACGGAACGGGACGCCGAGTCCGGTGCGATCGGGACCATGTGTCTCTATTGTGGCGGGGCGCTCCCGGCGGGCCGGCAGGTGAACTTCTGCCCCCACTGCGGTCAAAACCAGACGACGCTGCGCTGCCCGGCCTGCCAGACCGAGGTCGAGTACGGCTGGCACCACTGCGTCAACTGCGGGGCCCCAGTCGGGGGCCGTTGACGGGTTCGCTTGAAGCGCCCTGCGCCCGGGGGCATATTCCGGGTCCCATGCCGTCCGCCTGTCCCGCCAGCTGGACCCCCTCCCGGAGCACGCCGTGAGCACCGAGCGCGAACACCGCGTGGTCTTTCTTTCGGCCGTCCGCACCGGCTTCGGGACCTTTGGCGGGACCCTGCGCGACCACTCGGCGACGGACCTGGGTGTCATCGCGGCCCAGTGCGCCATCGCGCGGGCCGGTGTGAGCCCGACCGATGTGGGGCACGTGATCTTCGGCAACGTGATCCCGAGCTCCACCGATGCCGCCTATCTGGCCCGTCACGTAGGGCTTCGGGCCGGCCTCCCGCTCGAGGTGCCGGCAGTGACGGTGAATCGGCTGTGCGGCTCGGGCTTCGAGGCAGTCATTCAGGCCGCGCATCGCATCCTCCTGGGCGAGGCGAACCTGGTGCTCGCCGGCGGGACCGAATCGATGAGCCAGGCGCCCTATGTCCTCCGGGGCGCCCGATGGGGGACCAGGCTGGGGCAGCCGCCCGCGCTCGAGGACAGCCTCTGGGATTCGCTGCGCGACACCTACTGCGACCTGCCGATGGGTGACACGGCGGAGAACCTCGGGCAACGTTATGGCGTTACCCGGGCCGACGCCGACGCGTATGCGCTGGCGAGCCAGCAGCGGGCCCGGGCGGCGTGGGACGCCGGCGCGTTTCGGAACGAGGTGATCCCGGTGCCGGTCCGACATCCCAAGACCAAGCAGACGGTGGAGTGGGCCGCGGACGAGCACATGCGTCCGGAATCCACCGCGGAGGGACTCGCCAAGCTGCAGCCGGTGTTCCGCAAGGATGGCCTGGTGACCGCCGGGAACGCGTCGGGCGTCTCCGATGGCGCCGCGGCACTCGTCGTGGCCGGTGAGCAGTGGGCCGCCGACCAGGGACTCCGCCCGCTCGGCCGGCTCCTGAGCTGGGGGGTTGCCGGGGTGGATCCGGCAGTGATGGGCATTGGCCCTGCTCCCGCCGCGCGGGCAGCGCTGGCGAACGCCGGTCTCGCGCTTGCCGACATGGATCTGGTCGAGGTGAACGAGGCTTTCGCGGCGCAATACGTCGCGGTCGAGCGGGAACTGGGGCTCGATCGCGACCGCACCAACGCCGAAGGCGGTGCGATCGCGATCGGACACCCACTCGGCGCGAGCGGCGCCCGGATCACCGGTCACCTGCTCCACGCCCTCCGCCGCAAAGGCGGGCGGCTCGGGCTCGGCAGCGCCTGCATCGGCGGTGGCCAGGGCATTGCCGTGGTCGTCGAGTCCCTGCCCGCCTGAAGGAGGCTGTCATGGAAATCCTGATCGGCGGGCTCGCCGTCGTCGTTCTCTACCTGTTCTCGAGCCTCCGGATCATCCGGCAGTATGAGCGCGCGGTGACGTTCTTTCTGGGCCGCTTCTGGGGCACCAAAGGACCGGGCCTCATCTTCGTCCCCGCGTTGTTTGCCCACGCGAAGCGGATCTCGCTCCGGATCGTAGCCCTGGACATCACGCCCCAGGACGTGATCACCCGGGACAACGTATCGGTCAAGGTGAACGCGGTGCTGTACATGAGGGTGGTAGACCCGGGCAAAGCGGTCATCGAGATCGAGGACTACCTCTACGCGACCAGCCAGCTGGCGCAGACCACCCTCCGCTCGGTGCTGGGCGAAGTGGAGCTGGACGAGCTGCTGGCCGACCGCGAGAAGATCAACGGGATCCTCAAGCGTATCATCGACGAGCGAAGCGACGCGTGGGGCATCGAGGTCTCCGCGGTGGAGGTCAAGGACGTGGACCTTCCTGAGACGATGAAGCGGGCCATGGCCCGGCAGGCCGAAGCGGAACGGGAACGGCGGGCAAAGGTCATCAACGCCCAAGGCGAGTTGCAGGCATCGGCCACGCTGGCCCAGGCCGCCCACACGCTCGGCACTGAGCCGAACGCTCTGCAGCTCCGATACCTCCAGACCGTGGTCGAGATTGCGGCGGAGAACAACTCCACCACGATCTTCCCGGTCCCCATCGAGCTCTTCCGGCCCTTTCTCCAGAGCAGCGCGGCCGTCCCCGCCGCGCCGGCGCCCCGGCAGGTCGACATTCCTGCGACCCCGGTGCCGCCGGACCCCAAGGCGCTCGCACCATCCGGTGGGGAGGGCGGGATGCCGGCTCAGGAGCTCAAGGACCTGATCAATCGGCTGCGGGTCGAGGGGGCCCGTCGCAGTCCGGGGCACGATGAGTAACCCGCCCGAAGGGCCGATCGACCGCGCGGCCCTCGACCGGATCATTCAGCGCGCCGCCGAGCTCCAGACCGCGGACCGGGACATCAGCGACCACCTGACGCCGGACGACGTGCTGGCGCTGGGTCAGGAAGTCGGCATCCCTCGCCGCTATCTCCAGCAGGCGATACTGGAAGAGAGGACCCGTCTTACCGACCAGGTGCAGACCGGTGTCTGGGATCGGATCGTCGGACCGGGGGAAGTGGGGGCCCACCGCGTCGTGCGCGGCGAGCCCGAGGGCGTCGAGCGCGCGCTGCTCCGCTGGGTCGAGCAGAACGAGCTCCTGACGGTGCAGCGGCAGCAGCCGGGGCGCATCAGGTGGGAGCCCCTGCGGGGCATACCAGCGGCGATTCGGCGGTCCACTGCGGCCTTGGGTTCCGGATCGCGGCCGTTCATGCTGTCCAAAGCGGAGCTGGTCGCCGCGACGATCACTCCGCTGGAGGGCGACTATTGCCACGTGGCGCTCTGCGCGACGGTACGCTCCCTCCGGAGCGCCTATCTGGGTGGTGGTACTGCGTTGCTCACCGGGGGCATCGGATCCACGGCTGTACTGATCGCGCTGAGCGCGTTTCTGCCGGTGGCGCTCATTCCGATACCGCTCGCCCTCGGGCTCGGCTACGTGACGCTTCGGCGCTTTCGGCCAGTCGCGGACCGGACCCTGCTCGGCCTCGAGCGGGTGCTCGATAGCCTGGAAACCGGCGGGGCGAAGCCGGCGCCGCAGCTTCCCCCGCGTACGCCCGGACTGCTGGATGCGATCCTGGGCGAAGTGCGCCGGTCGATCGAAATGGGTGGCCGCCCGCGATCGAGCGGCCCCCGCCGGGGGAGCCATGGCCCCTGAGGTCCGGACGGTCGGCGTGCTCGGCTGCGGCCTGATGGGAAGCGGCATCGCCCAGGTCGCCGCGTCCTCGGGCTATCGGACCATCGTGCGGGAGGTCGAGGCGGCACCTCTGACCAAGGGGCGGGCGGCAATCGAGAAGTCGCTCGGCCGGCTGGTGGACAAAAGCAAGCTTTCCGCGGCCGACCGGGACGCCGCGCTGGCTCGTCTGACCTTCACCACCGATCTTCTCTCGGTGGCCGATTGCGATCTCGTCATCGAAGCCGTCACCGAGGATCTCGCGGTCAAGACTCGGCTCTGGGGCGAGCTCGATGGCCGCTGCCCCGCCAATACCATCTTCGCCTCGAACACCTCGAGCCTCACCATCGGGGCCATGGCCGCAGCCACCGCGCGACCGGACCGGTTCGTGGGGCTCCACTTCTTCAACCCGGTCCCGCTCATGCCGCTGGTCGAAGTCGTGCGCGCTCTCAGCACCAGTCGCGACACCTTCGAGCGCAGTCTCGCCTTTGTGCAGAGCCTGGGGAAGGAGACCGTCGTCTCCAAAGACACACCGGGGTTCTTGGTGAACCTGTTGCTGGTGCCCTATCTGCTGGATGCGGTGCGGGCGCTGGAGCGCGGGGTGGGAACCGTGACCGATCTCGATACCGCCATGCGGCTCGGTTGCGGCCACCCCATGGGGCCCTTCACCCT
>DASQPE010000060.1:0-11416 GCA_035644115.1 Gemmatimonadales bacterium
TGCATCCGCGCGAGGGCCCAGAGGATTACACCGGGGACTGCGAACAAGAGCCCCACAGTGTGTCTCGCCCGCCAAACGCCGTCGTCCAGCCCCACGAGCACCAGCCCCATCAGGCACAGGGTAAGGGCGATGACTACAAGAGGCATCTTGGAGTAGGGGCTCGGCACATCGCCGAACATAGGGAACAGCCAGGAAGTCGCATGACAGCTTTGTCAGAAAGGGCTTGCGAGGACGTCAAGCCAAGCGTATCTGAGGTGTCGGAGAGTTCCCGGTATGTGAGGAGGAGATCGAGATGGCCAACATCGATGACTGCATTCCCGGCCGGCAGGCTCGGGTGCTGCGAACGGGCGTCGCCCGGGTGGCGGGCAAGACCGGAACGATCGTCGAGGTGTCCCGGGTGCGGCGGCCCCCCGGCGGACCCCTGCAAGAGCACATCACGGTGGACGTGCCGGGACACGGGGAGATCGTGCTGACTCCGGCCGACCTCGAGGTGTTGGGGGACCAGCCTTAGGGAACCTGGCGACGGCTCCCTCCCGGAGTAGGTTTCGCCCTACTCTTGAGAACACAACCCGGAGCCTGGTCGTGAGTGCTGCCGGCACCCCTTGCATCCCCAGCTATGAGATCCTGAGCCAGCTCGGCGAGGGCGGGATGGGCACGGTCTATCTCGCCTGGGACGTCCGGCTCCAACGCCGCGTAGCGCTGAAGCTTCTCTCCCACACGCTGGCCGCCGACCACAGCGCTCGGCAGCGGTTCCTCCTCGAGGCTCGCGCCGCTGCCGCCCTCGAGCACCCCAACATCTGCACTATCTACGCGGCCGACGAGACCCCCGATGGACAGGCGTACATCGCCATGTCCTACTGTGAGGGTCAAACGCTCCAACAACGCCTCGCTGATGGGCCGCTCTCGACCGGCGAGGCTGTCGGCTACGCTGCGGACATCGCCCGTGCCCTCGCGAAGGCCCATGAGAAAGGCATCGTTCACCGCGACATCAAGCCGGCCAACGTCATGCTCCCGGTCGAAGGCGGGCTCAAGATCCTGGACTTCGGGGTCGCCAAGCACCCCGGCTCCGAGTTGACCCGGACCGGCTACATCGTCGGCACGGCGTCCTACATGAGTCCCGAGCAGGCGCTCGGAGACCCGGTGGACCACCGGACCGACATCTGGGCGCTTGGGGTGGTGCTCTACGAGATGCTCACCGGCCGGCGACCATTCCACGCCGACAGCGCAGCGGCGGTCATGTACGCCATTGTCGCGACAGACCCGGCGCCGCTCTCGACCGGTCGTACCGACCTGCCGGTTGTGCTCGACAGTCTGGTCCGCCGGATGCTGGGAAAGCAGGCCTCCGACCGGCCTGGCTCCGCCGGCGAGCTGGCCCGGGAGCTCGGCGGGCTGGCGGCCCTGCTCCGCGCCGAGCCGGCCCGGACCGAGCGCCCCTCGAGTGTCACTCTCGAGGGCGAGCGGCGAGCGGTCGCCCTCCTGGCGGGCCGGCTCGACGGCTACAACCAGCTGGTCGAGCGGCTCGCCCCCGACGAGGCCGAGCGCATCCTGTCCCGGATCCGAAGCCTGGTCCTGGACGTCGTGGAGGGACACAACGGCCGAATCGACCACTTTACGGGCGACGAGTTCCTCTGCCTCTTCGGCCTCGAGGCGAGCGAGGAAGACGACGCTCTCCGCGCCGCGGATGCCGCACGCGAGCTGATCATCCGAGTGGCCGACGTGGCACCGGGGCTCGAGCAACGACTCGGCTTGCCGCTCCGGGTCCGCACCGCCGTCCACGTGGGCACCCTGGTCGTGCGCCCCGGGCGCACCGCGGACCGGCGCTGGCAAGCGTCGGGCGCCCCGATCGCAGTCGCCGCCCGGCTCGGCGCCGAGGCCGAGCCCGGCACGGTCCGACTGAGCCCGGAGTGCCAGCGCCTGATCGAGCCCTTCGCCCGCTCACCCCTTATCCCCTTCGCCGGGCGAGCGGCGGAGTTGGGCACCCTGGGAGCGTTGCTCACCTCGGCCCGGCGGGGCGAAGGTCAGGTGGTCGCAATCGTAGGGGAAGCCGGGGTTGGCCGGACCAGGCTCTTGGGGGAGTTCCGCGCGCGGTTCGCGTTGGACGGGGCTCGCGTGCTCACCGGGCGCTGCCATCCGCGCAGCCGGCCCTACCTGCCGTTCATTGAGGTGCTGGCCGAGGCCCTCGATCTGTCGGGTCACGACGGTGCGGTTGCGACGGCGAACGACGTTCTTGCTGGGGTGCAGGCGCTCGACCCCTCGCTGGTCGAGCTCCTGCCGCTCTATCTCCACCTCCTCGCGATCGCGCCCGGAGAGCACCCCCTCCCCCGCCACCTCCACGGGGAGCAGCTTCAGGCCGCGCTCAACGACGCGTTGGCGGCCGTGATCACCGCCGGGGCGGGGCACCACGCGGTGATGGTGCTCGTCATCGAGGATCTGCAATGGGCCGATGCTGCGTCGCGAACCCTGCTCAAGCAACTGGCCGAGATCGCCCCCGCCCACCCGATGCTGCTCGTCGCGACCAGTCGGCTCGACGCCCCGATGGACTGGGGCTCCGCAACTCCGGTCACCATCCACCTCGGCCCGCTCGATCGGGACGCCGCGGAATTGGTGATCCGAGCCCTGCTGCAGGCCGATCGCGTGGCGCCCGCGCTGGCCGGATGGCTGCACGAGCGCACCGGCGGGAACCCGTTCTTCTTGGAGGAAGCGTGCCAGTCGCTGCTGGAGGAGGGCGCGGTCAAGGTGGAGGGCGGCACGGCGCTCCTCCAGACTCCCGATCAGCCGCTCCACCTCCCCGACACGGTGCAGGCCGTTATCCGCGCCCGGGTGGACCGGCTGGATCCGGGTGCCCGGGAGGTCCTTCGGGTCGCCTCGGTGGTGGGGCGGGAGTTCGGGCGGGGGCTTCTGGAGGAGGTGCTGGGCCGGCCCAGCGGGCTCTCGCTGCACCTGGAGCGACTCAAGACGGCGGGGCTGGTCCAGCAGACGCGGGTAACGCCGCAGCCGGCCTACCGATTCAAGCACGCAATGACCCACGAGGTGGTCTACGACAGCCTGCTCGAGCATCAGCGGCGCACGCTGCACGGGGTGACGGGCCAGGCGATCGAACAGCTCTTCCGGGAACGCATCGAGGAGCAGTTCGGGAGCCTGGCCGATCACTTCAGCCGAGCGGAGGAATGGCGGGCCGCGGCGCACTACGGGCTGGAGACCGCCAGGCGGGCCTCGAGCTCGAGCCAGTTCGGCGAGGCGCTCGAGATGCTCGACCGGGCCCGGGGGTGGTTGGCGCATCTGCCGGAGGACGCCGGGCAGCGGGCCCAGCTCGCCGACGTCCTGCTGCTGCAAGAGCGGCTGTGCGAGACGCTCGGCCTCCGCGAGCGTCAGCAGCAGCTGATCGACGAGGTGATCGCGCTCCTGCCACCGAACGACGCGTCACCGCGGGCGGCCGAGGCCCACTTGCGGCAGGGCGACCTGTTCACCCTGCTCGGGCGGTTCGACCAAGCCGCCCCCGCGCTCGAGACCTCGCTCCGCCTAAGCCGGGAGCGCGGGGACGCCAGGGCCGAGGGGAATGCCCTGCGGAGCCTGGGTCTGCTCCGCTGGCATGAGGGCAGGGACGAAGAGGCACTCCGGTACGCCGAGCAGGCCGAGACCCTCGATCGCAAACGGGGGGACCTCGAGGCGATCGTCCGGGACCTCCACAACCTCGGCACCATCTTGAAAGGCATGAAGGCGTTCGACCGTGCCATCGGCTGCCTGCAAGAGGCGCTGGACCTCTGCGAACAGCTGGGAGACCCCATCAAGCAGGTTTACTCCGCGGGCACCCTGGCGAACGTCCATCGCGAGCTCGGCCACATCGAGGTGGCGCAACAGTACCTGCGTCGCGGTGACGAAATCGCCGTCGCGCGGCGGATGCCGGTCGAGCGCTCGTTCATGCTGATGCCGCTGGCCCACATCGCCTTCCAGCAGGGCGCGCCGGAGGAAGCCATCCGGCTCTACCGCGAAGCGGCGGAGATGAGCCGGAAGGCGCGCCACGCCGAGGGCCTGGCCCAGGCACTCCGAATGCTCGGTGAGCGCCTGGTTGAGCTGGGCAGCGCGACCGAGGGGCTCCCGTACCTCCAGGAGAGCGCGGGGCTCTTCGCTCAGCTCCACGACGCGAACGGCCAGCTGGAGGCGCTCGAGGGGATGATCCGGGCCGGCCGCCGCGGCGCCGGCGGTGCGGATACCGAGAGCTGGTGCACCCAGGCCCTGGCCCTGGCCCAGGCCCTAGACGACGCCCCCAGGCAGGCCTTCCTCCGGAACTTGCTGGGGATCCTGGCTTGGGAACGCGGAGTTTTCGCCGATGCGCTGACCCACTACGAGGCCGCGCTCGCGGAGGTGCGGCGGACGGACCAGCGCGCGGACGAAGGCGTGATCCTGAACAGCCTGGGCGTCACGCTGAGCCGCCTCGGGCGGCACGAGGAAGCCCGCTGCGTGCTGGATGAAAGCGCGACCCTCAACGAGGCCACCGGGCAGCGCTTGCTCCTGGCTCACGCGCTCGCCGCCCTGGGCGACGCCTCCGCCGCGACCGGGCGTCCCGGAGACGCGCAACGGTTCTACGAGCGTGCGGGGGCCATCCGTCGGGAGCTCGGCGACACCGAGGCTGCCGACCGGCTCGCCCAGCGCATGAAGGAATTTGCCTGACAGTCCCTCCTCCGGCCAGAAAGGACGCTGAGTCATGCCCCGCTACATCATCGAACGTTCGGTCCCCAAGATGTCCCGCAGCGAACTGGACCAAGCGGGAAAGAAATCGAACGAGGTCCTTGCTGCCATGTCGGGGGTGGTCTGGATCCGAAGCTACATCTCCGATGCCGGAGGGAAGATCTATTGCGAGTACGACGCCCCTAACCCGGAAGCAATCCGGGAGCATGCACGTCGCGCCGGGCTCCCGGTGGACAGCATATCCGAGGTGTCGCTCGAGATCAGTCCGTTGATGTTTACCTGAGCTACAGATAACGCGCGATCGCCATCGCGCCCGCCGCCGGCCGAGGCCTTCGACGAGACGGTCGATGTGCTGTTCACGCTGACCAGCTTCACCACGTTCGACACCCTGGCCGGGGCGACGCGAAGCGCCGACGAGGTGGCGGCGCTGGTGCGGCGGCTGGCCCGATCGGCGGTCGAGGTTTAGACTAGCCTCCTTTAGCCGACCGATTTGCCATGAAGACTCGCAAGCGGCTACTGGATCGCCCAGCCACTGAGCTGGCTCTCGTGCTCGCCCGCAAAGCCCTCGACCGGTGGAGCGAGGCCCACAAACGGCTCGGCCAGGCCGACGCCCCCGGTGCGCTCCACGCCTTCCGCGTAGCCCTCCGTCGTCTGCGCAGCACGCTGCGCGGCTTCCGCCCCCAGCTCGAGCCGTTGGTGCCGCGGCGCACCCGCCGGCGCCTGCGGCGGCTCGCGCGCGCGACGGGGAGGAGCCGGAACCTCCAGGTCCAGCGTGAGTGGGTGCTGGCCCAACTCGACGCCCTGAGCCCGGAGGCGCGCACCGGCGCCCAATGGCTCACCGCCAGGCTGACGAGCTCGCACCAGGAGGCCGACGAGCAGCTGGCATCTCGAGTCGCGAAAGACTTCGGGCGAATCAGGCGGAAGCTGCGCCGCTGCTTGAAGGCGGCGAAGTCAGCTCCCGCAGGGGAAGGGTCCCGGTCTTCGACGACGGCCGGCGTCGTGGTCCGGGATGCCGTTCGCCGGTGGACCCAGGAGCTGAACCAGCGGCTCAACGCGATCCGCACCGCCGCGGACTGGGACGACGCCCACGCGGCGCGCATCAGCGTGAAGCGCACCCGCTATCTCCTGAAGCCGTTCGAGGAAGAGCTCCGGGCAGCCGGCGATGCGCTCGAGCAGCTGACGGAATTGCAGGACGTGCTCGGCGCCTTACAGGATGCGCGCGTCCTCGCCGACGAGCTCCGGGCCGGCCTGGTGGAGATCGGCGCGGAACGGGCGCGGAAGCTCTGTGACGAGCTGCTGCCCTGGTCGGCCGCCGCTCAGGCCACTACCAGGACCTCGCTTGCCGCGGGCCACCCCGGGCTGGTCGCCCTGGCACACCGCCTCGGCGCCGAGTACGAGGCGACGTTCGATCGATTACGGGGCGAATGGCTGGAGCAGCGGGCACCCACCCTGCTCTTCCAGCTGCATCAGCTCGCCGGCGACCGGACCCGGAGACCCAGGCGGCGGTCTCGCGTCCTTGGGCGCCGGCCGGCGCGGCAGCGTCGCGTGCGCCGCTTCGACTAGTCCGCCGGGGGGCTTCATGGACGTTCGCCTGGTGTTTGGAATCAGCGTGCTCATGTTTTTCGTGAGCTCCGGGGTCGTCGCGCGGCTCTACCTCTGGCCCCGGCTTCGGAACATGCCCCAGGAGCGCGCGCTCGTTCTCCTGGTCGCGCCCCACATGTTTCTTCGGTTCATCGGACTCAGCTTCCTGGTGCCGGGGGTCGTCTCTCCGTCGCTCCCGGCGGCCTTCGCGGCCCCCGCTGCCTACGGTGATCTGGTCGCGGGCGTGCTCGCGATCGTTTCGACGGTTGGGCTTGCGAGGCGCGCCTCGTGGGCCGTTCCGCTCGTGTGGGTGTTCAACGTCTGGGGTGCCGCCGACCTCCTGTTCGCGTTCTACCAAGGCCCGCGGCTTGCGATCGGGCCTGGCGCGTTCGGAGCCGCGTTCTTCATTCCAACGGCGGTGGTGCCGGTCCTGCTGGTCACCCATTTTCTCATTTTTTGCCTGCTGCTTCGGCCTGCGAGCACAAGCGGGCGCGGGTGACCGGCGCGAGGTGATCGTTTATGGCGAACGAGGTCGTTGCCCATTACCTCGATGGACGCCTGATCAAGGGGACCTGTCTGGACATCGACCCTGCCCGGCCGACGTGCCACGTCAAGACCGCCGAAAAGGGCATGGTGCAGGTCATGCTCGCCCAGCTCAAGGCGCTCTTCTTCGTGCGGTCGCTCGGCGGGGATCCCAGCTACCACGAAGTGCAGGCCCTTGATTCGAGCGACGTCCGCGCCCGGGGAGCCGCGCTGATCGAGCTCCAGTTCGCGGACGGGGAGCGGGTGGTTGGTCTGACCACGCGATTCCCCCCGGTGCGCCGCTTCTTCTACGTGCTGCCGGCGGACGTCAGGAGCAACAACATCCGCATGCTGGTGAACCGATCGGCAGTCCAGAATCTGGGACAGCCTGAGGTAGCGATGGGCTGACGGCCCCCTCGAAGGCATCAGACGCATATGGACACCGACGTCCTGGTAGTCGGAGCCGGGCCGACCGGACTGATGCTCGCGAACCAGCTCGGTCGCCGAGGCGTGCGTACCCTGCTCGTGGACCGGCATTCCGGCCCGTCACGTGAGACCAGAGCCCTGGGCGTCCAGGCCCGCACGCTCGAGATCTACTCCCACCTTGGCATCGTCGAACGGGCGCTCGAGCTCGGCAAGCGCGCGACCGGAGCCAACCTTTGGGCCAATGGGCGGGTTGCCCGGGTTCCCCTGGGCGACATCGGGCGCGATCTGAGTCCCTATCCCTTTCTTCTGATCCTGGGCCAGGACGACAACGAGCGGTTACTGGGCGAGGCCCTTCATAACTGGGGCATGAGCGTACAGTGGAACAGCGAGCTGGTCGGCCTGATGCAGCAATCAGACCGAGTCGTTGCCCAGCTCAGACAACCGGACGGCACGATCCGGGAGGTCGCCGCAGCGTGGGTTGCCGGATGCGACGGCGCGCGCAGCGCGGTGCGCGAGCTGAACGGGATCGCGTTTCAAGGCGCGCCCTACGAGCACGTGTTCTTCGTCGCCGACACCCAAGTGACGGGACCGATGGTACCGGACGAGATCAACGTGTATCTCTGGCGCGAGAGCTTCCACCTGTTCTTCCCGATGCGCGGGACCGACCACTGGCGCGTGGTCGGAATCGTGCCGGCGGCCTTGCGCGGCCGGGACGACCTGACCCTCGACGAGGTAATCCCCTCCATACGCCAGCAGGCTGGAGCCGGGTTGTCCTTTCAGGAATGCAGCTGGTTCTCCACCTATCGGATCCATCACCGGCGCGCCGAGCGCTTTCGCGACCGCCGTTGCTTCCTGCTGGGCGACGCAGCGCACATCCACAGCCCGGTGGGCGCGCAAGGCATGAACACCGGGCTCCAGGACGCGTACAACCTCGGTTGGAAGCTGGCTCTCATGGTTTCGGGCGAGGCGGGCCCGGCCCTGATCGACTCCTACGAGGCCGAGCGGGTCCCGGTCGCCCGGCGGCTCTTGAGCACGACCGACCGGGCGTTTTCGTTCGTGGTTTCCGACACCGGGTTGGCGGGCTTGTTGCGCACCCGAGCGGTTCCGAGGCTGATGGCTCTTGCGATGCGCTTCCGCTGGGTTCAGCGGCTGGCGTTCCGCACTATCTCCCAGACCGGGATCAGTTACCGCGACAGCGCTCTATCGGAAACGCTGCCCGGCCTGCCCGACTCCGCGCCGCGCGCCGGCGATCGGTTTCCGTGGCTCCGGCTCAAGCTTTCTGCGAACGGCCCCGCCGAGGACTTCTTCCGAAGGCTGGACGACACCCGATGGACTCTCGTCCTTGTCGGGCAATCCGCCCCGCCGGGCGGGCTCCCGGCGCTGGGCGACCGGCTGGATACGCTTGAAGTTCCCGGCGATCCCGCCAATGACCGGGAGCTGGCGCGCGCGCGGATTCCCCGCCCCGCGTTCTACCTCCTGCGCCCGGACGGTCACGTCGGGCTCTGCGGAGCTCGCCTGGAACCCTCGGCAGTCACGCGCTACATCTCCGCCTTAGGCGCCCCCTAGCCGATCCGAAGCACCACTTTGCCGAGCACGTGTCCCTCGGCGACCCGCTGGTGCGCTTTCGCAGCCTCCTGGAGTGGGTAGACCGCCGGGATCGGCACTATAAGGTTGGCCGCCTCGATGGCGCGGTTGAGGCGAGCCAGCTCCCTGACTCCAATCACCCCGTCATATGCCGTGATATCGAGCCCGCTTCGCTTCTTCGGCGCGGGATCGATGCCGTTGGGGTAGGCCACCCGGCCGCCGGGGCGGAGACTGTCGATACAGTGCTCGAGCGCGTCGCCCCCGGCAAAACCGAGCACGGCATCGACCCCTTCAGGGGCAAAGTCGCGCGCGGCGGCCACGATGTTGCCGTGCCGCCCGTCCACCGCGGCGTCGGCGCCCAGGCGCCGCGCCAGCGCCACCCCGTCGTCACCGCTCGCGATGGCCAGGACCCGGGCGCCGCGAAGCTTGGCGAACTGGACGGCGAGGGTGCCTACGCCTCCGCTCGCACCGTGAACGATCACGGTCTCGCCTCGCTTGAGCTTGAGGGCTTCGTCCACCCCTTGCACCGCAGTCACTCCGGTGAGCGGGATCGCACCGGCATGCTCCAACTCCAGCCCCGCGGGCACCTTACCCACATGCTCGGCGACCACCGCGATGTACTCCGCATGGAAGCCGGCCCTCTCGAAGCTCGCGCCGTAGACCCGGTCGCCGATCTCGAACCGGCGCACCCCCGATCCCAGGGCGACCACGGTGCCCGACCCGTCGGTGCCGAGGATGAAGGGAAGCTTCGGCTGCCGGCCGGTGGGGGACCAGCCATCCCGCATGTCGGCGTCCCACCCGGCGATGCCCGACGTGTGCACCGCGATCAGCACCTCCCCGGCATTCACCGGGGGGACCGGAAGCGTATGGGTCGTTACGACTTCGGGGCCGCCAAAGCGGTCGATCGCCGCCGCGCGCATGGTCGTGGGCAGGGTGGCCAGGGCCCGCCTGGGCCGGCGGGGAGCCATTGTCTTGTGTCTTTCCATAGTTACTCCTTGCTGGCGTCTCCGAGCCAAGCTTGCTTTCAGGGCGCCGGCTTCAAGGACCGGAGCGGCAGCAACCCAAGGTGCTTCGTTCCGAGCCTGGGCACGAGACATGCTTGAACTGGTTGTCGGTAGGATGATCGTCCAACCGCTCCAGTCACCGCCGATCCGGGAGCTTCGCATGGCCAGTGCATCGTTGGAACTTCAGGCCCGTGAGAAGGTTCGCATCGCGGCCCGCATGCTCGCCGAAGCTCAGCAGCTGTACGAGGAGAGCGGGCACGCCTACGATCGGCCTTCGCTAAACGCCGAAGTGCTCGCGCCCATGGTCGAGGAGCTCACCCAGCGACTCGCCGAGGCTGGACTGCTGACGCCGCTCTCCTAAACTTCTCCGCCGGCGGTCCTCCCCCGCGCCCCAAGTCCCTCCAACCCCCAAAAATGACCGCACCGCCGCGCAACCGGGCGATTCTAGTGCGGCTGGGTAAGCCTGGCGCGCTCGGGGTCGCGGGCTACCTTCTCCTTACCAGACCCGAGGCAGCGCTCGATGCTACGGGAAGTGCGCGGGACATACCGGGGAACACCTTACATCGTGCGGCTGGTGACGCCGCCGCCTCCCAGCGATGTCCTGTACGAGTGGTACAACGCCGAGTGGGAGATCGACTGTGAGGCGGTGGAGATCCTCACCTTCCCCGCTTACGCTGGCGACACGGAAGGCTACGTTCGGGCCGAGACGGAGCTCGTCCTCGCAATGATGTTGGAGAGCAGAGAGCACACCTCACGAGAGTCCGCGTAATTTAGAGCTGCTGCATCGTCCTGGTCGCCGCCGTCTCTCTCGAGCTTCGGGCCTCGCGGCGCCAGTGGGCATCCTGCCGGCGCTTGGTGGAGTCTGGGTCTTCTTCGGCCCGTTTGACAATCCGCCGCATGGCGCGTTCATCGCTCGTGAGTCAATGCCCTTCAACCAGCCGTCAGACATTAGCGGGGTTAAGAGATAAGGCCCGCCGAACGGTTCACCCTCAGCCTTCTACGATGTCGCGGCGTGGTCAGAACCAGTGCGAGAAAGGAAAAGCTGGGCTTGCGGCGGCGGCGATGGATAGAGAAAGGAGGTAGCACACTAAGGCTACTACGGTATATGGGCTATTCACTGGCACAGAGGCGAACAAGCTGTGCGTGCCATTCTGTCTCATCTCAAGCACCGGGTCTAAGGCTTCCCACCAGTCATTGACCGGTTCGCCAGGTGTGCTTGATGCTTTCGTTCCGAAGGGCGTGTCAAAAGTCGCCACTGCGAAGGCGAAGGCTCCAATAACCAGTGTTGCGGTGCTGGCAACGGCAACGACTTTAGGAAACTCTGGGACTAGGGAAAGGAACAGCGCCACACTAGAGTGGCAAAGGGCCACGAGGGCTAACCAGCGCCCATTGATCCATCCCTGGTGCGACCTCCTGAGCTGAAGCCGGAGAGCCGGTGGGAGGAGCTCCCAGGTTGTCCTTCTAAGCCGATAGCGGTGCAAGAGCACGTACGGCTCCCACAATTCCGCCTGACCGTTCTCGACTCCGGGGGGAAGGGCTGTCTGCTCCTTGGCTCCTGCGGCGGTTGCCTTGATTTGTTTGAGCTCCGCCGTGTTCTGCAAGAGCATGCCTAA
>DASQPE010000061.1:0-9410 GCA_035644115.1 Gemmatimonadales bacterium
ATCTCGGACGCGGCATAGTAGGTGGGCCGCACCCGTCCGAACAGGGCGCGCAAGGGCGTGAGGGCGATCTTGTAGGCAAAGTCGATCGGCGGCAGCGTCGTCGCCAATGCGAGCGGCGCGTTGAAGAAACCGAGGTCGTTCTGGAAGGCGTCCTGAGGGTCCCGCGCGACTCCGCCGACCAGCCGGTTCGGCTGGAACTTATCGAAGGTCGCGATCGGCTCGCTGGTGTTCCACCCGTTGTTGAACGCGGGGCCCGGCGGCGAGAGGTTGCCGGTCTCGGCGTAGGCCACGATCCCGGCGAGCGGTGACCTGGCGGCGGGGTAACCCCAGCGGATCGGAAGGACCAGCCAGCTCCATTCGGCCCGTGCGGCCGGATCGTGGTGCAGCAGCGGGAGCACCCGTTCCCAGTCAGGGAGCAGCGCCAGGCGCGAGGCGGTGTCCAGCGGCGTCACCCACTCGGGCAGGCGACGGCCGGTCGTCAGATAGTCGCGCTGATCAAACTTGCGGGTGATCTCTTCGTTGGACCCGGGGCCGACCCGCTTGAACAGCCCGGTGAAGGGATAGGAGCCGTGCGAGTTCTGGTTCCGCGCGCCGGGTCCGTAGAACAGCAGGTCGAGCCCCTTGCTGTTCCCGCCTACGAACACGATCGGATGGGTGTTGACCACCGTCTCCGCCCGGTCGGCCCAGACCCGGTTGCGCGTGGCGCGCAGGATAGCGGCCTCGCCGACCCGCTCGAAGTCCACTCGTCCGAGCGCCGCCTCCCACTGGTCTCTCGGCAGGTAGGCGTTCGGCACCGAGAAGTCCATCCTCATGATCCAATGATGGAAGTAGTAGTCGATGCGGCGCATGACCAGCGGGTCGTCGCCCGCGAAAGCATCAGCCGGGCGGTTCAGCACCGCCGCAAGCTCCTCTGCCGAGAGCGGACGCTCGACTGCCGAGCGCGGGCTCACGATGACGTTGGTGTGCTCCCAGTCGCCCTCGTGGTTGTTGCCGGCCGTGTTCGACGGGTAGAAGAACCAGTACTGCATCACCAGTTCGTAGCCGGGGGGCACGCTATCCTGCGCTGCTACCTCACGCACGAACGGATGCACGTAGCTCCGGGTCATGGCGGCATACTCCGCCGCGAAGTGGCCGGTGGAGTCGCGCAGGGCTTGATGCCATTGGCTCGGGTTGTAGCCGACGCCGTCGATGAAGAGCACGCTGAACGGGCGATCCCGGGGCGAAACCGCGCCGACCTCGAAGCCCGGATCGGTGGGGTGATCGGGATCGAACCGAGCCAGTAGATCGAGCAGCTTGGCATCGTCCGCCGGCTCGGGGTGCGTCAGGTCCACGCTGTCCGACTCGACCAGAGTGGGGACGTTCCGGCCGATGTTCCAGCGGTCCACCAGCAGCCGCCAGCGGCCCTGCCGCAGGTACGCCCCGTGAAAGTCGAGCGGCCGCTCCTCGGTGTTGCGCACCAGGTAGGGCGCGAAGCGGACGGCCAGGGCCTGGAGCCAGGCGGCGCGCGCGTCGTCGATGCCGTCCCGAGGGGACTGGTCGCGGTAGCCCGAGTCGGCCATGTCGCCGTACAGATGAAACCGCTCGGTGGCGGGGTTGGCCCGGACCAGCCGGGGATAGATCAGCGGGACGTAGCGGAGATAGCGGTCGCGGGGGATTTCCTGCGCGGCACCGCGTCCGGTCGGCGCGAAGGCCAGTGCGCCGGCCCAGCAAATGGCGAGCAGTCCGGACGCACGCGGGAGCATGCGCCAGTATAACGGCCGCCGGGCAGGACGGCGAGTTAGTTGTCTCGCGAGAGTAACATCCCGGCCGGCGGGCTGGTCTCGCGTCGCCTGGCAGCGCAGAATCCCACCATGAATTCATCGCGCTGCCTCGCCGCCCTCGGGTCCCTCCTGCTCGCGGCCTGCGTCTCCCGTCCCGCGCCGACCGCCCCTGGGGGCGAACCCCGGCGGCTGCCCACCGGAAGGTTTCTCGATCCGCCAGGCCGGAGCTTCGACGTCGGGTCGTTTCCGGTCACGGCGGCGGCGGCTCCCGAGGCCGACCGCCTGGTCCTGCTGCTCAACGGCTATCGGGAGCAGGGCGTTCAGGTGGTGAGCCCGGAGAGCGGCAAGGTGCTGCAGACGCTGCGGCAGCCGGCCGCGTTCATCGGCCTCCGGTTCGATCACGCCGGCCGGACGCTGTTCGCCTCCGGCGGCGATCAGGACGTGGTCTATCGCTACCGCTGGGCCGGCGGTGCTGCGACCCTGACCGACAGCATCGTCCTCGCGGCCCGGCCGCCGACCGGCCCGGGCATCCGTTACCCCGCCGGTCTGGCACTGTCACCCGATGACGCGAAGCTCTACGTGGCCGAGAACCTGGCAGACTCGTTGGCGGTCGTGGACCTCGCGACCGGGCGGGTCGTGCAGCGGCTCCCTTCGGGCCGCTATCCCTACGATGTCGTCGTAGCCCCGGACGGGACGGTGTACGCCTCGGCCTGGGGCGGATTCGACGTGGCCGTCTACCGGCCGGAGGGCGACAGCCTGCGACTCGTTGCGTCGGTGGCGGTCGGGCGGCATCCGTCCGCGCTGCTCCTCAATGGCGATGGCTCACGACTCTTCGTGGCGTCGGCCAGCACCGACCACGTCGCCGTGGTGGACACCCGAGCGCTCCAGGTCATCGCCCAGCTGGACGACGGCGTCCCCGGCGGGACCGGCGAAGGCAGCACGCCAAACGCGCTCGCCCTCACCTCGGATGAGCGCCGGCTCCTCGTGGCCGAGGCCGACAACAATGCGGTCGCGGCGATCGCGCTGTCTCCGGGCTCTTCCGGCGTCCCCGCCGCCACCGGCAACGACAGCGT
This sequence comes from Gemmatimonadales bacterium, assembly GCA_035644115.1. GTDB lineage: Bacteria > Gemmatimonadota > Gemmatimonadetes > Gemmatimonadales > GWC2-71-9 > DASQPE01. Next base: position 2,834 of record DASQPE010000061.1, read on the forward strand.
GGTCGGCCGGATCCCGGTGCAGTGGTATCCGACCGCGTTGAGCCGGCGGGGAGATACCATCATCGTGGTGAACGGGAAGGGCAGGGGAACGGCCGCCAACGCCGTCAACGGCCCCGGCCCCGGGCGACTGCCGCCGGCAAAGGCGGCCGGCTACACCCTGACCCAGCTCTCCGGCTCGATCAGCGTGATCCCGCCGGGAGAAATCGACTCCACTTCGCTCAGCGGGTTGACGGCGCGGGTCGCTCGGCTCAACGGGTGGGATCAGCGTCCCGTGCAGCCGAGCTATCCCCGGTTCGAGCACGTCATCTACGTCATCAAGGAGAACCGCACCTTCGACCAGGTCCTGGGCGACCTGCCTCAGGCCGATGGCGACACCTCGCTCACGTTCTTCCCTCGCAACGTGACCCCCAACCATCATGCGCTGGCCGAGCGGTTCGGGATCTTCGACCGCTTCTTCGTCAATGCGGAGGTGAGCGCCGACGGACACATCTGGTCCATGGCGGGGTACACCCCGGATTATGTGCAGAAGACGGCTCCGTCGGTGTACTCGGATCGGGGCCGGTCATACGACTACGAGGGGATGAACCGGGATCGGGACCCGGCGCCCGACGATGACGTGGCCGAACCGGCGCGGGGCTATCTGTGGGACCTGGCGCAGCGGAAGGGGATCTCGTTCCGGAACTTCGGCGAGTTCGTGATGCCGGAAGGCGAGCTGGACCAGGACAGCGTGCCCCGGGGCTATCGGGGTCTCAAGAAATTTCTGGCAGCCAATACGGACTCGGCCTTTCCCGGATTCGATCTCAAGATCCCGGACCAGCGGCGGGCCGACCTGTGGCTTCGTGCGCTCGAGGGGTGGACCAGCGCGGGATCGATGCCGGCGCTTCAGATCCTCCGGCTGCCCAACGACCACACGGCGGCAGCCAAGCTGGGCGCGCCGACGCCCGAGGCTTACGCGGCCGACAACGATCTCGCGCTGGGCCGGGTGATCGAGGGCTTGTCGCGCTCGCCGTTCTGGCCCAGCACGATCGTGTTCGTGGTGGAGGACGACGCCCAGAACGGTCCGGACCACGTCGATTCTCATCGCTCGGTGCTGCTGGTCGTTTCGGCCTACAATCGGCCGGGCGTATTCCACCGGTTCATCAACACGACCGACGTGCTGGCGACGATCGAGCGGGTCCTGCTGCTGGAGCCACTCTCGCAGTTCGACGCGTTCAGCCGTCCGCTTGCCGGAATCTTCGCGGAGCAGCCCGACACGACGCCGTTCACCGCGCTGGCCCCGTCGGTGCCGCTGGACCAGCGCAATCTGGCCGGCGCGTCGGGGGCAAAGGAATCGTCCCGCCTGGACTTCCGGTTCGAGGACGTGGCTGACGAAGACGGGTTCAATCATGCCCTATGGCTCGCGATCAAAGGGCGGGCGATCCCCTATCCGGCGGCGCGGCGAGCGCCGGGTGCCGAGTGGAATCGGCAGGACGCCGGCCAATAGGGCCCGGCGCCCTGTGAGCCGGCCCACCGCTTCGGGGCCAAGGCGGTCACAGCAGTCGGCCGTACCACGCGGTAGGCTGCGGGGACGGCAAACGTCGGCTGATACCCGCGCGGAAGCCGAAGCACCGGTCGCCGCGGGCAAGCGAAGCGAAGCGATGCCCCCGGGCTCCGGCCCGGGGGTATCCCTTTTCAAGGGCGTGACCATGGGGAGGGCGACAATGGCGGGGATCAAGGAGTCCGCCGGCACGGCGGTCAAGCGGGTCCAGACGACCGCAAAGGAGGCCCGCACCACCGTCAAGAAGGCGGGCGATCAGGCAAAGACGCAGGTCACGAAGCTGGCCGACCGGCTGGCCGATCGGCTGACCGGCCGCGAGAAGAAGCGCAACAAGGTCAAAGTTGCCGCGGCCGTCACCGGAATTGCGGCCGTCGCCGCTGCCGCGGGCATCGCCGTGGCCAAGGTCCGGAAGCGGAAGAAGCACAAGCTGCTATAGCTTCGTTCGGAACCTCTCCCATTGCGACTGGCCGATCTCGGCGGCGTTGACATTCCCGACCGTCGGAAGAGCCTCGTCGGCCATTGACCCGCCACCCCGGGCGGGCCATGGTCAGGCCCGGCTCACCGTCCAACTTCGACTGGCAAAAGCGATCATTTCCAATGGAGAGAGGAGAACGAGCATGGCGCGAGCAACCTTACGCGGGCGGTTCGTCTGGCACGAGCTGCTGACGACCGATCCGAAAGCAGCGATCAGCTTCTATACCCGGCTCATCGGATGGAAGACGAAGGCCTGGGAGAAGGACCCGTCGTACACTGTGCTCCAGGCCGACAGTGGCCCGGTGGGCGGGGTGATGTTGCTCCCCCCAGAGGCGAAGGCCATGGGGGCTCCGTCGCACTGGCTGCCCTACATCGCGACGCCCGACGTGAACGCCACGGTGGAGACCGCCGTTCGGCGCGGGGCCAAGGTCCTGAAGCCGGTGGCGCCCATCCCCGACGCCGGCCTGTTCGCGGTGGTGGCTGACCCGTCCGGGGCGACGTTCGCCCCCTTCACGCCCCAGACACCGATGGAGCTGAACGAGCCCCCGCACCAGGGCGAGTTCTCCTGGCACGAGCTGGCGACGACCGACCAGGCCAAGGCCCTGGAGTTCTATCAGGAGCTCTTCGGCTGGGAAAAGACGGAGGCGATGGATATGGGCCCGGCGGGGGTTTACCAGATGTTCGGCTTTGCCGGCAAGAGCATGGGCGGGATCTACAACCGGGCGAAAGACGCGAAGCTGCCCTCGGGCTGGCTCTCGTACACCGTGGTGCCCGACTCCAAGCGGGTCGCCTCCGTGGTGCCGGAGGCGGGCGGCAAAGTCATCACCGAGCCGATGGAGGTTCCCGGCGGGGGCATCATCGCGACATTCTTCGATCCGCAGGGCGCCACGTTCGCCGTGCACTCGATCGCCGCGGCGACGGCCAAGGCTCAGGAGCCCGCGGCCGCCGGCCGGCGATAAAGGTCGGGGAACTGCCGCTCGAGCTGTTTGACCTTGGGCGCGTCATTGAAGACGATGTACGGTGAGTAGGGGTGCCGCTCCATGTAGTGCTGGTGGTACTCCTCGGCCGGATAAAACGCTTTGAGCGGCACGATCTCGGTCACGATGGGCCGGGCAAAGATCTTCTTGGCCTTGAGCTCCGCGACGTACGCCTCCGCGGCTTGCTTCTGCTCGTCGGTGCCGTAGAACACGATGGACCGGTACTGGGTCCCGAAGTCGGGGCCCTGCCGGTTCAGCTGGGTGGGATCGTGCGCCACCGCAAAGAACACGGCCAGCAGCTGGCGGTAACTGATCTGGCCGGGGTCGAACACCACCCGCACCGACTCGGCGTGTCCGGTGGCTCCGGAGCTGACCTCCTCATACGAGGGCGACGCCGCGGTGCCGCCGGCGTAGCCCGCGGTGGCGGACTTTACGCCATGGATATGCTCGAACACCCCCTCCACGCCCCAGAAGCAGCCGCCGGCGAACACAGCGGTCTGCTCCGGGGGCGCGGGCGGCCGGGCGGCCGGTCCGGGGAAAGCGGGCGCAAGTGACGGCGGGACAACGAGTGCCGCGGCAAGAATGAGCGAAATCATCGAACGGTACCCCTGCGAGGTTGGTCACCAAGCTAACGCCGCCGGAGCCCTTACGGTTCTCACCGATGGTGAGGCGAACCCTGTCGCGTCCAGGGTAACGCCGCTAGGTTCGACCCCGATGCGCCGAAACCCGTTCGACCGAGAACCGATATCCCGGCCCTTCGTCCGGCTGGTCGCGCTTGCGACCCTGGCGCTCTTTCTAGTGGCCCAGCCCTGGGTGGTCTGCCTGCCGCTGTGCCTCGTGCAGGGGCACGCCGGCGGAGCGATGGCCGCGGCACATCATCAGTCGCACGTGATGCCCTGCCATACCGGAAACGTGGTCCGGAGCGAGGTCCCCGCGTCGGGCTCGCTCGGCATCATGCTCCCGGCCCAATGGGCTCCAGTCCTTCCGTCGCTCCAGGTGGCGGCGCTTCCGATCGCGCCGCCCGCCGCGCTTTTCCTCCAGCAGGTTCCTGCCGCCGACCCTCCGCCTCCCCGCTCGGCCTAACCCAAAAGCATTTCCCACGCTTGGACGACGCCGCCGTGACCTGCCCGGTGGTCGTCGGCGGTTTCGCCGTTCCACCACATGGCGGGGGGCGCATGAAGCGAAGGATGCAACTCAGGGCGACGGCGGTTGCCCTGCTGCTGTGCGGGACGTTCGCCGCAGCGGCGCCGGCAGCGGCGCAGCAGCCCGCCGACACGCTCGATCGGCCGATCGACTTGGGAAATCAGGCGGGGGACCTGGGCGAGGGCGATCGCTTTCCACTCCAGATCACCGGGTTCGGTGTGGGCGACTACAGCTATGCCGGCCGTACCGGCGACAACTCCTTCGCGGCCAGCAAAGTCGCGCTGGGGGTGTTCCGCGAGATCACCAGCCACGCCTATGTCTTCGGCCAGCTGACGACCGCGCTCCAGCAACCCGAGGCGGGCGGCGATGTCAGCACTGACGTCGAGATCGACAACCTGCTCCTCTCGGTCGTGCCGGCGGGAGCCTCCAACGTTTCGCTCGAGTTCGGGAAGCTGGACCTTCCGATCGGCTTCGAGCGGGACGACGAGCCGCTCAACTTCCTGGTGAGCCCCAGCTTCAACTTCGATCTGGCCAGGCCGGTGAAGATGGTGGGCGTCGAGGGCAGCTGGAGCCCGACTCCGAAGGCGGATCTCTCCGGATTCGTGTTCAACGGCTGGGGCACTGATCTCGAGGTCAACCACGGAAAAACCGGTGGCCTGCGAATGGAGTATCTCCCCGCCAAAGGAGTGACCGTGGGCCTGAGCGGTCTGTACGGTGTCGAGGGGGAGCAGGGCGCGACCAACAACCGCTACCTGCTGAACCTGGACTACGCGGTGCAGCCCTCCTGGGACTGGGTCGTCGCCGGCGAGGCCAACCTGGGCGGCGATCGCGGCATCCTGGCCCACGGGAGCGACGCGACCTGGAAGGGCGGGATGGTGACAGTGCTCCACCGGCTCACCCGCAACTGGGGCGTCGCGGCGCGGGCCGAAGTGTTCCGCGACGCCGACGGCGTCCGCACCGGCGTGACCCAGACGCTCGAGTCCTACAGCATCGCCCCGCTGTATTCGTTAGGGGTCGGACGAGAAGGAATCTTCGCGAACGTGCAGCACACGACAGTCCGGATCCCCCGCCTCCAGGTGCGCGGCGAGATCCGGTTCAACCACTCGAACGTTCCGTTCTTCGAGACCAGCGACGGGCTGGACACGTGGAACGTCGAGTACCGGATCCAGTTCGTCACCACCTTCTGAGCCCATGGACCTCTACCGTCTGCGCGATGCGCACCGCTCGGTCAAGCTGGCGTCGGTGCTGTTCCTGGTGGTGCTGGGGTACTCGTACGTGTTCGCGTTTCTGATGGTCAAGACCTGGGCCGGCCTCACGCCCTCCCAGGTGCAGGCGACGTACGCCCCGGCCCCTTCGATGGACATGTCCCAGATGCCGGAGCACTCGAAGAGCGCGCTCCAGCCGCTCGATCTGTCCCGGGTCCCCGAGATGAAGCACACGGTGGACACGCCGCTGCTGATCCAGGACAGCCACATCCACATCATGATCTACGCCATCGTCGCCGCGCTCCAGTCGCTCATCATCCTCGGCCTCGCCTGGCCCGGCTGGTTCCGCGACTCGATGATCGTCGCCGCGTTCGGTTGCGGCGCGCTCGACTTCGCCGGCCAGTGGCTGATGAAGGCGCATCTGCCCGGCTTTGCCTGGCTCACCCTGGTCTCCGGGTGGGGGATGGCGCTGGTATACCTCATTGTCCTGGGGGGGACGCTGCGCGCCGTCGTTCCCCGCCGGGCGGCGTGAAGGAGGACGTCATGCAACATCGAAGACTCTGGGCTCTGGTCGTGCCGCTCCTGGTCGCGGCTCACCATCCCACCCCGACCGTCGTCCTCGTCAAGCAGACGGACCTGATCCGGAGCACGCTGAACGGGGCGACCCAGTTCTTTCTCCGGAAGATCACCATCGGCAAGGACGACCTCGCGCGGATCCGCCAGGAGATCGATTTCTCGCCCGAAGATCCGGACGTGAGCTTCTATCTCGGCAAGACCGCCGACGGGCAGACCAAGGGCGTGGTCTTCTTCCCCCAGGTGAACACGGTGCACGGGCCGATCGAGGTGGGGCTCACGCTGAACCCCGACGGCACCATCGCGAGCGCAGTGGTGACCAAGGCGACGGTGGAGACCAAGCCCTGGGTGGAGGAAGCGGCCGCCACCGGCCTGCTCAAACGGTTTCAGGGCATGAAGTACGGCGATGACATGAACCGTGCGCTGGGGCAAACGTCGGCCGGCCAGGTGGGGCAGATGCCCTACTGGGAGGCCCAGGTGATCACCACCGCGGTCCACCACGGGCTGGTGCTCTACCACGTCCTGTTCCACGAGACTTGAGGCAGGGGAGCGGAAGAGGGTCGCCGCTGGTAGATTGACCGCATCTCCCGCCCCGCTTAGGCCATTATGTATTTCAAGCAGATGCTCGACGAGCGCTGTGGCTGTGCCTCGTACCTCATCGCCTCCCG
>DASQPE010000062.1:0-3084 GCA_035644115.1 Gemmatimonadales bacterium
GAGGACGCCCGGCGGCAGCAGAAGCGCGACGGGCTGGCTCAGTCGCTCCGACTCGGTGCGGCCCCACGCGATATCGTCCGCGATGGTCTTGGCCGACAGGACCCGGTGCGGGATGCGGATCATCTCGAGCAGGCTCGGCGAGATCTCGCCCATCAGCAGGTGCTCGGGGGCGTCCCGGCCTCCGTGGCCGCGCCAGGTCACCAGCAGCAGCGCGGGGAGGCGGTACATGAGCGATAGCGAGACCAGCGCGTTGAGGCTCGTGCCGAGGCCCGAGTTCTGCATGAGCACCATCGGCCGCCGTCCGGCCAGCCAGGCCCCCGCGGCCAGGCCCACCGCCACGTCCTCGCGCACCGCCGGGACATAGGGCAGGCGCGGATGCGCCTCCAGCGTGGCGATGAGGCTCGAGATCATCGAGCAGGGCACGCCGGTGAAGAAGTCGTAGCCCTGCGCCTCTAGCAGCGCCGCGAACGCGGCACCGGTCACGGCTTCTTCTTCCCGCCCTTGTCCTCGGCGAGCAGCTCGTCCTGCTTGTTGCGGAGCTTCGACACCAGCTCGTTGTAGGACGTGGTCTGGATGATCTTGTTGAACTGGGTCCGGTAGTTCGACACGAGGCTGACGCCCTCGATGCTGACGTCGTAGACGAGCCAGCGGTCCGCCCGCTTGATCATCCGGTAGTCCACCGGGACCTCGGTCCCGTTCTTGGTGACGATCCGGGTGGACACGGTCGCGAACTCGCCGTCCGCGCGCTCGGCGGTGTACTGGATCTTCTCGCCGCCGTACGTCTCGATCTTGGAGATGTAGGAGCGCTCGAGCAGGTCGGCGAAGAGCCCGACGAACTCGGTCCGCTGGGCCTCGGAGAGCGGCTGCCAGTGCCGGGCCATGGACCGCTTGGCGATCTCGCTGAAGTCGAAGATCTCGTTGGCGATCTTGCGGACGGCCACCCGGCGGTCGCCCAGCCGCGCATCACCCCTGAGGGCCGGGTCGTCCAGGGTCCTGAGGACCCGCTCCACCGCCCCCTTGAGCTGGTCGGTGGGCACTCCCGCCGCGGCGGGCGCCGAGCTCAGCCCGACCACCAGCACGCCCGCCAGCACCATCGCCCCCATGCGAAGCCCGTTCATCGAATGCCTCCCTTGGAAAGTGAGCCTAGACCTTGCCGAAGATGTACTTGGACAGGAGCTCCTCGATGTCGACCGGCGGCTCGACCTCGCGGATCCGCCCGTTGGGGCCGATGATCTTGTCCGAGCCGCCCGGGCTGATGCGCACGTACCGCTCGCCGATCAGTCCCTTGGTCTTGATGGACGCGATCGAGTCGTCCTGCAGCTTGATGCCGGGCTGGATGACCATGACCACCCGGGCCTGGTAGTCCTGCAGCAGGATCTTGTCCACCCGTCCGATCTCGACGCCGGCGATCTCGATCGCGGACCCGGCCTTCAGGCCTCCCACCGACGGGAAATCGGCGCTGATCACGTAGCCCCGACTGCCCAGGAGGTCCACGCGCCCGAGCTTCACGGACAGCCAGCCGAGCGCCAGGAGCCCGATGAGCACGAAGATACCGACGCTCAGATCCAGTGCGGAACGCTTCATTCTGTTCTCCCGGCTAGCGCCGTTGCCCCGCGGGCACCATCTCGACGTCTCCGCGGATGAACTGCTGGACGATGGGGTTCGTGGAGGCGCGCACCGCCTCCGGCGGCCCGACCTCGACGATGACGCCCTCGTGGAGCATGGCGACGCGGTCCGCGATCTCGAAGATCTCGGGGATCTCGTGGCTGACCATGACCGCGGTGAAGCGGAACTTGCGGTGTAGCTCCACGATGAGGTGGTGGATGGTGTTGACCAGGATCGGATCGAGACCCGTGGTCGGCTCATCGAAGAAGACGATCTCGGGCTCGGTGACCAGGGCCCGCGCGATCGCCACCCGCTTGCGCATGCCGCCCGAGATCTCGGCGGGGTTCTTGTGCCCCATGTCGGACAGCCCGACCTGCTCGAGCTTTTCCTCCACCCGTTCCCTGATCTCGGCGTGTCGAAGGCGGGATTTCTCGCGGAGCGGGAAGGCCACGTTCTCGGCGACCGACATGGAGTCGAAGAGGGCGCCGCCCTGGAAGACCACCCCGTAGCGCGCGCGCACCCGGTCCAGCTCCCCGCCGCGCAGGCGCGTGATCTCGGTGCCGTCGACCGCAACCGTGCCCGAGTCGGGTCGGAGCAATCCGATGAGGTGCTTGAGCAGGACCGACTTGCCGCCGCCGCTTCGGCCGATGACCACCATGATCTCGCCGGTGGCGATGTCGAGATCGATGCCGCGCAGGACCGGCTGGCGGCCAAAGCGCTTGTGGAGGCGCTGGATCCGGATCACGGCAGCACGGACCCCAGGAAATAGTCCCAGACCAGGATGAGGATGGAGGTCAAGACCACCGCCTGGGTGGTCGCGCGCGCGACGCCCTCGGCGCCGTGCCCGCAGTTGAAGCCCTTGTACGTGCAGACCCAGGGCACGATGATCCCGAACGAGATCGCCTTCCAGTACCCGGTCATGAGATCGGACATGGTGACGAAGGTCTTCATCTCGCCGAAGTAGGTGCCGGGGGAGAGCCCGAGGAGCTCGACTCCCACCAGGTAGCCGCCCAGGATCCCCACCACGTCGAAGATCGCGGTCAGGAGCGGGAAGGTGATCACGCCCGCCACGAGGGCGGGTGACACCAGGTAGCGCATGGGGTTGAGCGCCATGACCTGGAGCGCGTCGATCTGCTCGGGGATCTTCATGATGCCGATCTCGGCGGTGAGCGCCGAGCCGGCGAGGCCGGTGACGAACACCGCGCAGAGCACCGGGCCCAGCTCGCGGATCAAGGACAGGGCCACCGCGGGGCCCAGATAGGCCTCCGACCCGAACCGCGACAGGGTCAGGAAGATCTGCAGGCCGAGCACCATGCCGGTGAACGCCCCGGTCAGGATGACGATGGTCAGCGACCGGAAGCCGATGAAGTGGATGCGGTCGATCAGCCGGACGATCTTGAAGGGCGGGATCACCACGTAGCCGACCGCCTGGCCGAAAAAGCGGCCGAAGCGACCCAGAGCCGAGACCAAGTCGAGCGT
>DASQPE010000063.1:0-23675 GCA_035644115.1 Gemmatimonadales bacterium
AGGCAACAAAAACGGCCCGCTCCCAGTGGGAGCGGGCCGGGTTGGTCACGTATTACAGCGCTACTTCACCCGGTCGCTCCCGCAGGGCGGACGAGAATAAGGTTGGCGACCGGGGCGAGCACGATACTCAGCATATTGCAATGTTATGCATCGACACGGGACTCGTCAAGCGGGTGAGGCCGCCCCGCCCCCTTGACAGCCGGCAGGGCGCCGGCGTAGCCTTGTTGCTCGTGGCATAAACAAACAGCGACGCCGCACCCGGACCAACGGTACATGACTCAGCAGCTCGTCCTTCGCCCCATTCTCGGCCTTGCGCTCGCGCTTATCGAGCGGAGGATCCGCGGCGTGTCGGGCGAGACGGCAGCATGAACTAGAGTCTCACACGAATCACCAGGCGCCGCGGACCCCAGGGTTCGCGGCGCCTTTCGTTTCTCTGGCCTAGTGGACGGAGCCACCCCATGGTACGAGACGTGATCATCTTCGACACCACCCTGCGGGACGGGGAGCAGGCGCCCGGCAACAGCCTCACTGCCGAGGAGAAGCTGCGACTCGCCCGGCAGCTCGATGCGCTGGGGGTCGACGTGATCGAAGCGGGGTTTCCGGCGGCGTCCGAGGGTGATTTCCGGAGCGTCCGCGACGTGGCGACCGAGCTGCACCGGCCGGTGGTCGCGGCGCTGGCCCGCTGTGTCGAGCGGGACATCGACCTGGGTGGGGACGCGCTCCGGGGCGCGGCCCGTCCACGGCTTCACGTTTTTCTCTCTACGTCCGATCTCCATCTGCGAGAGAAGCTCCGGATCGACCGCGAGGAAGCGCTCGAGATGACCCGGGCAGGGGTCCGGCGGGCCCGCTCGTTCACCGACGACGTCGAGTTTTCGGCCGAAGACGCGAGCCGCACCGACCCCGACTTCCTCTGCCGGGTGGTCGAAGTCGCCATCGCGGAAGGCGCCACGACGATCAACCTGCCCGACACGGTGGGCTACGCCCTCCCGACCGAGTACGCGGCCATGTTCCGCTCGGTCCGCGAGCGGGTGCCCGGGACCGACCGGGTGGTCTTCAGCGCGCACTGCCATGACGACCTTGGGCTCGCGGTCGCCAATTCCCTGGCTGCAGTTCAGGCGGGTGTGGGGCAGGTGGAGTGCACGATCAACGGTATTGGGGAACGGGCCGGCAACGCGGCGCTGGAAGAGCTGGTCATGGCAGGGGTGGTACGACCTCAGCTCGGGTTCCGCACCAACATCGTGACCCAGGAGCTCTACCGCAGCAGCCAGCTGCTCTCCTATCTCACCGGGGTCTTCCCTCAGCCGAACAAGGCCATCGTCGGGCGGAACGCGTTCGCCCACGAGGCCGGCATCCACCAGCACGGGATGCTGCGGAACGGGCAGACTTACGAGATCATCCGGCCGGAGACGGTCGGCATTCCCAAGTCCACGCTGGTGCTGGGCAAGCATTCGGGGCGGCACGCGCTGGAGCAGCGCTATCGGGATCTGGGATACGAGCTCGATACCCAACGGCTGGGCGAGATTTACCTGCAGTTCACTACGTTGGCCGATCGCAAGCGGGAGATTTTGGACGAGGATCTCCTGGCCCTCCTGCACGACTCGTTTCACGACGCACCGGAGGAGTATCAGCTGGTCCGGCTCGAGGTGGTCTGCGGCAGCGTACCGGCCATTGCGACGGTGCGCCTGCTCGGTCCCTGGAGCGGCGAGCGGTCTGCCCAAGGGACGGGAGACGGACCGATCGCGGCCGCGTTCGGTGCGATCAGCGACATCCTGCACCGTCAGGTGGAGGTCATCAGCCTGCAGCTCCGCTCCGTCACCCCCGGTCGGGACAGCGTGGGGCAGGTGTTCCTGCAGGCGCGGGTGGATGGGAAGTCCTTGAGCGGCCAGGGCGCCTCGACCGACATCGTGGAGGCGAGCGCCCGTGCACTCATCCACGCGCTCAACAAGTCGCGCCACGCCGACCGGCTGGAGTCGAGCGCGCTGAACTCGTCGTATCTGTGGGGGGTGTGATGCTGGTGAACTGCGTGAAAAGTGAAAAGTCAAAAGTGAAAAGGGCGCTCCGCTCACGAACGGAGTTCCCTGTTCACTTTTCACTTTTCACTTTTCACGCGGCTTGTCGTCGGGGGTTCGCCGCATGACGGAACTCCTTACCGGCGCCCAGGTCATGTGCCGAGTCCTGCTGGAGCAGGGCGTCGATGTCATGTTCGGCTACCCCGGCGGCGCGATCATGCCATTCTACCACGCGCTGCCCGAGTATCCGGAGCTTCGCCATGTGCTGGTGCGGCACGAGCAGGCGGCCGCCCATGCGGCGGACGGCTACGCCCGCGCGAGCGGCCGCCCCGGCGTCTGCGTGGCGACCTCCGGGCCCGGCGCGACCAACCTCGTGACCGGCCTCGCCACGGCGCACATGGACAGCGCGCCGGTAGTGGCGATCACCGGACAGGTGCCGCGCAACATGATCGGCCGGGACGCCTTTCAGGAGACCGATATCCTGGGCATCACCCAGCCGATCACCAAACACAACGTGCTGGTGCAGGACGCCGAATTGCTGGCCGACGCGCTGCGAGATGCGTTCGCGATCGCGCTCGAGGGACGGCCGGGCCCGGTGCTGGTGGACGTACCGAAAGACGTGCAAAACCAGAAGATCGAATACCAAGCAGGCGGGAGTAGGCGGGAGCAGGCGGGAGCGGACGGGAAGCGGCCTGCTCCCGACGCCCTCCGCGAAGCCGCCCGTCTCATCGCCGAGGCCGAGCGGCCCCTGATCATGGCGGGTCACGGTGTCCAGCTGGCCGGCGCCTACGACGAGCTTCGGTGCCTGGCCGAGCGGACCGGCATGCCGGTCATCACGACCCTGTTGGGCATCAGCGGGTTTCCCGAATCGCATCCGCTGCACCTCGGCATGCCCGGGATGCACGGCGAAGTGCACGTGAACCGCGCTATTCAGCAGGCCGATCTCATTGTCGGCGTCGGGCTCCGGTTCGATGACCGGGTGACCGGCAACACGGCGGCGTTCGCGCCGCGCGCCAAGATCGTGCATATCGAGCTGGACCCCTCGGAAGTCGGCAAGAACATCCCGGTCGCGGTGGCCTTGATGGGCGACTGTCGGGAGATCCTGCACCGCCTGCTCCGGCTGGTCCAGCCGCGGGACTGCACAGCGTGGCGGTGCGAGATCGCCGGGCTCGCGAGAGTCAGGGAAGAACAATATCGCGGAGGCTTGTCGCCCGCGGGCATCCTGACCGCGCTGAACGAAGTGACTGAGGGCCGCTGCACCATCGTCTCCGATGTCGGCCAGCATCAGATGTGGGTGGCCAAACTGTTTCCCTACCAGCGACCCAACACCCACATCACCTCCGGCGGCCTCGGTACGATGGGGTTCGCGGTACCGGCCGCCATGGGCGTGCGGCTCGCCCGACCGGACGAGCCGGTATGGGCGATCTCCGGCGACGGCGGGTTCCAGATGAACATGCAGGAGATCGCCACGATGGTGCAGGAGCAGATCCCGGTGAAGATGGCGATCTTCAACAACGGCTATCTCGGGATGGTGCGACAGTGGCAGCAGTTCTTCCATGGTCGCCGATACTCGGCCACGCCGATCTGGAGTCCGGACTACGTAAAATTAGCGACGGCCTACGGCGTCGCGGGATGGCGGGTGGAGGATGCGCACCAGACCCGGGACACTCTCCGCCAGGCGATGGCGGTGCCTGGTCCGGCCCTCGTCGAGTTCATGATCGAGCAGGAGGCCAACGTGTTCCCGATGATTCCTCCCGGCGCCTCGCTCTCCGAGCCCATCGAAGGCGAGCCGGCTCCGCTGGTGTCGACATGAGCAGCTGCCAAACGCTGTCGGTGGTGTTGGACCACGAGCTGGTTACTTTCACTCGCGCCGTTGGCGTTCTCCGCCGGCGCAATTTTCCCATCAAGAGCATCGCGGTGGGGCCCAGCGCCTCTCCCGGGCTCGCGAGGTTGACGATCATGATGCAGACGGACCCGACGACGGCGGACCGCGCCGCGCGGCAGTTGGAGAAAATAGTGGGCGTCCACCAGGCCGCGGCCTTCCCGATGGGGGACGGCGTAGCCCGCGAGCTCGCGCTGGTGAAAGTGCGCGCCGGCCAGGAGCGCTACGGGGAGCTCCTCGACGTGGCCCTCCTCTACAAGGCGACCATTGTGGACGAGTCGGCCGACGCCGCGATTCTCGAGGTCAGTGGCTCCGAAGCGTTCGTCGTGTCGTTCCTCCGGGCGCTCGAGCGCTTCGAGGTGCTGGAGGTAGCGCGGAGCGGGGCCGTCGTGCTGGAGCGCGCGGCCGCCGGACCCACGCCGCACCCGCTCACGCCGGAGGCGGTGTGATGACGGCGCTCCGGGTGTTCTACGATCGCGACGCCGACCGCTCGCGACTGCTGGGACGGACGTTCGCGATCATCGGATACGGGAGCCAGGGCCACGCCCATGCCCTCAACCTCCGCGACAGCGGCGCGACCGTCATCGTCGGGGTGAGACCGGGCGGCGGGTCCTGGGCCAAAGCGGTCGCAGCCGGGCTCGACGTTCGGCCGGTCGGCGAGGCGGTGAAAGCGGCAGACGTCATCATGATGCTGGTGCCCGATCAGGATGGACGCGCAATCTACGACGCCGGTGTAGCGGCGGGCCTCGGTGCTGGCAAGACGCTGATGTTTGCCCACGGATTCAACGTCCATTACGGCGAGATCGCCGCCCCGCGGGGGGTGGACGTTTCGATGGTTGCGCCCAAGTCGCCCGGCCACCTGGTGCGCAGCGAGTTCGAGGCGGGGCGGGGTGTTCCCGCGCTGGTCGCGGTGCATCAGGATGCCTCCGGCCAAGCGCTCGCGAATGCGCTGGCCTACGCCGCGGGAATCGGGTGTACTCGCGCCGGCGTCATCGAGACCAGCTTCCGGGAAGAGACCGAGACCGACCTGTTCGGCGAGCAGGCCGTGCTCTGCGGCGGCGTCACCGCGCTGGTCAAAGCCGGCTTCGAAACCCTGGTCGCAGCCGGCTATTCACCCGAGATGGCCTACTTCGAGTGTCTCCACGAGCTCAAGCTGATCGTCGATCTCATGTACCGGGGCGGCCTCGGCTTCATGCGGTACTCGGTCAGCGATACGGCGGAGTACGGCGACTACACTCGGGGCCCCCGGATCATCACGGAAGAGACCCGGGCCGAAATGCGCCGGATCCTCGACGAAGTGCAGGACGGGCGGTTCGCCCGCGAGTGGCTGGCCGAGAACAAGGCCGGGCGGCCCAACTTCGACCGGATGCGCAAGGCCGACCACGACCATCTGATCGAGCAGGTGGGGAAGAAGCTTCGGGGGATGATGCCGTGGTTGGATGAGGGCGGACAGGCGGGAGCGGGCGGGAGCGGACGGGAGCAGACGGGAGCAGAGGGGAGCAGGCGGGGGGCCGAAGCCCCGGACGACTCCCGCCCGCTCCCGTCTGCTCCCGCCCGCGCGCGGAGCTAGCCGTGCCACCGAGGACGCTTTTCGAGAAGGTCTGGTCCACCCACGTCGTGCAGCAGCCGGCCGACGGGCCGGCACTGCTCTACGTGGATCTGCACTTGGTGCACGAGGTGACCTCACCCCAGGCCTTCGAAGGGCTCCGGCTCGCAGGGCGCCGAGTCCGGCGTCCGGAGCGCACCCTGGCGACGGTCGACCACAACGTGCCCACCGGGGACCGGCGACTGCCCATCGCTGATCCCATCGCCGCGACTCAGGTCAGCACCCTCGAGCGGAACGTTCGCAATGCGGGGATCGACCTCTTCGGACTGGACTCTCCGGACCAGGGTATCGTCCATGTGATCGGCCCGGAGCAGGGGGCCAGCCAGCCGGGCATGCTCATCGTCTGCGGTGACTCGCACACCTCCACTCACGGCGCGTTCGGCGCCCTGGCGTTCGGTATCGGGACCAGCGAGGTCGAGCACGTCCTGGCAACCCAGTGTCTGGTGCAGGCGCGCCCCAGGACCATGGAAGTACGGTTCGCCGGCCGGCCGGCGGCAGGCGTTACCCCGAAGGACTTCATCCTCGCCCTTATCGGTCGGATCGGCATTGGCGGCGCGGCCGGACACGTCATCGAGTACACCGGTGAAGCCGTGCGCAGCCTGACGATGGAAGGGCGGATGACGGTCTGCAACATGTCGATCGAGGCGGGGGCGCGAGCCGGCATGATCGCGCCGGATGAGGTCACGTTCGCCTATCTGCGCGGCCGTCCGCGGGCCCCCACCGGCGCGGCCTGGGACCGCGCGACCGCCGCATGGCGGGAGCTCGGCAGCGATGCCGGCGCGCGCTACGACCGGGAGGTCGTGCTCGACACCTCGACGCTCGCACCGCAGGTCACCTGGGGGACCAACCCCGGCATGGTCACCGACATTACCGGCAGGGTGCCGGACCCGAGCGAGCTCGAGGTCGAGAGTGAGCGGCGGGCCGCCGAGCGGGCGCTCGAATACATGGGACTGGAGCCCGGCACGCCGCTCGAAGGGGTACCGGTAGACCGGGTGTTCCTGGGCTCCTGCACCAACGGACGGATCGAAGACCTTCGGGCTGCGGCGGCGATCGTGCGCGGCCGCCGCGCGGCGGGCAGCGTGCGGGCGATGGTGGTTCCCGGATCGATGCGAGTGCGAGCTGCGGCGGAGGCAGAGGGTCTCGATCGGATCTTCCGCGAGGCCGGCTTCGAGTGGCGCAATGCTGGTTGTTCGATGTGCCTCGGCATGAACGACGACGTGCTCGGGAGCGGTGAGCGCTGCGCCTCGACCTCGAACCGCAATTTCGAGGGCCGGCAAGGGAAGGGTGGCCGCACCCACCTCATGAGCCCGACGATGGCCGCCGCGGCGGCAATCGAGGGACGCCTGGTGGATGTGCGGGAGTTTGTAAAGTGAGAAGTGAGAGGTAAGAAGTAAGGAGTAAGGAGTAAGAAGGCGCAGACCGGAACCTCCTCCCCGGGCTCTCTTCTTACCTCTTACTTCTTACTTCTTACTTTGGTCTTGTCACGGGGAGACGAATGAAGGCATTTACGAGCCACACCGGCCGGGTCGCCGCGCTATCGCGGGTCAACGTCGATACCGACCAGATCATCCCCAAGCAGTTTCTCAAACGAATCGAGCGGACCGGATTCGGACAGTTCCTGTTCTTCGACTGGCGCTTCCGGGCCGACGGCTCACCCGATCCCGATTTCGAGCTCAATCAGCCGGGGGCGAAGGGCGCGTCCATTCTGGTGGCGGGCGCCAATTTCGGATGCGGCTCCTCCCGCGAGCATGCGCCATGGGCACTGGCGGAGTACGGCTTTCGCGCGATCATCGCGGCGTCGTTCGCCGACATCTTCTTCAACAACTGCTGCCAGACCGGACTTCTGCCGGTTCGCCTGACCGAGGCGCAGGTTGCCGAGCTGTTCCGCCGGACCGACGCTGCCGCCGATGGCTACGAGCTCACGGTTGACCTCGAGCGTCAGCGGGTGACCGACCAGGATGGGTTCGAGGCCCGCTTCGAGCTCGACGGCTATCGTCGGGACATGCTGCTCCGTGGCCTCGACGAGATCGGGCGGACCCTGCTCGACGAGCCCGCTATCGCCGCCTTCGAGCGGCGTTTGGACCCGGTCGCGGAGCGGACCGAGTGAAGCGGTTCACCATCGGGTTGCTCCCGGGGGACGGCATCGGCGCTGAAGTGACCGCCGAGGCGGTCCGTGCGTTGAGCACGGTCGGCGAGCTGTTCGGCTATCGCTTCGAGATGACCGAGCACTCGATCGGGGCGACGGCGTTTGCCCGCTTCGGGGAGCCCTTCCCCCCCGATACCCGCGCCGCCGTCACCCAGGCGGACGCCGTCCTGCTCGGCGCGGTCGGCGATCCCGCCCTCGATCGCGCACCGCGACACCAGCGGCCGGAGGCGGGCCTCCTCGCGCTCCGCAAGCTGCTCAAGGTCTACGCGAACCTGCGACCGGTCGCGGTGCATCCGGCGCTGGCCCATGCCTCGCCGTTGCGCCCGGAACGTCTCACCGGCGTGGACCTGCTCATCGTTCGCGAGCTGACGGGGGGGCTCTACTACGGTGAGCCGCGGGGACGGGACGAAAGCTCGGCGGTCAACACCCTCCGATACACCACCGTTGAGGTGGAGCGCGTGGCTCGGGTCGCTTTCGACGCCGCCCGGTTGCGCCGCAAGCGAGTGACCTCGGTGGACAAGGCAAACGTGCTGGAGGTCTCCCAGCTCTGGCGCGACGTCGTCACGCGGGTTGGCGCCGAGTATCCGGACATCGTGCTGGAGCATCTCTACGTCGACTTTGCAGCGATGCGGTTGGTGTCCGAGCCCGCATCGCTCGACGTGCTGGTCACCGAGAACCT
Organism: Gemmatimonadales bacterium; assembly: GCA_035644115.1. Classification (GTDB taxonomy): domain Bacteria; phylum Gemmatimonadota; class Gemmatimonadetes; order Gemmatimonadales; family GWC2-71-9; genus DASQPE01. Next base: position 8,323 of record DASQPE010000063.1, read on the forward strand.
CTTCGGCGACATCCTGAGCGACGAGGCCGCCGTGCTGGCCGGCTCGCTCGGCCTGCTGCCTTCCGCGTCACTGGGGGACGGTCCGGGTCTGTTCGAGCCGGTGCACGGCTCGGCTCCCGACATCGCTGGGAAGGGGATTGCCAATCCAGTGGGCGCTATCGCCTCGGCCGCCATGCTGCTACGGCACGGTCTCGGGCTGGACGAGGCGGCCGATCTGGTGGACCGAGCAGTGCGCGGCGTGCTGGACGCGGGGGTGCGCACCCGGGACCTTGCCCGGCCGGGGGAACCAGCCGTCGGAACCCGGGAGTTCGGCGACCGGGTCGTGCAACTCCTCGCCGCTCCCGCGGCTGTCCGCGCCTGATTCGATAGAGCCGGAATGACGCCGAGGTAGGGCGGCCGACGAACCGCCGCGAATTAGAGGTCGGTAACCGCTCCGAGGCTCGCGCTGGAGACGAGCTTGGCGTACTTGTGAAGAACGCCGGCCGTGTAGCGGGGCGCTGGTGGTTTCCACTTGGCGCGGCGCTGATCGATAATGGCATCGGACACGTCGAGCTGGAGCAGCCGTCGATCCGCGTCGATCGTGATGGGGTCGCCTTCCTTCACCAGGGCGATCGTGCCGCCGACCGCGGCCTCGGGCGCGACGTGTCCCACCACCATCCCGTAGGTTCCGCCGGAAAAGCGGCCGTCGGTGATGAGGCCGACCGAATCCCCCAGGCCGGCGCCGATGATGGCTGAAGTGGGCGCGAGCATCTCCCGCATACCCGGCCCTCCCTTGGGTCCTTCGTAGCGGATTACGAGCACGTCGCCCCCGCGAATCCGTCCCCCCAGGATCGCATCCAGGCAGGCTTCTTCCGAGTCGAAAACCCGGGCCGGGCCGGTCATGCGGTGGGTCTTGATCCCGGTGACCTTTGCTACCGATCCCTCGGTCGCGAGGTTGCCGCGCAGGATCGCCAGATGTCCTTCGCGGTAGACCGGTCGGCTCCAGGGACGGATGACGTCCTGGTCCGGGCGGGGCTCCTCCGGCAGGTCGCGCAGGGTCTCGGCCACGGTCTCGCCGGTAACGGTGAGCGCGTCCCCGTGCAGCACACCGTGGGCGAGCAGGATCTTCATCACCTGCGGCACCCCGCCGGCCCGGTGCAGGTCGGTCGCCACGAACCGCCCCGACGGCTTGAGGTCGGCCAGCACCGGAACCCGGGCCCGGATCCCCTCGAAGTCGTCCAAGGTGAGCGGCACATCGGCGGCGCGGGCGATCGCCAGCAGATGGAGCACGGCGTTGGTCGAGCCGCCGAGGGCCATGACCACGGCGATGCCGTTCTCGAAGGCCTTCCGGGTGAGGATCTGGCGCGGGAGCCGGCCGGCCCGGACCGCGGCCAGCAGCACCTCCGCTGATCGGGCCGCGCTGTCCTCCTTCTCGGCGTCCTCCGCAGCCATGGTCGACGAGTAGGGCAGGCTCAGGCCCATGGCCTCGATCACGGACGACATGGTGTTCGCGGTAAACATGCCGCCGCAGGAGCCCCGACCGGGACAAGCGTGGCGCTCCACCGCCAGCAACTCCTCGCGGTCGATCCGGCCGGCGCTGAACTCGCCGACCGCCTCGAACGCGCTCACGACGGTGAGGTCGCGGTTGCCCAGGTGCCCCGGCTTGATGGTGCCGCCGTACACGAACACGGACGGGATGTCCATGCGCGCGATGGCGATCAGCGCGCCCGGCATGTTCTTGTCGCAGCCACCTACGGCGATGAGGCCATCCATGCTCTGGGCGCCGCAGGCGGTCTCGATGGCATCAGCGATGACTTCGCGGGAGACGAGGGAGTACTTCATGCCCTCGGTACCCATCGAGATCCCGTCACTCACGGTGACGGTCCCGAAGAGCTGCGGCATGCCGCCGGCGGCTCGCACGGCAGCCTCCGCGCGCCGGGCGAGAATGTCGAGCCCGGCATTACAGGGCGTGATCGTGCTGAAGCCGTTCGCGATGCCGATGATCGGCTTCCCGAAGTCGGCGTCGCCGAAGCCGACGGCCCGCAGCATGGCGCGATTGGGTGTACGCTGGACCCCGTCAGTGATGACGGCGCTTCTGAGCTTGGCCATGGGAGGGGAAAGATAGGGCGGGGCCCGGCCGCTGCGCGACCGGGCCCGGTAGACTACTTGCCGGATGTCTGGAGGGCGTTCCGCTGGACTTCGTCGGCCGTGATCGGCGTCAATGCCGCGTTGTCGTTCTCGCCGGTCCGGATCCGGATCACCCGCTCGACGGGCTGCACGAAGATCTTGCCGTCGCCGACCTCTCCGGTCCGGGCCGACGCGAGGATGGCGTTGATCGTGGGTTCCACGAACGGCTCGGACACCGCCATCTCGATCTTCACTTTTTCCCGGAACTCGAGCACGATGGACGAGGCGCGGTAGTGCTCGACCAGGTCGCGCTCTCCCCCGTGCCCGCTCACGCGGCTGATGGAGATGCCCGTGACTCCGGCTCGAAACAGCGCGGCCTTCACATCGGCCAGGCGCTCGGGACGGATGATGCAGGTGATCAGTTTCATGCAGTCGGCTCCAGTAGGGGGCTATTGGCCATCGGCTATTGACTATTAGCTATCGGCCGGGGGCCGCGACCGCAAGGGACGCGGCCGGGCCGGGCCCATAGCCAATGGCCAAGCGCAACAGCTGCTCACGCGTCGTAGTACATGAAGAACTCGTAGGGGTGCGGCCGGAGATTGATGGCCGACACGTCCTTTCGCTTCATGCTGAGCCAGGTATCGAGCACGTCCTGGGTAAACACGTCCCCCGCGAGCAGGAATTCGTGGTCCTGCTCCAGGGCGTCGAGCGCCTCGGTAAGGCTCCCCGGGACCTGCTTGATGAGCTTCTTCCGGTCGTCGTGGATCTCGTAGAGATCTTCGTCGATCGGGGCCGGGGGCTCGATCTTCTTCTGGATGCCGTCGAGCCCGGCCATGAGCATGGCGGCGAACGCCAGGTAGGGGTTGGCGGCTGGATCCGGCGCCCTGAACTCGACCCGCTTTGCCTTGGGGCTGGTGGAGTAGACCGGAATCCGACAGATCGCCGACCGGTTCCGGGCCGAGTACATCAGGTTCACCGGCGCCTCGAATCCGGGTACCAGGCGGCGGTAGCTGTTGGTGGTCGGTGCACAGATCGCAAGCAGGGCCGGCGCGTGCGCGATCAGGCCGCCGATGTAGTACTTCGCCGTCTCCGAGATGAGCGCGTAGCCGTTAGCGTCGAAAAACAGCGGGTTATCGCCCTTCCAGAGTGACTGGTGACAGTGCATCCCCGAGCCGTTGTCGCCGAACAGCGGCTTGGGCATGAACGTGGCCGTGTAGCCCAGGTTGTTGCACACGTTCTTGATGATGTACTTGTACGTCAGCAACCGGTCAGCCGTCTGTACCAGAGGGCCGAACCGGATATCGATCTCGGCCTGGCCGGCCGTGCCCACCTCGTGGTGCTGGACCTCGACCGGGACGCCCGCCTCGATCAGGGCGAGCATGATCTTCGACCGCACGTCCTGCAGCTTGTCGATCGGAGGAACGGGGAAGTAGCCCTCCTTGTGGCGCGGCCGGTGGCCCAGGTTCGGCGCGCCGTTCCGCCCCGAGTTCCAGATGCCCTCGTCGCTGTCCACGTGGTAGTAACCCTCGTGGGCGTTCTGGTCGAACCGGACCGAGTTGAAGATGAAGAACTCGGCCTCGGGCCCCCAGAACGACGCGGTCGCGATCCCGGTGGTCTTCAGGTACTCCTCGGCCTTGAACCCGATGAAGCGCGGGTCGCGCGAATAGGGCTCGAGCGTGAGCGGATCGTAGACATCGCAGGTAAGCGAGAGCGTCGGCACCGAGAGCACCGGGTCGACGAATGCCGTGGACACGTCCGGCATCAGGAGCATGTCGCTCTCGTTGATCGCCTGGAAGCCCCGGATCGATGACCCGTCGAAGCCGAGACCTTCGCGGATCATGTCCTCGTCCAGCGTGGCGGCCGGGATCGAGAAGTGCTGCCAGGTGCCGGGCAGATCCACGAACTTCACGTCCACGACCTGGATGTTCTTCTGCTTGATGAGGTCCAGCACCTTGCGGACCTCGCTTGCCGCAGGGCTGCGGGGGGGCGCCTTCGGCTTCGCGGTTGCGGCCATCGATCACCTCAGATGAAAGAAAATGCGGGTTCGCTGCGTGCGGCAGCGCGCGTCACGAACCGACAAAAATGTATTTGCCCGGCTGTCGCGATCCTCTGCGACAGCCGGGCGTTTGCCAACTCAGGCGGCGGCTTCCTTCCGCGCGCCGGGAATCGTGCCCTTCAACACGACCGCCGAAGAGAGCTCGGCTGAGTCGGGGTATGCCAAGGCACCCATCTCCGGCAGGTCGAGTCCCAGCTCTTCCACCTCGGCAGAGACCCGGTGCCCGCCAACGAGCACTGCCGTGATCTTGTACGCCACGTAGGTCATGGCCCCCACGGCCACGAAGTTGGTTACGCCACCGATGATCTGGGCCACGAACTGCGAGGGGTCGCCGTAGAACAGTCCAGTGACGCTTCCCTTGACCCCGTTCCAGCCGTCGCCGTAGGTCCCATCGGCGAGAAGGCCGAGCGAGAGGATGCCCCAGAGGCCGTTGGTGCCGTGCACCGAGATGGCGCCTACGGGGTCGTCGATCTTGAGCGTCCGCTCGACGAAGAACACCGACCAGCACACCAGGACGCCCGCGAATGCGCCGATGAGCACCGCGGACGGGGCGGTCACGAACGCGCAGGGGGCGGTGATGGCCACCAGTCCGGCGAGCGCTCCGTTCGCGATCATCGACGGATCCGGCTTGCCATACCGGCTCCACATGTAAAGCATCGCGCTGATGCTGCCGGCCGCGCCGGCGAGCATCGTGTTGGTCGCAATGACGGCGATCCGCAGGTCGCTGCCGGCGAGGGTAGAACCCGGGTTGAACCCGAACCAGCCGAACGCCAGGACGAACGTGCCAATGAGCGCCATCGGGATGTTGTGGCCGGGGATGGCGTTGGCGGTGCCATCTGCGTTGTACTTACCTCTGCGGGGGCCGAGCAGCATGGCGCCGAACAAAGCCATGACCCCGCCGGTCATGTGCACCACCGATGAGCCGGCAAAGTCCACGTGCCCGTGGCCCAAACCCAGGTTCGACCCGAGCTGGGCGAGCCAGCCGCCGCCCCAGACCCAGTTGGCGTAAATCGGGTAGATGAACCCGCCCACGAAAATGCTGAAGACGGCGAAGGCCGAGAACTTCCAGCGCTCCGCCATGGCCCCGGTCGGGATGGTGGCCGCGGTGTCCATGAACACCATCTGGAACAGGAAGTAGGCGAACACCGGCGCGGCGTAGGCAACGCCGGTCAGAAAGAATCCGGTGTGCCCGAACAAGCCCCACGTTTTCCCGCCCAGCGTGATGGTGAACTCATTGGCCAGCTTGTCGAACCCGCCCAGTGTCGCCATGGGACCGAGCCCGCCCGCCTGGAGGGCAAAGCCGATGACCCAATAGGCAAGCATCGCGATACCGTACACCATGAAGTTCATCGTGAACGTGTGGGCGGCGTTCTTGGCCCGGGTGAACCCAGTCTCCACCATGGCGAAGCCCGCCTGCATGAACATGACCAGGAAGCCGGTGATCAGGGTCCATACGAAGTTGATCGCGACCGTATTTGCGGTGGCCGCGTCGGCGGCGGCCTTGGCAAGAGAGTCCGCGGGAGGTGCCGCGGGCGCCGCCTGTGCCGCGAGAGCGAGCGGCACGGCCAGCGTCAGGAGCGCGGTCAGCAAAGCAGAGCGTCTCATGGCAGGTCCTGGCGTTGATGGTGGAAACAACAAAGCCCCTACGCTCGGGATCGGGCGCAGGGGCATCGGCAAAGATCGCGACCGCTTAGGCCGAACTCCCGCGCACTGGCACCAGGCGCGCGCTCCGACGAGCGCGCGCCCCGGCGTTTCGGGCCTTGGAATTGGTGCATGAGCGGGAACGCATGACTCTCCGTTCGGGTGACCGGTTGCACAGGGGAGAATACATCGCGGCTACAAGGCTGTCAAGCGAAATGTGCCGAACCTGCACGATTCAAGAAGCGCTTTTGCGCCTCTCGCGCCAAAGTTACCAGACTATAGACACCTATCTGCAAATCGGACAATGACCTGGGCGCAGTTTGCTACACGATCATCGAATCACGTCGTCGGAGCCGGTATGCTGGTAAATATCTGCAACTGAGACGAATTTAAATGGACCTCCATGCGGAATTACCGAGCGTAAGGTCAATGATTGGCTGATATAATGCAATTCGTGCACGTTACGCTATTGACATTTCTGTCGCCGATTCGTATGCTGCCGTGTCGGCTCGGCCTAAAAGAGCGCATGACCAGACCAGTTTTCCGCCCCCGGTCGCGTATCTGGGGATTCCGAAACTGCCCGTGTCCGCGGCCGAGCCGCGGGGGATCGCCGTGATCGGTCCACCCGATCAGCCGGTTTGACCTCGTGCTCACCGCCCTCGCGTACCTCAGTTCGTCGCGAGGGCGTTTTCATTGCCCCCCGCCGGGGTCCGGCGCGGCATAGTCACTCATTCACGGGAGGAGCCTCAATGCATCGCCTCGGTACGGTCTCTTTGTTGGTGGCACTTGGCTGTCTCACGGCTGGAGTCAGGTCCGCGGCGGCGCAAACCGCGGACACAGCCAAGGCGGCGCCGGCGACAGCCGATTCCGGGACGGCCAAGGCCGCCGCGGACTCGGCCCCGGCGGCGCCGGCCAAGGTCCCGGTCAACATCAGCGGGTTCGTGACCGCGTCCTATACCTACTCGAGCCGGAAAACGACCCCGATTGTGGGGCGCATCTACGACCGCTTCCACGACCAGGTCGAGCTGAACGCCGCGAAGGTCGTGCTGGAGAAGCCGGTCGCAACCGACAAGTGGGATGCCGGAGCCCGGGTTGACTTCCTCTTTGGGCAAAACGCTGCTCCAATCAAGGCGCTGGGGCTCGACCTTGGTCCGCACTCCGACTTGGTACAGGCGTATGCGACCGTCAACATCCCAGCCGGCGAGGGGAAGTACCTACAGTTCAAGGCGGGCAAGTTTGTCACGCTCATGGGCGTCGAGGTGATCGAGGACGTGGTGAACCCGAACCTCTCCGAGGGGAACCAGTTCATTTACGTGGAGAACTTCACCATGACCGGCCTCCGGCTCGATGCGAAGCCCGACCCCAAGGTCGATTTTGAGCTGGCGCTCATCAATGGCTGGGACGTCGTGGAGGACAACAACACGAAGAAATCCTTCATGGGTCGGCTTGGGCTTACGCCTACGAACAAAACCGCCATCGGTCTGGTGGGGTATGCCGGGAACGAGAAGCCAACTGGCGGCACGGGCACCCGCTGGGGCGGCAATGTCGTGATCAGCCAGAAGGCCGGGTCCAAGGCGACGGTCTACGTCCAGGGCGATTACGGCGAGGAGAAGGACCTACCCGTTGTCGGTGAGAAGGCGAAATGGTGGGCCGGGGGGCTCTGGGCCACCTATGACGTGAGCCCGGTGGTCACTCTGGCGATCAGGGGCGACTATGTGGACGACAAGGACGGCGCGCGCACGTCGGGCTTCCTTGGCTACCCGGCGAACCCGCGGAACAAGTTCGGCAGCGGCACCCTCACGCTCAACATCAAGAAATGGGACTCCGCCCTGATCCGGCCCGAGATCCGCTACGACCGGTCCAGCCTGGAGACCTTCATCGACAGCGACGGCACCGCTCACAAGGATCAGCTCACCTTCGCCTTGGGAGCGTCGTATATCTTCTGACGAGCGGCGGCCCTGCCGGTGGGCTGCGATCACCTGGACTCTCCGGGCGACGCCGTCCCGACGTCGCCACGCCGCTCGGCGCCGAAGCGTTCAGGCCCGGGTCGGGGCCTCCGGCGCAGCATCCGGGCCGAGATGCAGCGAGCGGTGCATCTCCTTCTCCATCGCCTTGCGCAGCTCCATCAGCCGCTTGGCATAACCCTCCAGCGCGCGATCGTGCTCGGTCGCCGGGACCCATCTCGGCACCGGGCGCGGCCGCCCATCATCCCCCAGCGCGACGAACACGGCGACACAGTGCCCGCAGCGGCGCCGCTCCGGCTCCTTGGGATCGCCGGCGTAGATATCGATCATGATGTGCATGCTGGTAGTGCCGGTATAGATCACTTTGGCCTGCAGCTCGACCACGCTGCCCACCTGAATGGGGTGGGTGAAATGGATTCCCCCGACGTACACCGTGACGCAGTAGCTCCCGCTCCAACCCGCCGCACAGGTGTAGCCGGCCTGGTCGACCCACTTCATCACGGCTCCGCCGTGCACGTTCCCGCCGAAGTTGACGTGTCCCGGCTCCGCCAGGAACCGCAAAACGCTCTGCTGCTCCTCCACTGATTCGCTCCGCGTCGTCGTGAGGCCTTGACCCGGCGCCCACCGGCGCCAGCTTCTTTGGTTGATGACCGAGCCAACCCCGCCGACCCCGACCCCGCCGTCGGCCTCGACCACTGCACCGGTGCCTGCGAGCGCGCCGGCACGGTCTCGCGGGGTGTTCTCGATCGTCGTAGTCGCCCTGAGCATCGCCGCGGTCGCTGCGGCCGCCTGGATGCTGCTGCAACCGACCCTGGTGTTTTCCAACGGCCTGGTCGCCCCGGTTCGACTCGTCATCGGACAGACCACCCGAATCGTTGCGCCGGGCGAGACGGCGCGGATCCGGGTGTCGCGCACGCTGCTGGTGGCCCAATGGGAGCTGGACCGGCCGCTCTCGGCCGATCGGCAGCCGATGGGGGAGGCGGTTCGGGGATCGTGGGTCGTGCCCGCCCCCCGCGGCAGGGTCACCCGCGCCGCCGGGCCCCGCTTGGAGACGGGCGACTATTTCGCGCCGCTGGTGACCAACGAGACCAATCGCTTGCTGCGCATCACGGTCAATGCCGGACTCGATGGTGCGCGGGATTGCGGTTGCGCGGTCAGGCCCGGTGCTAGCAGGGTCTTTCTCGGCTACTACCGACTCTACCGGAACAGCACTGTCCAGGCAACGGACCCCGACGACCGCACGGCGACGTTCCGGGACCTCGGCCCCGAGGCGCAGGCACGGAACTGGGTCGTCGGACTCCGTTTTGCCAGCGGAGACTTTCGCTAAGAAACAACGTGAAAAGTGAAAGGTAAAAAGTGAAAGGGAGCTCCGATCCACAACGGAACCCCCTTTTCACTTTTCACGCTTTTTCCGTCCGACCAGGTTTCCCTGTCCCACCGCCCCAAACCCGAACCGCTCCCGCACTTCATCCACTGCCTGAGTGAGCCGCCGCTGGCGGGCCCGTTCCGCCGGCTCGAAGAGATCCGGTGGCGCGGCGGTGCCCAGGTTGGTTGCGGCGATCCCGATCAGGCGGACCGCGCGATTCCGGCCGAGCACCTCGGCGAACGCCGCCCGAAAGAGGGCGCGGGCCGCCCCGAAGAGCTCACCGTCGAGATCGGTGGGCTCAGCGAAAGTGTGCCGCCGGGTCACGGTGTGAAAGTCGTCATGCCGGAGCTTCAGGCTGACGGTTCGGGCCACCAGCCCCTCTTCCCGGAGCTGTGAGGCGACCCGCGCCGTGAGCATGGCCAGCGTGCGCTCGAGCCGATCGGGATCGCGAATGTCTTTCGCGAGAGTGGTCTCGCGACTTACCGAGCGCGGAAGCCGGTCGGCGTGGAGCGCGGTGCCGCCGTAACCCTGCGCTCTGAGCTTGAGAAGCTTCGCCTCGGGGCCGATCAGGCGCTGGAGAGCCTCGAGGGGCATCTGTTGCACCTGGACTACGTCCACCAGGCCCAGCGTCGCCCAGCGCTCGGCGGTCTTCGGGCCGACCCCAGGAAGGGCGCGTAGGGCAAGGCCCGCGAGAAACCCCTCCCCCCACCCGGTCCGCACTTCCATGAGCCCACGCGGCTTCGCCGTGTCCGAGGCCAGCTTGGCGATCATCCGGTTAGGGCCGATCCCGACGCTGCAGGCAAGACCGGTCTCGCCGCCAACGGCGTCGCGCAACAGCTCCGCTACCGGGAGCAGTGAGACCGGGTGGAGGCGATCGGTGCCGGTGAAGTCGAGGTAGGCCTCGTCGAGCGATGCCATGAGGACGACGGGTGAGAAACGGGCGAGCACGCTCCGGACCGCACGGGACGCTTCCCGGTAGTGGGCGAACGCTCCCTGGAAGAAGGTCGCTTGGGGGCAGCGACGGACTGCCTCGGCGATGGGCATTCCGGCGTGAATCCCAAAGGCGCGTGCGGCATACGAGGCGGATTGCACCACACCCCGTTGGTCCCGGCGGCCGCCCACCACGAGCAGCTCGACCGCGCGCAGCTCGGGGTGCCGCTGGCGGCACACCTCGACGAAGAAGGCATCGAGGTCCACGTGCATGATGCGGGTCGTCATGGTGAACCTCGCGGGGACAAGTCGGGTAGCGTAGCGCCCCGAGGCTTGGGCCGTCAACCGACGGCATTTACCCCCCGAGGGGCGGGGGTCTATCTTGCCCGTCTCACCGCCGCTTGATGCCTTGCCCGAGAGGAGTGCCCCGATGCTGAGCGCCCCGATGCAGGACTCTTTCAACGAGCAGATCAAGAACGAGTTCTACTCGGCGTACATCTACTTGTCGATGGCCGCCTTCTTCGATGACGCCAACCTGCCGGGCATGGCGGGCTGGATGCGGGTACAAGCGAGAGAAGAGGCGGTCCACGCCATCAAGATTTTCGATCACCTGCTCGATCGCGGCGCGCGGGTCAAGCTGCGCGCGATTTCGCAGCCGCCGGTGGACTTCGCCTCCCCCCTCGACGTGTTCGAGCAAGCCTACAAACACGAGCAGGCCGTCACCAAGGCAATTCACGATCTCTACGCCAAGGCCGTTCAAGAGAAAGACTTTGCCAGCTCGGTCTTCCTCGACTGGTTCGTGAGGGAGCAGGTCGAAGAGGAAAAGACCGCCCTGGTGATCGTCGAGCATCTCAAGATGGTGGCCGAGGACCGGCCGGGGGTCTTGATGCTCGATCGGGAGCTCAGTCAGCGCCAAGGCAGCAAGGGCGGGGCGGAGCCTGAGGCCAAGCCGTGAAAGCGGCGTTCCTGGGCCTCGGCGCCATCGGGCGGCCCATGGCGGCTCGGCTCGCGGCGCGTACCCGACTCACCGTCTGGAACCGTACCCATGCCCGGGCCGAGGCGTTCGCGGCTCAATTCGGCGCGGAGGACGCCGCAACCCCGCGCGAGGCGGCGGAGGGTGCGGACGTCGTGGTAACCTGCCTGCCGACCTCGGTGGACGTCGAGCGGCTGCTGGAGGGGACTGACGGGCTGGAGGCGGGGCTCGCATCGGGTAGCCTGATGCTCGACTGCACCTCGGGCGATCCGGCGACATCCCGGCGGCTTGCGAGCCGGCTCGCCCAACGGGGCGTTCTTTTCGCCGACTGTCCGGTCAGCGGGGGCACCTCGGGAGCAGAGTCGGGGACGCTCACCGTCATGGTGGGCGGGGACGAGGCCACCTTTGCCCGGGCACGACCGGTGCTGGAGGCATTCGGCAGCCGGATAGAGCATATGGGGCCGGTCGGAGCCGGGCATGCAATGAAGGCAGTGAACAACGCGCTCCTGGCGGTCAACCTGGAAGCGTTCGGCGAGGGGTTCGCGGCACTGGTGAAGGCGGGAGTGCCGGCCCGGAAGGCGGTCGAAGTCCTCAATGCGTCGAGCGGCCGGTCGTTCGTGAGCGAAGCGCTGGTGCCCGATCGGGTTCTCACCGGCCGCTGGCCCCAGACCTTTCGGCTCGCGCTGCTCGAAAAAGACGTGGGCATCGCGCTTGGCGTGCTGGATGAGACCGGGGTGCGAGGCCCCGTGCTGCACCTGGTGGGGGAGCTGCTTCGGCGGGCGCGCGCCGTGCTCGGCGACGCAGCGGATCACGTCGAAGCTATCCGCCTGATCGAACGCGACGCCGGCGTGGAGATTCGCGGCTGAGCCGGCCCTTGCCGCAGTGGTGGTCGTCTGACGAGTTTCCCTTCGCTATGGCCGTCCCGCGAGCCACTGAATGAGAGACGACTGGGGTTCGATTCGCCAGGAAGCGGCCCAGGTGCTGCTGGCCGAAGGCATCGTGATCGACGGCAGCCTTCACTTGCTTCTGCGCCTCCAATATCCGCCCGGGCCGGAAACGCCGATCGAGATGCTCAACCGGATCGATCCCTTCTTTGCCCTCACCGGCTCGAGCGGCGGCGTGCTGTTCGTTCCCAAAGCCCAGACGGCCATGGTCACCTGCCACCACCAGGCGCCTCCCACGGATCCCGAGCGGTTGTCCGCCGCCAAAATGATCGCGATGGACGTGGTCGTGGTCGGGGGCCGCGAGTTTCGAGGCCGTGCCGCCCTGGAGCTCCCACCCGGGCGGAACCGGGCTCTCGATTACGTGAACGGCCCGGGTACCTTCTTCACGCTCTGGACCGACGACGTGACCCATTACGTCAACAAGCTTCTGGTGCGGACAATTCGTCCGCTGGATTGACGAGGTCCGGTGGCTCGACTCGACCAGCTCATTCGGATACTGCACGAGCAGCGCGCCGACTCGCTGCGGCTCGCTGTGGGGAAGCCTGCCGTGCTGCTGCGGGATGGCAACACTCGGCCGGTTACCAAAGAACCCCTGACCGACGTCCAGATCGTGGCGCTGCTTCGGGAGATCGCGCCGGCCGAGGCGGCGTCCGGCCTCGGCTCTCCGGGTCCCGTTCTGTTTGGCTATCGCGCGCCTTCAGGCGGCGTGCAGGTAGAGGCGCGGGCCGGCGACGCTACGCTCCGCCCCGATCCTTTGCCCGGATCCGCTGCCCCCCGGAGCGAGGCGGACCAGCGTGAGGTCCGCGCGGTGATCGACACGCTGCTCCGCCAGCTGGTCCAGTCGGGGGCCTCCGACCTGCACCTCCGCACCGGCGAGCCCCCGCTGCTCCGGCAGAGCGGCGAGCTGGTCCGGCTAGAGGCCGAGCCGCTGGGCGCCGAGCGTCTGGAGGCCGTCCTGATGAGCATCATGGGCCCCAAGGATCTGGCCGAGTTCCGGGAGACCAACGACACGGACTGGGCCTATGAGATCGAAGGTCTGGCCCGCTTCCGGTGCAATGCCGGACGCGACCGGCGGGGGCCGATGGCGGTTTTCCGCACCATCCCGGGGCAGGTGATGACCGCGGATGAGATGGGGTTGAGCCGGGAAGTGCAGCACCTCTGCTATCTCACCAAGGGGCTCGTGCTGGTGACCGGCCCCACCGGCTCCGGCAAGTCCACCACCCTTGCCACGCTGGTCGACCTGATTAATCGCACCCGTAGCGACCACATCCTCACGATCGAAGACCCGATCGAGTTCGTGCACCAAAGCAAAAAGTGTCTGGTCACCCAGCGCCAGGTTGGACTCCACACCCGGTCGTTCAAGCAGGCGCTCCGCGCTGCGCTTCGGGAGGATCCTGACATCGTGCTGGTGGGCGAGATGCGCGATCTCGAGACCGTGTCCATCGCACTCGAGACTGCCGAGACCGGTCACCTCGTGTTCGGCACGCTGCACACGACCACCGCTTCCAGCACGATCGACCGCATCATCGACCAGTTCCCGGCCGACCGGCAGTCACAGGTTCGGGTCATGCTGTCGGAATCGCTCCGCGGGGTCATCGCCCAGACGCTCTGTCGCAAGATCGGCGGGGGCCGGGTGGCGGCGCGCGAGATTCTGCTCACCATCCCGGCGGTCTCGAATCTGATTCGCGAGGGCAAGACGTTTCAGATTCCGTCCATCATGCAGACCAATCGCAAGGCCGGGATGGTGACCCTGAACGATGCCCTCATCGAGCTGGTCGATCAGGGGCTGGTCGAGCCCAAGGAAGCGTACATGAAGGCGGTCGAGAAGGCGGGGTTCGGGCAGGCGCTCAAGACGCGACGGCACGACGTCAGCTTCCTCAGTGAGGCATGACGGAAGCCCCCCGGCTGGTCCTGGTCTCGCCACAGGACCTCGTCAACGTGGCGAGCGTCGTCCGCATCGCCAAGAACTTCGGGATCGACAGCATCCGGCTGGTGAATCCGGAGATGGAGCTGGACCCATATCGCATCGAGGGAATCGCCCACAACACGGCGGACCTCGTCGCCCGGATCACCATCCATGACTCCCTCAAGGACGCCTTGGCGGACTGCGTGTTCGCCGCCGTGCTGACGGGGCGCGAGCGGGCCGCGAAGCGCTCAGTGCTCCGGCCGCGGGACGCCGCCGGGGAGCTTGCGCGCCGGACCACCGACGGTGCGGTCGCCCTGGTGGCGGGCCGGGAGGACTCGGGGCTCACTAACGAGGAGCTCGACCGCTGCGACGTCCTGGTCACCATCTCCTCCGATCCCGCTCACTCATCGCTGAACCTGGCCCAGGCCGTCGCCATCATGGCTTACGAGTGCTGGCTCGCCCGGGGCGGCGATCGGCTCCCGTTCAAGTCGCCGCGGCGAACGGCGCCGGCGGCGCCGCACGCGCTGGTCGAGACCCTGTTCTCGGATTGGGAGCGCGCCCTATGGGCGATTGACTTCTTCAAGACCCGGCAGCCGGGGCACGTGATGCGGTCGTTTCGCGAGATCGTTTTCCGGGCATCCCTGGACGCCCGCGAGGCCTCGCTGCTGCGTGCAATGGGAATCGAGGTCTCGCGCTTTCTCGCGCGAGAGGGCGTGCCGGCGGCCGGCAGTCCGCCGGCCTCTTCCGGGTCGGAGGAGCAATAGCCGTGGGACGCTCCGCCGCCTACTGGGCCACCAACCCCTACCGGCTCCCCGACTTACCTCCGAAGCCATCGGCCCCGTACCAGGATCTGCCGTCTCCTATGGGAGACCGGTTTCGCCTGGCCCGGACGGGGCTCCTCGCTATTCGGGGTGTGGGCGAGCAGGTGCGGTTCATGGGGTCGCCCTGGGCCTGGACCTGGGAGTTCGGCCTGGGGTCGCGGAAGCTGTGCTGGCTGCATCCCAATCTTTCCGGCGCGAGCGCCACCTTCACGTTGACGGACGAGGAGGAGGGCAAGACGCTCGCGTTCGCACGATTGGCTGAAGTCGTGCGGCAGGCGATTCGCGAGGGACAGCGCACCGGCCCGGTGAAGTGGTGTTGGGTGCCGCTCAGCGACCGTCGCCACGTGGACGCTTTCTTGGGCCTGGTGCGACGGAAAGCGGAGTGGATCGGTGCAGCCACGGCGATGCGGCGGCGGCGAGCGGTGTAGGGCAACGCCGGGAGAGCGTCGAATCCCGTTGTGGAGCTTCAGCGGGGCTGACTATACTTACTCCCGCTCGAGAGGGCGGGCTCTCCCGACGTGGCGTCCCTCGTGTACAAGCGTTGAACAGGCTGACCGCTCGCGACCGGCCATGGCCCGGCGGCGGCGCGTAGAGCGGGCTGGCGTTTGACTGGTGAGGACGATGCGGAAGCCGGTACTCATCATCG
>DASQPE010000064.1:0-3863 GCA_035644115.1 Gemmatimonadales bacterium
ACGTCCTCACCCGTGCCAACAGCACCAGCCCGAGTGCCATGAACACGGCGTTCGGGAGCCAGGCAGCGGCCGTGGGGTCCAGCAGCCCGCCCGCCCCCACCGCCTTCGCGATCTGCATGAGCAGGAGAAACAGCACTGTGGTGGCCAGACTGATCGCGATGCCGAAGGCCGTCCCCGCCCGCGGCGAACTGATCGCCAGCGGCGCGCCGAAGATCGCGATGATCAGGCAGGTCGCCGGGATCGCGAGCTTGAGGGCGCGTTCCACAATCAGCTTGTTGGCATCGTTGCCCGAGCGCTGCAGCGCCTCGATGTAGCGGCCAAGCTCGGCGTACCGCATTTCGTCCGGCGCCTTGGGTTCAGCCAGCAGGTCGGCCGGGCTTTGAGCGAAGCTCCGAAGCCGGAGCGTCCGGAACCTGAAGCTCGCCTGGCGGTCCGGGGCGGCGATCACTCGGCTGGAGCCGTTCCACAGGCGCCATGCCTTGCGCGGAGCGTCGTAGGTTGCGCTGTCGGCCGTCACTACCAGATCCGGATAGTCGAGTCCGGTTCCCTGCCGCTCGAACAGGACCAACTTGAGCTTCCGGGTCGCGATCTCGAGCGAGCGGATGGTGTAGACCCACCCCTGATCGGCCCGGTAGACAAAGTTGAACCGGGCCGAAGTCGGCCCCTCCGGCTGGGCCTTCTGCAGCTTCAGCTGTTTGGCCGTCGCGCCGGGCGCCAGTTCACCCACGAGGATGCCCAGGCCCGTGGCGAGCACCGAGACCAGAAAGATCGGCAGCATGAGCCGCCGGAAGCTCTGACCTCCGGCTTTCGCGGCGGTGAGCTCCGAATGGCGTGCCATCGTGCCCACCGTGAACACCGTCGCGAACAGCACCGCGGCCGGCAGGACGAGAAACATGTTCTCCGGCACGGAGTACACGTAGCTCACCATGATCTGGCGAACCGTGAGGCCCCGGTCCAGCAGCTTGTTGAGCGAATCGGTGATGTTGATGAGGATCGAGACGATGGGGAACCCCAGGACGGTGAGCCCGAACAGGCGGAGCCACAGCCCCAGCGCGTAGCGATCGAGCAGGCGGCCGATCACGCGGGCCTGCGGCGCCACCGCAAGCTGTAGCGGATGCTGTCGAGCAGCTCCCGGAAGTCGCCGCCACGGTTCAGGCCCGGCTGCCGGTTCACCTGGATCAGCCCGAGAACTCCCACTACCGTCATGATGATGTTGGGGAGCCACATCGACAACGCGGGCGACAGGAAGCCGCGGTCGGCGAGCGCCTCGCCGGCGGTAAGGCCGACGTAGTAGATCGAGAACACGGCCAGCCCTCCGCCGATCACGAGCCCCATCCCGCCGCGGGGAAACCGGAGCGCCATCGCCAACCCGACGAGCACGAAGGAGACGCAGGCCAGGCTGATCGCCCACTTCTTGTGGACCTCGACCATGTAGCGATCGGCTCGGAGATCGGCGTCCTTGGCCCGGTCAAGCGCCATCGTGACTTCGGCGCGGGCGGACAGTCTCGGCGCGCTGATTGCCGGTGCCGGCTTGGCCGAGTCGGCGGCGGCGCCCAACGCGGGCTTCCGGGCCGGTGTCTGACCGGCGGCGGCAGGGGCCGGCCGGGTGGCCGGAGGCCGCGGCACCCCGGATCGGGTCCCCGGGGATTGGGGCGGCGCGGGCGACTGCGCCGCGGCCTTCCGCGGAAGCAGCCGGGCAGGCAGCCTGGTCCGCAACTGCTCGAGCCACACGCAATAGTCGCCGGGCACGCTGGGCTGCGCGGTATCGGGCTGAAGCGCGGGCAGTCCGAGCAGCTCGCGCACATCACGTTGAAGCAGGAACCGTCGATCGGCGTCGGCTCTTGCCTGGTCCCGCTCCGCGTCCCGAACCACGGCCAGCATCGCGCAGCTCGACATCTCCCGGTCGCCCCGGATCTGGTCCGACGTGTTCCGCTCCAGCTCGTCGAACACGTTCCTCACCCGGATCTCGTTGGTCGCGAAGCGGGTGACCTGGAACCGATCGGCCTCGTCCGATCGGTACTGGTGGATCACGCCGTCGTAGAGTCGGAGGGTGAGGTCACGGCCGCCGGGAGCGTACGCCATGATGCCGCTGTCGGCGTAGATCACCCGGCGCACGGTCTCGTCGCCGACATCGTAGATCGTGACCCCGCGCAGCCCGCCGGTGGCGGGGTCGATCCGCCCGGACCGCAGAAAGTACTTGGAGGGGGGCACCTCGTTGATCACCTGCTCCCGCAGCTCGAAAGTGGGCTTCTTCCGCCCGATGTCGATGAGCAGGCCCCGGAGCCGAGCGTTGCTGTTCGGCAGGACCAGGTCGATGAAAAGGAAGGTGACCGCCGACATCGCCAGGCCCCAGATGAAGAGCGGCCGCAGCATCTGCGGCACGCTCACCCCGGTCGCGCGCAGCGCCATCACCTCGTTGTCGGCCGCCAGATGGCTGAAGGCGTACAGCACGGCGAGCAGCACCGCCATCGGGATGGTCATCGCCAGAATGAACGGGAGGCTCAGGACAAACACCTCGGCGATCACCCGCCAGGGGAGCCCCTTGCCGACCAGCGCGCCGAATCGCTTGGCGATCTGATTGAGGAGCATGAGGCTGGTCGCCGCCGCCAGGGAGAAGCAGAACGGGGCGATCAGTTGGCGCAGGAGATAGCGGGGAAGCAACCGCACGGGGGAAAGATGGTTGCGCTGGCAGCGGCGGCCAAGCACCGGAGCCCGCGGCTGGTCGGGTTATAATCCGGGCCATGTCGACCCCCCGTTTCGCAGTCCTGACCGTCGGCGCAGCCCTGGCGGTCGCACTGGGCGGATGCGCCCGTGAGGCCCCGCCGCCGCCCAAGGAGTTCGCCTCCGCCAGCGCGTTCGAGTACCTCCGAACCCAGGTCGGGTTCGGCAACCGGATCCCCGGGACGCCGCCGCACGAACACATGGCCGCGTGGCTCGACAGCCTGCTCCGCGCGCGGGCCGACACGCTGATCGTGCAGTCGTGGACTCACGTCGCGGCGGGACGCGACACGCTCCCCCTCCGGAACTTCGTGGCGCGCTTCAACCCCAAGGCGACGACCCGCATCCTGTTCCTGGCTCACTGGGATACCCGGCCCCGGTCGGACGGCCCCAATTCCAAGGCTCCGAAAGCGCCGGTCCCAGGCGCCAACGACGGCGCCTCCGGCGTGGCGGTGCTGCTTGGCGTCGCGGACGCGCTCAAGCGGCACCCGCCGGCGATCGGGGTGGATTTGCTGTTCGACGACGGGGAGGACTACGGCGACTTCAACCAGCATCCGGACGACGTACTGATGGGTGCGCGGTACTACGCGGCGCATCAGCCGCCGGGCGCCACGCCCAAGTACGCCGTGCTGTTCGATCTGGTGGCCGACAAGGACCTGCAGATCTATCAGGAGGGCAACTCGCTCACCGGCGCGCCGGAGATCGTGCAGTTGGTGTGGGCGACGGCCCGAAAGCTGGGGAAGCAGGGGGTCTTTATCGATGCATCCAAGCATACCCTCACGGACGATCACGTCGAGTTGCAGAAGGTCGGCATCAAGGCGATCGACGTGGTGGATTTCGACTATCCCTCCTGGCATACGCCGGAGGACACGATCGACAAGGTGAGCGCCGCCAGCCTGCAGGTGGTGGGCGATGTGGCGATGGCGCTGATCCGGCAGGAGAAGCCGTAGGCGGGAGGGGACGGAAGGCCGTCCCCCGCCCGCGTGCTTCCGCTCCCACGCGCCACGTTTCGGCACCGCTGCTCGAACCGCCGCGCCCTATCGTCCCCCCATGCCACCCGCGGAGCGGCGAGCCCTCCTGCTGCTGCTGGGCCTCGCGGTCGCCGGCCACGCCGTGCGGTTCGTCGTCACTCGCCCCAGTCAGGC
>DASQPE010000065.1:0-5711 GCA_035644115.1 Gemmatimonadales bacterium
GAGAACGACCAGCGTGTCCATGCGGGCCAGCGCCGCCCAGTCGAGTGGATCGGACCCGTCGGCGGCGCGGTGCGCGGTCGCGACCGCGAAGCTTCCACCGTAGCCGCGCGTGGTCAGCGGAATCGAGGCGCGCCCGGTCACCCCCACGATGCTCGACACCCCGGGCACGACCTCCCAGGGCACGCCGGCCTCGGTGCAAGCAAGCGCTTCTTCGGCGCCGCGCCCGAAGACGAAGGGATCGCCTCCCTTGAGCCGCACCACCGTCTTCCCCAGGCGGGCTTCGCGGACCAACAGCGCGTTGATGCCCTCCTGCGGCATACAGTGACCGCCTGGGGCCTTGCCCGCGTACACCAGCTCGGCGTCGGCCGGCGTTTCGTCGAGCAGGGCATGACTCACAAGCCGATCGTACACCACGACATCAGCCCGGCGGAGCAGCTCGAGCCCGCGCACGGTGATGAGCTTGGGGTCGCCCGGCCCCGCTCCGACCAGGTACACCGTCCCGGAATTGAACCGCAGGGGCGCGGAGGGCGCAGAGACAACCAGCGAGGTGTTGTTCTCCGCGTCCTCTGCGTCTCTGCGGTTTGTCGTTGAGTCTGGCACACCGACGCCCATCACGTCCGCGATGCGCTCCCGGGCCCGCGTCTCGTCCCCCGACCGGAGCAGCGCCAGCACGTCCGAGTCCACCAGCCGGTACCAGAGCCGCTTCCGGATCTGGAAGTCGGGATACCGCTCGGCCAGCGGTGTCCGGATCGAGCCGGCGAGCGCCAGGAAGCGGGCGTACTCGTCACCCAGCTCGCGCTCCAGCCGCTCCCGGACCCGCACCGCCAGCGCGGGCGCGTTGCCCGAGGTGGAGACCGCCACCACCAGGTCTCCCCGCCGGAGAATGGATGGCAGGATGAAACCGCAATAGGGCGGGTCGTCCACCACGTTGACCAGCACGCCTTTCGCCTCGGCTTCGGCGTGCACCGCATGATTGACCTCGGGGTCGTCGGTCGCGGCGATCGCGAGGTATGCGTGCTCCAGGTCGCCCGGGGCGTAGGGCCGGGCCACGTGAGTGAAGCGCCCCTCGCGGGCGAGAGCGGCGAGGCTGGCCGTGAGGTCGGGCGCGACGACGGTGACCGCGGCGCCTCCGTCCACCAGCGGCGCGACTTTCCCCTCTGCGATCGGGCCGCCGCCTACCACGACCGACCGGCGCCCGCGCAGATCGAGCAGCACCGGGTAGTAGCGTGGTCGGGGTGAGCTCATCTCAGTCTCCCACGCTCAGGTCGCGAACCAACACACCCTCGGGGCCGATCTCGAGCGAGAGCTGCGCGTCCGGCGTGTCGATCGAGAGGCCGTAGACGCCGGGGCCCTTGGCCGCGAACGTGATCCCGTCGAGCGTACGACCGCGCAGCGCTGTGAGCGCGGCGTTGACCTCCGCCAGCGCCGCCACCACGGCCCGCCCCGCCGGGGTCGCCTGATAAATCCGGACCGCGGCAGCTTCGGCGAGGGGGCCGTGCAACCGGCGAACCCGCCCGGTGCGGAGGGTGAGCTCCAGCAACTGCTCGAGCGGCGGCAGCAGCGCGTCCTCCACCTCTCCCGCGCCCAGCGCGCGGGAGAGCTCCTCGTAGCTCGCGCGGGAGAGCGGATCGGTCAGGGCGTCGCTCAAGGCTGCCGCCTCGACGGCCAGCGCCTCGCGCGCGGACTCTTCAATGCGCACGGTCAAGCAGAACCTCCAACTCGTGCTCGAAGCCGCCGGTCTCGATAGTGCAGTGCATCCCGCACTCCTTGGGGGCATTGGTCTCCCACCACCACCGGCCGGCGCGGGGGTCCTCTCCGGCAGCCGTGCGCCGGGTGCAGGGAGCGCACCCGATGCTGGTGTAGCCCTGCTCGTAGAGCGCGTGGTAGGGCACGTCGTTGCCGCGCAGGTACTCCCAGACTTCCTCGTGGGTCCAGTCCGCCAGCGGACTCAGCTTGGCGATGCCACCGTGATCGTGGTCCAGCTCGAGCTTCCGGATGTCCGCCCGGCTGGCCCAGGTCTCCCGCCGAAGTCCGGTGATCCAGGCATCGAGGCCGTCCAGCACCCGCTGCAGCGGCCGGACCTTGCGGACCTGGCAGCACAGCAGCCGAAGGGGCACCGCGTTGTAGAACAGGTTGACCCCGTGCTTCTCGGTCATCACCCCGAGCTCCCGGGCGTCCGGCGCGTGCACTTCGATCGCCATGTCGTAGCGCTTGCGGACGGCATCGATCAGATCGTACGTCTCCTGGTGCAAGCGGCCGGTGTCGATGGTGAACACCCGCACCTTGGGGTCGATCCGCCACGCCATGTCGAGCAGCACCATGCCCTCGGCCTGGAAGCTGGTGCACAACGCGATGCGGGAGCCGAACCGCTCGAACCCCCAGGCGAGCAGATCCTCCGGGGGCCGGTCGTCGAACTCGACCGCCAGCTCGCCGGCTTCGGCGTCGTCCAGCAGCTCCGGCTCAAACTCTTTCTGCGCTGTCGCCTCAGACATCGGCTGCCTCCGCACGGCTGTCGCGCCGGCGTAGCCGGCCCCGCGCTTCCTCGACGGGGACGTTTGCCGCGACCGCGACCAGCCGCTCATCCGACTGCCGGTCGGTGAAGGTCTTGAACCCTTCGGAGTCCTGCCGTTCGTCCAGCCAGAGCCGCACCAGCCGCTCCAGATACGTGCTGACCTCGTCCGCCGGCACCCGGCGCACCAACGGCACGCCGATCGCCGCCTCGACCCCCTGGCCCCCTCGGAGATAGAGGTCGTACGCCTCCAGCTTTCCGCCCTCGTCGGTCCGCTCGCGCAGGGTGGTGCCCTGAAGCCCGATGTCGCCGATCCAGTGCTGAGCGCAGGCGTGAGGGCAACCATCCAGGTTGATCCGGAGATCCTCGACCGCGCGACCGAACGTCCGCTCGAGATGATCCATGATGTCGATCAGCCGGGGCTTGGTGAGCGCGACCGCGAAGTTGCAGAGCGGCGAGCCGGTGCACGCGATGCTCGTGGCCCGGACCCGGTTCACGTCCAGCGGGAAGCCGATGGCGTCCAGCGCCCGCACCGTCTCTTCGACCTGCGCGTCCGGCACGTGCGTCAGGATGAAATTCTGCTCCCGGGTGAGTCTGACCTCGCCCCCGATTCGCTCGGCCAGGTCGGCCAGCTGAAGCAGCTGGCTGCCCTCCACCAGACCCGCCGTCACCGGCACCGCGATGTAGTGGAGGCCGGGCTGCCGTTGCGGGTGAACTCCGGGCTGGTGTCCGCCCGGCAGCGGCTCGGGAAGCGGGCCGTCCGCCAGCCGCCGGCCGAGCCGCTCCTCCACCAACCGCCGGAACTCCTCGGGCCCGACGTCGTCGAGCATGAACTTGATTCGCGCCTTTACCCGGGACATGCGGTACTTGAGCGTGTCCTTCCACACGTCGAGGATCGCCCGCAGCACGGGGACGGCGTCGGCCGGCTCGATGAAGACGCCCAGCCCTTTCGACAGCCGCGGCACGGTGGAAAGCCCCCCACCGACCCGCACGGCGAAGCCGTCGCGGCCGCGAAGCCGGACCGGCACCAGGGCGACGCAGTTGATCTCGGGCAGGGTGCACTGATGGGGACATGCCGTGATCGTGACCTTGAACTTGCGGGGCAAGTCGGCGTAGTCCGGGTTGCCGTCGAAGAAGCGGGCGGCCTCCTGCAGCACCGGAGTGGCGTCAAACAGCTCGAGCGCATCGAGCCCGGCCACCGGGCAGCCGGTCATGTTGCGCACGGTGTCGCCGCACGCACCGGCCGTGTTGAAGCCGGCCGCGGTGAGCCGGGCAAACACCTCAGGCAGCTGCGCGAGCTGGAGCCAGTGAAGCTGTATGTTCTGCCGGGTGGTGAGCTCCCCGTACTCGCGCCCGAACTCGACCGAGATCCGGCCGATGGTGCGGACTTTGGCCGGGGTGAGCTGCCCGCCCGGCGTCTTCACCCGAAGCATGAAGCGGCCCGTCTTGGGCTTGTCGTGATACAGCCCGTACCACTTGAGCCGAACGAGGTCTTCCTCGGGCACGGCCTCGTAGCTCCGGGTAGCGAGCACCGGCAGCTCGGCCAGAATGTCGAGCGGTGACTTCTCGAGCTTGAGCCGCTCGATCGAGTTCCGCCGGAGTACGTGTTCCTTCGTGATGGCTTCCGCCACTAGACGTCGTGCTCCGAAAAAAGAAAAGAGCCCGGGGGAGCAGTCACCCGGGCTTCTCAGGATCCCGACGCCGCTCCGTCTGTGCTAACACCGGAGCCCGTCGGGTTCGTTCCGTGCCGCTACGCTGGCCTCAATCGAAAAGCGCCGCGCGCGCGAACCCCGAGGCTCCGCGAGCGACAACAACACATCCGACCGAACCCAGCGGCTTGCAATGTCATGCATGTATATACGGTCGGTCCGGTCCGCATGTCAACCGGCAAAGCGACCGAACCGGTCGCCAATCCTCGCGCCACGTCGATCACGATCTCGCATCCTGCTCGACGCGCGGCCCGACCCGGCCCGAGCCCCCAGCTGTTGATCGCCGCCTAAGCCGGTGCCGGCGCGCAGGTTCGCCGCCGCAGGGGGCACCCGGCAGTCGCACCCGCCCGGGGGCACCGGACTTGCCCGAGATCTCGCCATGCCCAACGCGGAAGCACCGGTCGCCCCCGAGCGGAGCGGAGGCCTGAGCCGGATCCAAAGCTGGCAGTGGCGCCTGCCCCTGCTGCTGTGGCTGGGCTGGACCGGATGGCGTCACCTCACCGACCCGGACTACTGGAGCATCTTTTCCGGGATCATCTTCGGCTCCCACGAGTTCGGTCACCTGTTCTTCGCGTTCATGGGCGAGTTCATGGGCGTGGCCGGGGGCAGCCTCATGCAGCTCCTGGTCCCCATCGGCGCGGCAGCCGTGCTGCTCGCCCGGCGCGAGTACTTCGGCGCCAGCGTCGCGGGTTGCTGGCTCTCGTTCAGTTTGAGCAATCTGGCAGTGTACGTGGGCGACGCCGTCGCCCAGGAGTTGCCGCTGGTGAGCTTCAGCCCGGACGGAGGGGAGCACGACTGGTACTACCTGCTGGACCATTTCGGCGCGCTCGGCTACGATCTTCGCCTCGCACTGCTGGTCCGGAGGGTGGCGCTGTTGGTACTGGTTGGTTCGTTCTTGTGGGGGGCGTGGGCCTGCCTGCGACAACAACGTGAAAAGTGAAAAGTGAAAAGTAAAAAGTGAAAAGGGGACCCCCATTTTAGATCGGGACCCCCTTTTCACTTTTCACTTTTCACTTTTTACGTAGTTGTTAGTCCGCCGCGTCCGCATCCTCGTCCGGCGCAACCAATCCCTGGCGAATCAGGTAATCGAGAATCGCCCGCGCGTTCTGCTCCGGCGTGCGATCCACCGTGGTCAGCGTGAGCTCTGGCTTGAGCGGTGGCTCGTAGGGGTCGCTGATGCCGGTGAAGTTCTTGATCTCCCCCCGACGGGCCTGGGCGTAGATCCCTTTGATATCGCGCCGCTCACACTCCTCGAGCGGTGTGTCCACGAACACTTCGACAAACCGGTCCCCCCCGGCCATCGCGCGCGCCTCATCGCGGGTGGCGCGGTACGGGCTCACCGCCGCGCAGATGACCAGCCCGCCGTGGCGGACGATCTCCGAGGCCACGTAGCCGATCCGCCGGATGTTGAGATCCCGATCTTCCCGGCTGAAGCCGAGGCCTTTCGAGAGCATGGTGCGCACCACGTCGCCGTCGAGCACGGTCGCCTGGCG
>DASQPE010000066.1:0-11348 GCA_035644115.1 Gemmatimonadales bacterium
TGCCGATACCAAACGGCCCGTGGTTCTCTACGAATCCGGCTTCGCGCCGCGTTGGTACGTTCCACGTGCCGACGTTGATGAGTCTGCGCTCACTTCCGTGGAACGCCAAACTTTCTGCCCGTACAAGGGGCTGTGCAGCTACTACAACATCTACTACAACATCGGTGATGCACATCTAGCGGTATGGTCGTATCCTGAGGCATATCCAGAGGTCGGCCGCATTTCGAACTTCTTGTCATTCGAACCGGACATTGTCTCGGTGCAGCTCGATGGCAAACAGCTTCATCTTGAGCCCGGTCAAACGGTGATTCCACACGGCCCCGATCGCGAGCTCACGTCGCAGAAGTGCTCCCCCGCCGCAAGTCGGCATGAGCGGGCACTCGGCCACTCGCAAGCGGAGAATATGACACTTTCGAAGGGGAAAGAGGAGACGTAACCGTGAGATCGCCAATGTTTTCAGTCGAAGTGATCACGCTGCCAGTGAGCGATGTCGAGCGAGCGCTGCGGTTCTATGTCGATCAGGTCGGCTTCACGCTCGACGTCGACTATTCGCCAAACGACGAGGCCGCGCGGAGCCTCTTGCTCGAACGTGAGGTCGAGGTCGGTGAAATCCGGCACACGACGCCGATTGGTGCCTGGGACGGAGGTTTCGCACCCGGGCTCGACCCCGTCGCGACGTCGATCATGCGGGGCGTATAGAACCGCCATAGAAGGAGATCGGGACGGATACCGTTTCTCTGTCTTATCTTCTCGACCCCCCATCGATAATCGCCATCACAGCATTGGCCACAGAAGAGACCCGATAGGCACGGTTACGTTCCGGAAGGTGGACGGCTAGGGATCGTTATACCGCCCTCTGCGATAGCCTGCATAAAGTCCTACGAATATGGCGCCCGAAGGAGAAAACAAATGGAAATTAGGCGAAGCGGTTCCCAGCCTTCCGGCAAGGGGCCGGAGAATTATTTCACGGGCGCGGTTCGGATTGACCCGCTGTTCGAAGCGGCCGATCCGGGGCGGGTTCTTGGCGCCAGCGTCACCTTCGAGCCGGGGGCCCGGACCGCATGGCACACGCATCCGCTCGGCCAGACCTTGATCGTGACGGGAGGGTGCGGCTGGGCGCAGCGCTGGGGTGGGCCAATCGAAGAAATTCGACCGGGCGATGTGATCTGGTTTCCCCTGGGGGAAAAGCATTGGCACGGCGCCACGGCAACCACGGCCATGACGCACATCGCCATTGTGGAGAAGCTCGACGGCAAGACCGCCGACTGGATGGAACAGGTCAGCGACGAACAATACCAGGGCTGATTCAGGGCGAAGGAAACTGGGAGGGGCGCAAATCGATGTACAACAGGAAGGCTTACTCCGCTGTCAGTGCGACATCGCCACTGGGCAGATGTCAGCCTGCCCTATTTCCCATTCGGGTAAACGCCGATGATGATGATCTCGTAAGGCAGCGCCCCGGTGAGGAGGGCGGGGTTCGTCCCAGACTCCCTCACCCTCCGTGAGATCTCCGCGAAATCCAGCCTCGGTATCCCAAAGACATGCAGCCAGTCCCCTCGTTTGAGGAGTCTGACCGCTCTTTCGGGACCTGTCCGCTTCACAAACACCATGCGGAGGTGTTCCACGAGAAGGCCTCCGTCCAGGTCTCTCGCAGACGCGATCACAAACCTCCCGTCGGCCACCACCCGCTGTCGGTCATCGGCGAGTTCCATGATGAACTCGACGTCGTTGTAGAGGCCTGCCGGGGTGAATATCGAAACCGTCGTTGGTTCGACCTTGAGCCTGCAGGAAGCTCTTTCATAAATCCCAAAGGTTCTCTGCGCCCCTCCTGGCTTGAATCCCTCAACCGGCCGAAAAGAATCCAGAAGGTCAGTATGGTTTATCCTGGTGAGCGGGTGAATCTCAAAGACATGCTCCGGATTGCTTGTCTCATAGGGAGGGAGTGGGCTCCCCTGTTCCTCCATCTTGATTGTCGCGTGCTCCGGCCAAAGCCTCCAGACGCCGGAGACCTTCAGGGGTTTGCGGGTACCTTCGGCGCGATGTACGATGTCCACCGCCTCTTTTTGGGAAGCGGCGTTCGCGATCTCTCCGACGGTGGGTAGGGCTATTTGGGGGGCACGTCCCGCGAGGTGCAAGTCCCCGTCCAGAAAGGCAGGGAACGGCGATTCCATCGCCTTGTCTACGGTGAATGTCGTATGAATGGTGACTCTGTTCTTGTATCTCTCGATGAACGCCTTGTTGATCTCAATCTTCATGTCCGTCGATTGCGCCGTGACCGCCAGGTACGCGATCGTCCCCCGTCGCGCGATCAACGCGCACCCATTGAGCAAGCATACGAAGGCGACGAAAGCCGTGCGACGCATCGGCCGGTTCTCCCTCATCGAGCCCAATGGTGGCTCTGATGCATCGCTCCTGACCGCTACTTCGCCGAGGCCAGCCGCTCGAAGCGCGGATTCCCCTTGAGCGGCGCGAACGTGGGGTCGATCCCGAGCCAGCCGGGCGAGAGGTAGAACGGCATCCTCAGCAGCGGCTCGAGCCGGTCCAACGCCGAGGAGCCGTCCTTGGTGAGCAGGATGCTCTCGGGCTTGATGTCGCGGTGGACCACGCCTTCCTGGTGGGCGTAGTCGAGTGCGAGCGCAGCCTCACGCGCGATCCGCACCGCCTCGTCCACCGGAAGCTGCCGCTCCCGTCGTAGCCGATCGCGGAGAGACTCACCCCGCACGAACGGCATGGTGAACCAGAGCCGGCCGGCGGTCTCGCCCGAGTCGTGGACCGTCAGGATGTGGGGGTGCTGGAGCCGGGCGGCGAGCCTGATCTCCCGCAGGAACCGGTCGGGTCCCAGGCTCGCGGCCAGCTCGGGGTGCAGGACCTTGAGCGCAACCGGCCGCTCGTGCTTGACGTCCTGGGCCAGGTATACCGTGGCCATGCCCCCGCGCCCAAGCTCGCGCTCGAGCACATAGCGATCGCGCAAGCCAGCCGCCAGCGCGGCGGGCAGGTCGGTGAAAGGGGCCGGAGTCGCGATGCCGGGAATCTGGCCTTGGCCTCGCATCGCCGCCAGCCGCGACAAATCTTCCGGGGAGCCACAAGGGGGACCGTTCCTGGGACCCTCATCCAACCCCTTTACACCCGACAGAGGAGTGGTCGTCACGGCGGCGGCTTGATACTTGCCCCCATGAGAGGCTCAGGCTCCCTGCGGGTTTGCTGTGAGTCCTAAAGTGCGCACCGCCCGGTCCATCAAAGGTGAGGTGAAACACCTCGCCAGCTCCCCCCAAGACAACCAAGTCGATGGGAAACACCGGGTTCTGGGTGACCATGGTTGCCGAGTACCTCGGGCCGGGTCATTCTCGCCGGGTCCGGGGTCGTCGCGTCTTGCAGACAACCCATGGCCAGCAGGCCGGCCAGTGCCAACGCCATGGAATGTGTTGTCGCGACGCCCCGTCACGGCGGGCGCTGATGACCTGCTGATACCACATCGGCAACGAGACCTGGCAAGGACAAACGCAGGGTCACCGCAGTTTGTGGCGGGGCCCGCGTGACAGCGACCGCGCTCGAACTCCCCGACATCAGGACGACGTCAGCACCCCCTACGACGCCGGCCACGCAGGACCACGTGTACCTGGACCAACTGGATGTCCTACGCGGTCTGGCAGTGTTGGCCGTCGTGGCGTTCCATGCGGGACTTCCCTGGGCCTCCGGTGGATTCGTCGGCGTGGACGTCTTCTTCGTCCTCTCGGGATTTCTGATCACCCGCCTGCTCGTGGTCGAGTTGGATACGACGGGAACGATTGCACTGCGAGCCTTCGAGGCACGACGGGTGCGCCGGCTGTGGCCCGCCCTGGCGCTGGTGGTGGTCGCGACCCTCGCGTTGGGAGTGCTGCTGTGGTCGCCGTTGGAGTGGCGGGACCTCATGCACGATGCCGCCGCCGGCGGCAGCTATCTGGCGAACGTGGCCTTCGCTCAGCGCCACCTTGGCTATTTCGACGCATCGCTCGACGAAAGCCCGTACCTGCAGCATGCCCGCCGTGGCCAATCCGATTGCACCACTACTACGACGCGCGCGAAGACACGGAATGCGCGACGTATCAGCACCAGCTGGCGAGCACCCTGGCCCGGTACCCGGGGGCGGCTCTGGTCCTCGCCAGCTCGACCGGGGCCGTCGAGCGCATGGTTGGCTCGCTCACCCTGGAACAGCGCGCCGAATTGTGGAAGCGGCGCACCACCGACTTCTTCCGAAGCATTCCGAAGACGGTGAAGGTCATAATCGTCGAGAAGTCGCCCCAGTTCGCCTTTGACCCGGTGAGTTGTCTGGCGCGCAGCGCGTTCTGGAATACGACGCCGGCATGCGGCGAGGACTACCCACAGCGACACTGGCGGCGGTTCAATTTAGCGGGCTCGAGGCAGGGGCTGCGGCGGGCGAGGAGCGCGTCCGGATTTTTCCGACGATAGCTCCATTGTGTTCTTCCACGACCTGCAACCCGCTCATCGGGAATACCGTAGCGTTTCGCGATGAACGCCATCTCACCCCACGCTACACCCTGAGCCAGACCGGGCGCTGGATGCCGTATCTTCGCTGGGCTGTGGGCCTGGATTCGGTCGCGGGGCACATAGCCGGTCTTGGCGAATCTCCGCCGAGACCATGCGGTGGCATGGCAGGGGCGCTGGCCAGCTCGAGCGCGGAGCGAGCATCACCCCAGAAGCCCCCCGCGCGGAGGCCCGGCGCGAGCGGCTTGTTGGCAGTGCTTTCGTGCGGTGGGTCTTAGCCCGGTCAGGCAGCCAGCTTTCGAGCCAACCAGGCCCGCGCCGCTTCCACTTCAGCATCGTGTGCCAGCGCCCAGGCCTCGCCCGCGGTTTCGCCGTAGCGGGCCGACAGGAGCTCCTGGGTGAGCGCGCGTTCGAGCCATCGCGCGAGCGGCGGTGCGACCGCTGCCGGCACCGACAGGCCCGCGAGCAGCGTGTCCGCGGTCTGCATAGTCGGGGTCGCGGCGGAATCGCGGCGGTGGGTCTCGGTCCAATCGGCGAGCCGGTCACCGACGCGGGCCCAGGTCGCCCGTTTCAGGCTCGTAATCGCCACGCGTGGCGGGGTAATGGTCGTGTCCGGTGCGAGCGGCGTGTCGGGCACGATTCCACCGGGATGGCGAGCGTCTGGATCGAGCATCGAATCCGCCGACTGACGGCCCCGGTCAATCCCGCGGCCGGCGGGGGTATACCAACGGGCGACGGTGAGCTTCACGGTCCAGCCCTCCGGCAAGCGAACCGTCTCCTGTACCGAGCCCTTCCCGTAGCTCTGCCGGCCGAGCACCACGGCGCGATGTGCGTCCTGCAGTGCGCCGGCCAGGATCTCGGACGCCGAAGCAGAAAGCCCGTCAACCAGCACTGCCAGCGGCAAGGTGGGGTACCGCGGCGGTGCCTGGGCCCGCGCCCGCTGAATGGCGGTACCCGGCCGCGCGCGAACTTCTACCAGACCTGACCCGGCGGGCAGGAAGAGCTGGGCAATGCCGAGCCCCTGCTCGAGCAGACCGCCGGGGTTGCCGCGAAGGTCGAGCACGATGCCGCGGGCTCCGCTCGACACCAGCGCGTCAATCGCCGTGGCGACCTCTTCCGTCGCCCCGTCGCCGAACTGCCGGAGTCGGACGACGCCGATCCCGTCCTCGAGCAACGCCACACCACCCACGCTGGGCACCGCGACAGCCGCGCGGGTGAGCGCGATCGAGCGGGTACGCCCGTCACGCAACACCGCGAGCTTGGCGGTCGAGCCGTCCGGTCCGCGGATGAGTTGGACCGCCGAGTCGGCCTTCACGCCGACCAGCGACCGCCCGTTCACCGAGATCACTCGATCGAACGTAAGCAGCCCTGCCTTCGCGGCCGGCCCATTAGGCAGAACGCTGGCGAGGTACACGGTGTCGCGTCTGACACCGAGCCGGGCGCCGATCCCGCCGAAGTGCTGGCCGGCGGCGACCTGGAACTCCTGGAAGGCACGAGGCGAGAACAGGACCGTATGGCGGTCGCCGAGGGCGGTAAGCAGCGCCTCAGCCGTGCTGAAATGGGCCAAAGAGTCCGATGAGACCGGCGTCACGAACCGTTCGGCAATGGTGGTTCGGAGCGCCTTCAGAACGGCCGGTGGCACCGCCGTGTCGCGCTGAACCGGGGGAAGCACGGCGGTGTCGCTCTGAGCGGCAGCGGTGGCCGGGACAGCCACAGCGAGCGTAAAGACGAGAGTTACGAACCGGCGCATCGACAAACCTCACTAGCCTGGAGAAATGCGGCGGCACTCGCCGCCGCATCGCTGGCGGGTCGCGCACGAAGCGGGCCAGCCACCACTCAACTGAAGGATAAAGCCTGGGAGCGGGTATTTGCGGTGACTGCTCGGGCCCGATCTACTTGCCGGACCTCACTCACGGCTTGGCCACACCCGGGGGGCGGGGCGGGCTGGCTGTGGGACGATTCCCGGTGATGACGGCGCCGGTGGGGACCAGCCCCGGACGACCCACTTCAGCGCGCCGCGAAGCAGCGATATCGGTCGCGTTGAGGGATGCCGGCGTCTGGTTGCCGATCACGCTCCGGGCGTCGGCAAGGCGTTCGAGCTGCTGATCGGAGGCGCGGGCCTCGACCCGAGCGAGCACCTGCCGAAGGGCGTTGTCGGCCGGGAGCCCGCGATCGACCAGGCTCGAGATGATCAGGAGGGGCACGGCCAAAGACCGGCTCGATGGCGCTGACCTGGCGAAATCGCTCACCGCGCGACCGTCCACGCCTTTTCGGAGCGCTGTCGCCGCCGCGTCGATCTCGTCTGCCCCCGCGTTTTCTCGCCCGCCCGCCGTCAGCGCCGCCCGGCCTGCCTCCAGCCAACCAGCCTGATCCTCGATCGCCTGCGCGATCCGATCGGGCGCGACACCCTTGGCGGACAACTCGAGTGCGCGCGCGGCGAGCGCGGCAGCCGGAAGCCCGCGGGCGCGCGCGTCGTCGATTTGCCGCAGTACCTGGTCTGCAGTCCCACCCGGCAGCACCCGCGCCAGCTTGCTCGAAATGTCCTCGGATCGAGCCTGAGCGGCCAGCGGCTCAGTGCCGGGACAGAGTCCCAGCACCGCCGCGCACAGGAACGCTCCAAGTTGCATCCTCATGTCCTGCTGCCTCTCGAGGTCATTCGCTAATACAGACCCGTGACGCGCATTACACCGTCACCTCGCGGCGCAGACTCACTCGACCACGAGCACGCCAACGACTCCCCCGAAATCGTCGTCGAGCACCGGCATGCCCGGGGGGACGCCCCAGGGACCCTGGTTCACCCGAAGGTTGATCCGGTGGGTACCGCTCGGGATCGGGATGGCCGCCTTCCACTCGTCCCGGCCGCTCTTCTGGAGCGGGACCGGCTCCCAGTCAGTGAAATCGCCCATGATCTCGACCGAGCCGGCGCCGGGTGCGCGGAGGCGAACGAGCCGGGTCGCGCCGCTGATAGTCGTGACCCGGAAGGCCGGGACGAGCGGGCGAGCGAGCGGCTGCAGGAGCCGGTATTCCTGCGCTTCCACTCCGCTCGGGGTGGGTGGGCGTCGGGTCGCGATGCGGACGGTTAGCGCCAGATAGCTTGCGGCGGGGAAGCCCTGGGCGAAATCCGCGGGGTAGGAGCCGCCGGCCGCGACGATGGCAAGGCGTCGGTTCAGCCAGTAGGCCGCGGTTGCCCCTCCCCACCCGGTCGCCCCGGTGCCGTCCGGTTCGAACCAAGAGCGGACCCCGCCATATGCTCCGAGCTCGAGCCGGCCATGAACCAGCCGGGCCGTGGCCTGGGCATCGACGTAACGGAGATCCGGGCCGACCCAGTTTGGTGACGCACCGACGACCATCGTCAGATCCTTCAGCCGGGCCCAGCCTGCGGCCTCGACCAGTCCCACCGTCTGCCAAGTCGTTCCGTCCCAGCCACGACCCAGTCCGCCGCCGAGCCACAGGCCCCGGCGCGCCCCGCCCCAGTGTATCCGAGGCTGCGCCAGGAAGTCGGCAGTCTTGTTCCCATCGCCGTCGACGCTTCCGGACAGGCTGCCTCCGAGCTCCACCTGTACGTGAGACCAGCGCGGCACGAAGACCGACCCCGCCGTGGTGCCCTGGAGGGTCCAGCCGCCGCCGTTGAAGTAAGAGAAGATGCCGTTAGCCAGGAGAGATGCGTTGGGACGAAACAACTGAAGCGCCGGTGAAAGACTGTACGCCGTGATGCCCGGAAGGTCGGTGTAGCCGATGCGGGTAACGCCCGCGTCGATTGAGCCGACGGTTTGCGCCGCGGCTTGCACGGGGAAGGGGAGGACGATGGCGATGACTGCGAAGCAGAGGCGTCGCGGCACGAGCTAAGATAACTCGTGCCGGATCAGGGACGGGCGGGGATCTTTGCTCGCGGTTCTTTGGGTGATTTGGGGGGTATGCCCGGGGGCGGGCCGTTGCCGTTGCTCTGGCCCTCGGTCACCGCGACGCGCGCGCGGATTGCCGCGGCGGCCCCGGGAGGAGCTCCCGCGCCGATGTCCCGTGCGACCCCGCGCTCGAGGCCGGTATAGTCGGCGTCGGTCGCGCCGCCCTGGGCCAGGTGGACGATCACGGTCGCCGCCGTATCCACCGGAACCCCGCGGGCGACGAGATCGGAGAGGACGGCAAGCGGAACCGAGAGCCCGGCTTTTCCGCGAACGCCACTGATCCGCTCCAGGGTCTCCGGCTTGGCGCCCGCCCGCAGTGCGCTGGCCCCGGCGATCACATCACCTTCCGGCGCTCCGGGGCCGAGCGCCACGCGGGCCGACCGCAGAGCGGTCGAGAGGGTCCGGAGCGCGGCGACAATGCGGTCGGGGCTGGCCCGCTTGGTCATTCCCTCGAGCACTTTGTCCACGATCGGCTCGGTGGGGAGGCCCGCAGCCCGCGCCGAATCGAGCAGCCCGGTCACGGCGGCTTGCGTCGTGGGGTCGAGCCGTCCCTCGAGCCGCGGGTCCTGCGCCTGGAGGGCGCCGGCCGAGGCTAGGGCCAACCCGAACAGGAGGAAGTGTCTCACGTGCTCTTGCCGCCCACGATGATCACGGAGTTCGGAGCGCCGAAGTCATCGGTGACCGCGCGCGGCGCCGCCGGATCCGGCCGCCAATCCTTCCCATCGACCACGAACGCGTACTGATGCGGGCCCGCGCGGAGCGGCAGGTTTACCGACCACACGCCGCCCCCCGCCGTTGCCTGGAGCGGAGTGCGGCCGGGGTCCCAATCGTTGAAGTCTCCCACGACCGCGACGGTGGAAGCCTGGGGGGCCACCAGCACGAACTGCACGACCTCACTACCCGGCGCGGTCGATGCGACGATGATGGCTGGAGCGGTGGCGGCGCCGCCCGCCGGGCGCGGCTCGAAGGCCCGGGCGCCCAGCACCACCAGTCCGGCGAGCGCGGCGGCGGCGGCCAACCCGGTCAGCGGCGACAGGCGGAACGGACGGGGCTCGATCCACCACCGGAGCGCCAGCCGCCAGCGGCCGGGGGCGGCCTGCCGCACTGCGGCCATTACTCGGGCGTCGAAGGCCGGGTCGAGCGCCACCGGGGCGCGGAGCTCGTCAACCACCCGGCCGATCAACTCGTCGTGGTCATCATGCATGCTGGACCTCCCCGAGGAGCGTCCGCAGACGCTCGCACGCGCGCTTCACTCGCATCTTGAGAGCCGAAATACCGGCGCCGGTCAGGGCCGACATCTCCTCGTAGCTCAGATCTTCCACGTGCTTCAGCAGGAACGCTTCCCGCTGGTCCGGCTCGAGCCGCTCGAGCGCGCGGTGGATTTCTTCCCGCCACTCACGCCGCTCGGCCGGGTGCTCCGCGGACGCTTCGCCTAACGCCACCTCATCCCGGACGAAGGTGCGCGCCCGCCGCGCCCGGCGGGCCCCCGCCGTGCGACACCGGTTGGCCAGGATTCGGAACAGCCAGGCATCGAACCGCGCGGGATCCGCGCATTGCGCCAGCGACCGGTAGGCCCGCACGAACGCATCCTGTAGCGCCTCCTCGGCATCTTCGCGCTCGCCCAGCATGTGGACGGCGAACCGGGCGTAGCGCTCGCGGTAACGGGCCACGAGGGCTCCGTAAGCTTCCGCGTTTCCGTTCAGCACCTGGGAGATGAGGACAGCGTCGGACCGATCCGTCACCGGGGTACAGACTCCGTCAGGGGGCAAGGGGTCACGGGTGTGCTAAACCTTTCATATCGCGCAAGATAGTGCATCGTCACATCCCCGGCAGAGTGTGACCCCGGAGCGCCGGCCGCGAGTCTGTAAGCGGAACTCCCAGCCAACCCGGTCAAAGGAGCCCGATCCCATGCTTGCCGCCCGTCCCGCCGCGACGATTGCCCTGGCCGCCGGCCTGGTGCTGAGCGGCTGCAGCGATTCGCAGGCCCCCGGCACCGCGCGGTTCTCGGTCGAGTTGACCGATGCCGCGGGACCGTTCAAGACGGCGAAGGTCACGATCGCCCAGGTGTACCTCCAGGGCTCAGGCGGGAAGACCTCGCTCAGCACCACGCCGACCACGGTCAACCTGCTCGATCTCCAGAACGCGACCCTCGACCTGGTAAAGGACGCAGAGATACCCACCGGCAGCTACAACCAGCTCCGGCTGGTCGTGACCGGTGGGTACGTCGAGCTCCAGGACGGGAGCATCTTCGCGTCCGCACCCGACTATCCCGGACTACCAGCCGGGGCGACCGTCACCGGCGAGCTGCGCATGCCGAGTGAGGCCCAGAGCGGCATCAAGGTCACGTTGCCCGGGACGGCCCTCGAGGTGACGGGCCCGCAGAAGATCGTGCTGCTCGACTTCGACGTGTCGCAGAGCTTTGGCCACGACGCGGGCAACGCCGGTGCCTGGGTCATGCACCCGGTGATCAAGGGGGCGGAGATCGAGGCCAGCGCGACGGTCGCCGTATCGCTCTCGCTGCACGACGGCGTCACCCTTCCCCAGGTGAGCGGGAAACAGGTCACCCTCGCCGACTTCTCGGCCACGCTAGGCGGCCAGACCCAGGCCCTCGACGCGAGCGGCCACGCGAGCTTCCAGTTCGTCGTGCCCGACACGTATCCGCTCTACTTCACCGGGCCGGCCGGGCTCACGTTCACGACCGACCCGGTGGCGACGGCGGCCGATCCGATCCAGGTGGTCGTGCCCTCGGGTCAATCCGTGAGTGCGTCGGCGAGCATCACCAGCGCGACAGCGGGACCCTGAGAGGGTGAGAGGTGAGGGGTGAGAGGTGAGAGGGGGGCTCCGATGCGTACCGGAGCCCCCTCTTACCTCTCACCTCTCACCGCTCACCGCTCTTACTTTCCCTCCCTATGCTCGCGCTCGCTACCTACAACGCGAACTCGATTCGCGCCCGGCTCGACCGGG
>DASQPE010000067.1:0-16980 GCA_035644115.1 Gemmatimonadales bacterium
AACCGCCAGCACCGGCCGGCCGAGCGCGCCGGCGAGTGCAGCGAGATCCACCAGTCCCAACCCGGCGATGGTAATGCCACCCAGCAGGATCGCTTGGATGCTGCGATAGGCGCGGAGGGCGCGAATCCACCCGGCGAGGTAGCCCGCAGCGTCGTCACCGTCCACTGGGAAGGTCCCGATGGCCACGCCTTCGACCAGGTCGGGGCCTTCCATCAGCACGCCGACGATCGGTACCTCATGGTCACGACCCTTGTCGAAGGGCGCGTCGTCCACGCCGAGCACGTGGGGGCGGGAGGCTGGACGCATGCGTCGAATCTAGGCCGGGGACAGCCACTTCTTACTTCTCACTTCTTACTGCTCTTTCACTCCGCCCGCGCGAACGTTCCGTCGAGCAGCCGCGCGGGCGTCGCTCCCATCAGCTCCTCCATCTGCGCCCCGCGACCGGCCGCTGCCAGCGCCTGATCGGCTTCGCGCGGCGATCCACGGCCCCGGCGCAAGCCGTGATGGTCGGTGGCGATCACATCGACCAGCCCCGCCTCGAGCAGGGTCCAGGCAAAGTTCTGAGAGCCCGGATTGGAGGCCCGGTAATGCCCCGTGAAGCTCCCCGTATTTACCTGGAGCAGGGCCCCGGATTCGCGCCAGGAGGCGGCCGTCTCCAGAGGATCGAGGCCGTCCGGAAACCGATACCGTTCCGCGTGGGCGATGACGATCCGGCGCCCGTTCTGGAGCACTTCGTCAATTACGTCGGTGTGGGTGCCCTGCAGGTCGAACCCGAACTCGATCAGGAGATACGGAGTCCCGGCGAGCCCGAGGCCGTCACAGCCCAGGACCGCTCCGATGTGCTCGGCGCTGGATGCCCAGATCTCCTGGCCCAGCGCGAGATCGGGTAGACCGTGCTCGTCCTCTACAGCGGCCACCAGTGTATCGAAGGCGCGCCGGTGTCGGTCGAGCTCCCACTCGACTGCTGCCACGCTGGCCAGGCGAGGCAGCAATAAGTGCGGAGTAGCGACCACCGTTCCGACACCATCGCCGGCCAGCGACCGCAGGCATTCAATCGCTTCGGCGACGCTCTCGGCACCGTCGTCAACGCCCGGGACCAGATGGTTGTGGAGATCGGTGTACGGCTGGCTGGACAGTGGGGACGGCATGGGGTTTGGCTTGGTCATATCGAACGACTTGCCGAGCAACGTTCATGCCCCGCGCTCCAGCCGATCGAGCAACGCCTGCTGTTCTCGCAGGGCTTGTCGTGCCTCGGTGAGCTCCACGGGCCGGAATCGTACCGAATCGCCCGGCCGTCGTTGGGCGAAATACCCCAGGTCGGCGGTCACGACCGCGCCGATCCGGGCATAGCCACCGACGGTCGGCCCGTCGCCGAGCAGCACGATGGGCTTGCCTCCCGCCGGAAGCTGCAGGGTTCCGATGCACGCCGGTGCGGACGGGCGGTCGCCCGCGAGCACGAGGCCTGACGAACCGGCCTCCAGCCGGTAGCCCATCCGGCTCACCACGCGGGACACTCTGTACTCTGCCCGGACCAGGTCATCCCACGCGCCCGGCGGGATCAGGTCGCGGTCCGGTCCGGGCAGGAGCCTGATCGGGTTGCTTGAGGTGTCGGCGCCGAGCTCTGCCGGAAGGATCTCAAGCCGAGCTTGCGTCGCCTCGGTGCCGAGCGGCAGGCGATCGCCGGAGCGGAGCACCCTGCCGCTCAGCCCACCGAAACCGCCCGGGAGATAGGTCGATCGGCTGCCCAGCACCGGCGGCACATCGATTCCGCCCGAGATCGCGATATAGAGCCACGCGCCGCGATCGAGCCGCTCGACGACCAGGGAGTCTCCCGGCCTTGCCCGAACGACTCGAAGAGGCTCGAGCGCCCGACCGCCGAGTGTACCGGTCACTTGGGCACCCGTGAGTGCGACGCTTGCTCCCCGCTCGAACCGGACCTCCCCACCCCCCAGGGCCCATTCGAGTGCGGCCGCGCCGCGAGGGTTGCCCACCGCAAGGTTGGCCGCGGCGAGCGCGAGTGGATCGAGGGCGCCGGCGCGCGGCACCGCGGCCTCGAGGTGCCCGGGTCGCCCCGGGTCCTGCACCGTGGCGAACGGCGGCGCTCGCAGGACGGTGATCATGACACCGGCTCGAAGCGCACCCGGTCACCCGCCGCGAGCAGATTGGGCGGCTCGCGACTGGAATCGAAGAGGACCGTCTCGGTGTGCCCGATCAGGTGCCAGCCTCCGGGCGTCTCGACTGGATAGACGGCGGTCTGCTCGCCGGCTATCGCTACGCTGCCGGCCGGCACTCTCCGGCGAGGCTCGGGGCGACGGGGCAACGCGAGCGCGGAGTCGAGCGGACCGAGATACCCGAACCCCGGGACGAAGCCGAGAAACAGCACCCGGTAGGTGAGTTGCGCGTGCCGGCGAGCCACCTCGTCCGGCGCGAGCCGGAGCCGGTCTGCCACCATCGCGAGATCGGGCCCATCGTATCGAACGGGGAGGACGTGGAGTTTGCCGCCCGCAGTCGCGTCCGGCGCCGGCTTCGCCATCTCTGCTGCGGCGAGATGGGCGACCTGCCGCCCCAGCGCCTCGCTGTCGGCCGCCAATGGGTCGAAATGAATCGCTACGGCGGCATAAGCCGGCACCACCCCGTGAACCCCTGGGGCGGCCAGATCGCGTAGTGCACCCGCCAGCCTCCCCACTCTCGCGCTGAGCGCAACGCCGACTCCCTCGCCCAGAATCGCCAGGAGCGCCGAGTCGCCCAGTGGAACGACGCGAGGATACCCGGTCACCGCGCGAACGGGGCGACCCCTATCCCCTCGGCCGCGAAGCGCTCCCGCACTGCGCGAAGCACGGCCGTTGCCCGGGAGCCGTCGCCGTGCACGCAAAGGGACTCGGCGGCCACCGGGACCGAGGCTCCGTCGACGGTCTCCACCACTCCCTGGCGCACCAGCCTGACCGCCCGGGCGGCGGCCGTGGCGGGATCTTCGATCAGCGCCCCCGGCTCGCCCCGTGGGACCAGGGAGCCGTCCTTCCGGTAGCCGCGATCGAGAAAGGCCTCGGCGACCGCTTGGACGCCCACTTCGCGGGCCCCGGTGAGCAATGCGCTGCCGGCGAGCCCGAGCAGGGCCAGCCCGGGGTCCACCGACCGGACGGCCTCCGCAATCGCCCGCGCGATGTCGGCCTCGCGCGCCGCCCGGTGGTACAGAGCCCCGTGCGGCTTGACGTACCGGACCCTGGTTCCGGCGGCGGCCGCGCAGGCCATCATCGCGCCCACCTGGTATGCGACGTAGTCCGCGACTTCGCGGGGCGATGCACCCAAGTCCCGCCGCCCGAAGCCGAGCAGATCGGGATAGCCCGGATGCGCGCCGACTACCACGCCGTTCCGGGCGGCGAGGGCGGCTGTTTCGCGCATCCGGGTGGGATCACCCGCGTGAAAGCCGCACGCGATGCTGGCGGAGGAGATCAGCGGGAACAGCTCGGAGTCGGCCGGGGGCGACCAGGCCCCGTAGCCTTCGCCCAGGTCGGCGTTGAGATCGACGGTCCACGCTGGGGTGGGGGCTGGGGCGGACACTGGTCTAATCAAGCATCGGCGGACGGGAAGTGAAACAATCCCGCTCCAGGCCTCGTTTCTGGTTGCAACGGCCCAGTCGGGCTCGACCTGCCGGACAGCGAGGTGGCTTATGCGTCAGCGTTACTGGCTCAAGATCGCCCTCGGGGCATTGGCGGTCTTCGCCGTCGGGATGGTTCTTATCGTGTTGGCGCGCGCGAGTATAGGTGAGGTCAAGGCGCTGGCTCGATCGAGCCGGCCGATCGGTATTCCACTGGCCGCTATCCTGCCTTTCCGGGTGGACGGGAAGCAATTGGGCAATGTCCGGCGGGTCGAGCTCCTCCGGACCTCACCTCATGAGATCTCCGGCTTCAGATTGATCGTCCGGCTCCGCGACTCGACGGGGACCACTCACCTGGGCGACTGCACGCTCACCATTAACGACCCTGACTCCTTTGCCACCCGCGGCGGCTTTGGCTGCGAGGTGGGCGACTCTGGGTCAGGACATCTCAAGCGGATCGGCGAGGTGGTGTTCGAGCCCGGCGGCGCAGTTCGGGCCATCTTCGCGCCGGCGGACCACGCAGCCCCCTGGCGCGGGCATGACTTCGCAGCGGTGCAGGCCGAGGTGGCGAGGCTCCAGGCCGACGGCCTGGCTGACTCCGCGGCACGGGTTCGGATCGAGGCCGACTCCGCGCGGGCTCTGATCGAAGTTGGCGGTGATTCGGCCGGGGCGTTGCTGCGAATTCAAGCCGACTCGCATGGCGCGCGGATGCACATCCGGGATCGGTCAGGCAGGGACGTCTTCCGACTGCGGGCGGATCCGAGTGGGGCCAGCGTTTCGGTCCTGGGTGATTCCGCGGCCCATAAGCGCTGAGGGCCGGCGGACCTCAACTCGCTCCGTCCCGGTGCAACCGCCGGGCCTGCTTGTAGGGGAAGAAGTCGAAGATCTCGCCCGCCGCGAGCCGCCGCTGCACCGCGGTCCAGAAGTCAGGCGTCAGCAAGTCACTGTGGGCGCCGAGAAAGGTGCCTCGAAGCCGGTCTCCGGGGATCAGGAACGCGGCGAACTCTTCGGGAAACACGTCGTGCTCCCCCACCGGAAACCACGGCTCCGCCGCAAACTCGTCTTCCGGGGTTCGGGGCGGCGGCAGCCGGCGGAAGGCGCATTCGGTCAGCAGGCAGAGCTCGTCGTAGTCGTAGCAGATCACTCGCCCGTGTCGGGTCACGCCGAAGTTCTTGAGCAGCATGTCTCCGGTAAAGATGTTGGCGCCGGCGAGGTCCTTGATCGCGTTTCCGTAGTCCAAAATCGCGTCCCGCGCCGTGCCGGGATCGACCTGGAGCAGGAACAGGTTGAGTGGCGTTACCCGGCGCTCGGTATAGACGTGGCGGAGCAGGACGCTCTCGCCTTTCACATCCACGCTTCCTCCCGCCTCACGCTCGAGATACGCCAGAAGATCATCGGGGAATGCCCGCCGGCGGAGCTCGAGATTCTCGAACTCCTGGGCGTCGGCGAGCCGGCCGACCCGGTCCCGGTGGAAGACGAAGTGGTAACGGTCCACCACCGCGTGGCGGGTCGTGTTCTTAGGCGCGCCGAACCGGTCGCGGATGATCTTGAACACCAGGTTGAAGGTCGGCAGGGCGAACACGCACATCACCATGCCTTCGTCGCCTTCGGCGAAGGCGAACCTGGCCTCGGGCCGCTCCAGATGGCGCATCAGGGCGCGGTAGAGCTCTGTCTTACCGTGCTTGCTGTAGCCGATCGACGTGTACAGCTCGTCGACCCGCTTGTTTGGCATGATGGACTGGAGGAATGCGATCAGCCCGCGGGGGTGCGGCGCGTTCACGAAGAAGTACGACCAGCTGAACCCGAACACCACGCTGGCCTCGTCGGCCGTGAGCAGCGCGGCGTCCACCAGAATGCCTCGATCGCCATGCACGAGGGGCAATACCAGCGGGACCATTTCGTCGGCGCCGTGAATACGCCCGACCAGATACGCCCCCTTGTTCCGGTAGAACGGCGCGCGCAGCACGTCGACGGCGAGTGGCCCGCCCCGCCAGCCCAGGTCCCGGAGCCGGGCATCCACCACGCCGGCCACGAGCTCGGCGTCGCGGGCGGCGTTGCAGTAGGGGACTTCCCAGCCGCACGCCCCCAGCAGCCGCTCGATCAGATCACGGCTGGTCGTCTCCCCCCGGTAGGTGTCGAAGACCATGGGGCCGGTGCGGGCCAGCGGCCCGCTGGCCGGAAACTCGAGAAACTCCGTGTCCGGGGCGGCACCTACGGTGCCCAGTACTCGGCGGCTCACCGAATTGAAGAAGGTTTCGGCCAGCTCGGCGTCGTCCCGGCCCTCGCTCAGCCCCGCGTAGATCGAGCGGACCCGGGTCCAGAGGTTCCGGTCGCGGAGCTCGGGGCCCAGTAGCTCGGAGAGGTAGAGCACGACGGCCTCGACATGCTGGCGATAGAGCGCGAGGCGGTCGGCGGCATCAGCCTGCGTTCCCTGCCAGTCGCGGGTCTCAAACCGTCGCTTGGCTCCCCGCGTGATCTCCGCGAACTCGGTGGACCAGGCCTCGTACTCGCCGAAGATCCCGGCCGCGGCGCGCTCCGCGCAGACGTTGCCGTTCATAAGCGGGTGGCTAAGTTAGACCTTCCGACACTCATCACCATTGCTCACACCGATATGTCAACGCTTTCCCAACCCGCATACAAAGAGCTCCGCAGTCCGGCCGACGGCGACCCGATCGTCATGCGGAACGGCAGGATCGA
Source organism: Gemmatimonadales bacterium (assembly GCA_035644115.1). GTDB lineage: Bacteria > Gemmatimonadota > Gemmatimonadetes > Gemmatimonadales > GWC2-71-9 > DASQPE01. The sequence goes on from DASQPE010000067.1 coordinate 6,293, forward strand.
GGTCCCCAGTCACCCGATCATTCCGTTCATCGAAGGCGACGGCACCGGCCCAGACATCTGGCGGGCGGCGCGGCTCGTCTTCGACGCGGCGGTGGCAAAGGCCTACGCCGCGACCCGCCGCATCGTCTGGTTCGAGGTGTACGCTGGCGAAAAGGCGAAAAATCGCCTGAACAGCTGGCTACCGGACGACACGCTGGCCGCGATCGGGCACCATCTGGTCGCCATCAAAGGGCCGCTCACGACGCCGGTGGGCGGGGGCTTCCGCTCCCTCAACGTCGCGCTCCGGCAGAAGTTGGATCTTTACGCCTGCGTGCGTCCAGTCCGGTATTTCAAGGGCGTCCCCTCGCCTGTCAAGGCGCCGGAAGACGTGAACATGGTGATCTTCCGCGAGAACACGGAGGACATCTACGCCGGCATCGAGTACAAGGCGCACTCGGAGGATGTCCGGAAGCTGATCCGCTTTCTCCGGGAAGACATGGGGGTGCAGACCATCCGCTTCCCGGACTCGAGCGCAATCGGCATCAAGCCGGTGTCGGAGGAGGGTAGCAAGCGGCTCATCCGGTCGGCCATCGACTACGCCATCGCCCAGGGCTGCGCCAGCGTGACGCTGGTCCACAAGGGCAACATCATGAAGTTTACCGAGGGCGGCTTCCGCGATTGGGGGTACCAGCTGGCGCGGGAGGAGTACGGCGCCACCGAGCTCGATGGCGGACCCTGGTGCAAGCTGCCGAACGGGATCGTGATCAAGGACGTGATCGCGGACGCCTTCCTGCAGCAGATCCTCACCCGGCCCAGGGAATACGCGGTGATCGCCACCCTGAATCTGAACGGCGACTATATCTCGGACGCGCTGGCGGCTCAGGTGGGCGGCATCGGCATCGCGCCCGGCGCGAACATCAACTACATCACGGGCCACGCCGTCTTCGAGGCCACCCATGGCACGGCGCCCAAATACGCCGGCCAGGACCGGGTGAATCCCGGATCACTGATCCTGTCGGGCGAGATGATGCTGCGCCATCTGGGCTGGTCCGAGGCCGCCGATCTGATCGTCGCGTCGCTCGAGCGAACCATCGGGCAGAAGAGAGTCACCTACGACTTCGAGCGGCTGATGCCGGGGGCCACGCTTCTCTCGACCAGCGGCTTCGCCAAGGCGATGGTCGAGAACATGTGAATTTGTCTTTCTGTAGACTGAACCCTCTGCGTTCTCTGCGGCTCTGTGGTGAACAACAAAGAAAGACCTCAGTCCCCTCGCCGGAAACGATCCAGCTCGCGCCGGTCCCGCTTGGTGGGGCGGCCTTTGTCTTCGTAGGTCCAGGCGCTGGCGCCGAGCTTGAGCTGCTCGGCCTGCCGCTCCCGTGCGGCCCGGCTCTCCGGCCGCTCCTCGTACAGCAGCGCCGCGGCGCGCGCCGGTCCCCGACGCTCGGCCAGGCCCCGCACTACCAGCACGTATTCGTAGGGACCCTGCCGGCAGCGCACCTCATCGCCGGCCCGCAAGAGCTTCGCCGGTTTGGCCCGCTCGCCGTTGACTTCGACCTTGCCGCCGATGACGGCCTCGGTCGCGAGTGACCGCGTCTTGTAGAATCGGGCGGCCCAGAGCCATTTGTCGACTCGAACCTTGTCGACCTCGTTCATAACCAATGATACACCGCAGAGACGCAGAGGTCGCAACAGATGTGACACCTCTGCGTTCTCTGCGCCTCTGCGGTGAATTATGATCTCGAGAGAGCCCGATCGATGGATGCCGCGCCGCTGCCCCGCAGCATGATCACGATCGCGATGCCGATCACGAGCAGGTGAAACTCGAATCCTTCGCCGGCCTGCTTGCCGGTCCAGTTCATGAAGAAGCCGTTGTGGCGATGAATGAGCGCGATGGCCACGACCATGTTGCAGGAGATGCCGAACGCCGCGATCCGGCCGAACAACCCCAGCAGGAGGCCCAGCGATCCGAGGCATTCCGCGGCGACGGCGAACGCCGCCAGCCAGGCGGGGATGCCGTACTGCGTGCCCGTGAACTCGACGAACCCGCTCAAGCCGGGGCCCCCGAACCACCCCAGCGCCTTCTGCGCGCCGTGCGGCAGCATGACGATGCCGAGGGCTAGGCGCAACACGGTGAGTGACGTGTCGTCGGTCGTACGGAGCAGCCAATGGAATGGGCCGCCGCCTTCGACACCGGCGGAGGTTGCGGCAGTGGAGCCCATAGACCCTCCCTTTCTCCCGTAGCCTGGTCGCGGCGAGATTCCCGCGGTGACTCGCGCACTGTTCATAGTTGTCGCCCTGCTGGTTCCTGCGCGACCTCTCTCGTCACAGTCCCCGCAGTCGCCGGACTCGGAGGGGGCGGCCGGGACGGGGGTGGACTCGACGCTCGCCCGGGCCAGCGCTGCGCTTGCCCAGGGCCTGCCCTGGCGCGCGAGTCAGATGCTCCGGCCCGTCTTGCGGGACTCGGCCCGGCGCACGCCGGACGCCGTGCTGCTCGCCGCGACCGCCGCGAGCCGGTGGGCCGGCTGGTCGGAGGTCCAGCGCCTGCTCGCGGGCGCCTCGTGGACCGAGGAGCGCGGCGGCGGCGCGGCGGAGCTGCTGGCCGCACGGGCAGCGGTCGAGCTCGGCGCCGATTCAGCCGCGGCGGCGCAGGCCCGGCTGGCCATCTCCCGATTAAGCGATCCGCGGCGGCGGGCGGAGGCTCTGGTCGTGCTGGGCCGTGCGCTCGATCGAATGACGGAGCGCGACAGTGCCGCTGCGGCCTACGACAGCGCGGCCCAGCTAGTGCCTGAGGTGGCGGACTGGTTGCGGCTGCGGGCAGGCGCGGTGACGACGGACAGCATCCGGCGCGTGGCTCGGTTCGCCCCGATCCGGCTCCCCTCCGCACTGGATCGGCTCGCGGCCTCCGAGGCGGCGGCGCGGGAGAAGGCGGGCGACCTGCTTGGCGCCGCGACGTTGTATCAGAAGCTGGGCAACCCCATCGCGGCGCTGCGTCTCGAGCTGGCTGCGCGATCCGATGCCGAGACGCGAGACTCCGTCCGGCAGGCGCTGCTGGCGCTGATCGCGCCGAAGGTGCCCGGTGGTCTGGTGCGGGGCGGCATCGCGCTGCTGGATAGCGCGCTGACCCCGCTCACGTCGGAGCAGGAGCTGGTCATTGCCCGGGCGGCGGGCCCGGCTGGCGTCCCGGCGAGGGCGGTGGCGGGCTTCCTCCGCGCCTTCGAGGCAGGGCTGGGAACCCCACAGGACCGCCTCGACTTCGCCAGCGCGCTCTTTCGACTCGGCCGATATCCGGATGCGGCGGCCGCGTACGCGCGGGTCCCGGCCCACGACAAGCTGGCGGGCGCGGCCGCCTACCAGCGGGCGCGCTCACTGCTCCGCGACGGACAGCTGGAGCCAGCCAGGCGCGCCTTCGCCGCGGTGGTGAAGCGGTTTCCCAAGGACACCGCGGCGGCGACGCCGGCTCTCTGGCTGCTCGCGGACCTCGCGGCTGACGACCAGCACGACGACGCGGCCCGCAAACTCTACCGCCAGCTCGCCAAGCGCTTCCCCGACTCCCGGTTCGCGGCCGCCGCTCGGCTGCAGGCGGCCCTGATCACGTTCGTGGCCGGCGAGGCGGAGCCCGCCGCACTCGAGCTCGATTCTCTGGCCGAGAGCTCCCAGGCCGGGGACGAAGCCCGGGCCGCCCGGTACTGGGCCGCGCGAGCGTGGGATCGGACCAACGATTCCCTGCGGGCGCGGTCGCGCTGGACGGCGCTGGTGGAACGGGAACCGACCTCGTACTACGCCGGGCTCGGCGAGCGGCGGCTCGGCCTAGCGACCTGGCAGCCGCCTGCTGCGCCCGACTCCTTCCCGCCGGTGCCCGATGTCGATAGCGCGATCACGCGGGCCGCGCTGCTCGAACGCCTCGGCATGGCGGACGAGGCCGCCTGGGAGTACGACCGGATCGTGCGCGAGGCCGACCGGTCGGTCGACCGCCTGCTGGCCACGGCGAACGCTTTGCGCGTCGCGGGATACGCCTACCAGGGGATTCGGCTGGCACGGCGCGCGCTCGCCCGCGGCGTGCCGGCGGACGCCCGGCTCTATCGGCTCCTGTACCCGGTGGTCCAGACCAGGGCGCTGATCGTCGAGTGCGCCGCGCAGGGCCTCGACCCTCCGCTGGTGGCTGCCCTGATCCGGCAGGAATCATCCTTCAATCCAGGGGCCACCTCGGCCGTGGGTGCGCGGGGCCTGATGCAGGTCATGCCGGACGTCGGCGGCACGGTCGCGCGCGGGCTCGGCTTCCTCCAGTGGGACCCGGTGCTGCTCTGGCAGCCCGACGTGAGCATCACCATCGGTACCGTGCACCTCGCCGATCTGCGCCGGCGGTACACTGATCTGACCCGCATCCTGGCAGCCTACAATGCCGGGATCTCGCGGGTCGATCGTTGGGATCTGAAGCTGGGCGTGGAGGATCCCGAGGTGTTCGCCGACCGGATCCCCTTCGCCGAGACCCGGGACTACGTGCGGATCATCCAGCGTAATCGGGATCTGTATCGGGTCCTGTACGATTGGAGAGTCAGCGAGAAGTAAGACGCCAGCTGAGAAGTGCGCGCCCGCCCTGGCCGGAACCCGGTGTACCTAGGGACGGCCGTCCGGCTTGAGGGCGACGAATCGTTCGCTGGCTTCGTCGGCCAAGTAGGGGACGCGACCCGGCGCCGCTGCAATGAGCCGGGCGTTCTCCGGCCCGCGGTCGTAAACGAACCAGCGGCCGGACTCGGCCAGGAACGGATCGTTGCGGACCAGGCTGAGATGAGCGTAGTGATCGGGGGCGTATCGGACGAAAATGATCGAGGGCTTCGGTGGCAGCGTTCGCACGGCAGCGTCCAGCGCCACCTGGGGCTTGCGGAGCGTGGCGAGGCGTTGCCGTACCCGATAGCTCGTCACCCCGAGCCCGATACACAGCAGAATCGATGTGAGCAGCGCCAGCGACTGGGCCGGCGCCGCACGGACGCGCCGCATAGCGGTCCAGAGCCCGGTCGCGGCAACGAAGGCAAGTACCGGGTTGATCTCGAGGTAATACAGGGTCCAGAAGGCCGGGTGCGCATACCAGAGATACGCCAGCAGCAGAAAAGCGGCCCCGCCGACCGCAAAGCGGCCGGGTCCGGTGACCGCGAACAACCCGAGGATGGTGAAGGGCAGCAACGCGAGTCGCCACCCGCTGCCGCAGAAATGCATCCCCAGCTCCGCCACTTCCTGAAGCAGCGTCGCAGGCAGACGCTCCACCGTGTGCCGGGCCCGATGAATCCGGTAGATCTGCTCGATCTCATTCTGATCGGAGGGCAGCTGGATCTGGGCCGGCGTCTCGGAGAGCCCGAAGCCCGGCACGTCGGACGGCATGTAGGTCTGGGTGTACGCCATGAGCGGCGTGAGGCGCCAGTTCCCCGTCGTCCGCAGGCTCCAAACCGGTACCAGTGCCAGGATCGCTGCGCCTGCCAGAACCGGCGCCGCCAGCTCCCGCCAGGCGTTGCGGCGGACGATTTCCCGGAGGACTACGGCCAGCACCGGTATGGCGAGGGCGACAGCGGTGAGCGGGCGGGTGATGGCACTCCAGCCGATGGCGGCAGCCACCGCCACCAGCCATCGGCTCGAGCCGTTCTCGCGCCACCGAAGCAGTCCCCACCAGCCGACCAACCACAACGCGCTGGTCGTTACCTCCGACAGGTAGGTGGCCTGGTAGCGGACGACGTCGACCGTGCTCGCCCAGATCACCCAGGTCAGGAGCGCGACAAAACTCCCAGCTAATCGCCGAGCGAGGGCGAAGACCAGGCCGCCGGTCAGCCCGGCTAACAGGACCGGTACCAGACCGGGCAACCCGAGCACGGTCCCGACCGCGAGGAGCAGGGCGTGCCCCGGAGGGTACTTCGCCGCGATCGCGGGCCGCAGCAGCACGTACGACTGCTCGAAGAACTCGGGAAGGGGCGGAGCAGGCGCGGTCCAGCGCCCGCGCGCAAAGATCTTGGACTGCAGGACGTACGCCGCCTCGTCCGCCATGAAGGGGTGCTGGTGCAGGGATCCCCAGACGTACCACGTGAGCAGCGCGCTGACCAGGCCGAAGACCAACGGCATCCAAGAAGCGTCAAGGATGGTCGGTCGCTGCGACACGAGTTTGTCCACAGGCGGTCTCGAAATGGGTTGCAGGCGCAAGGGAAGGGGATCAACGGCGTAACGGGCCCGACGAGAGCAAGCTGGGTGCCATGGACCGTGCCGGTCAATGGGAGTCCATTCCCCCGCTTCTCTCATCTCGCTATCTTGCCGAGCATTCCCCCTCTGAACCCGACGCCGAGGTCTGATGGAGTCTTCCGCCACCGGGCGGGTCGAGACGACCGCCGGCCCGGGCTTGCGCCGGATGGGGCGGCCTTCTCTTCCGCCCCAGCGCACGCTGCTCACGTGGCTCTTGGTCGGCAGGCTTGTTCTCGCCGTAGCGGTCCTGGTGGGCGCCGCGGTGCTGTCCGCGAACCCACGGCAGACTTACGCCTCGTTCATCAGCAGCATTACCGTCATCTTCGCCCTCACCTTCACGGGCTACGGCGCCTGGGCAGTCTTCGTCCGCGGGACGGTTCCGAGTCGGGCCTTTCTGCAGATCCAGGCGCTGGTCGACCTCGGGCTGGTCACCGCCCTGTTGCATCTTGGCGGTGAGCCCAAGTCCGCGTTCCCCACGCTCTACGTGCTGGTGGTCGCGGCGTACGCGATCCTGCTCCCGTTCGGCGCAGGCGTCTTCACCGCGGTGGCTGCCTCGGCCATGTTTCTCGCCGATGTGGTCTGGGGACAGGCGGCCCGGCCCGACACCGCCTTCTGGGTTCAGTTCGCGGTGTTCAACATAGTTTTTTTGCTCGTCGCGATATTGAGCCAGCGTCTCCGGGAGGCGGGTGCGGAGCAGGCCTCCCTCGAGACCGAGCTCCAGCGGGTCCGACTCGAAGCCGATGATATCCTGCGGAACATCCGCTCCGGCGTGCTTACGGTGGACGGGCGAGGCCGCCTAGCATTCATCAACCCCACGGCAGAGCGGATGCTGCGAATCGACGCCGGCGCGTGGTTGGGCCAGCCGGTGCTCGACCAGTTGAAGGTCCGCTCCAGCGAGCTATGGGCGGCGATCAGCAGCGGCATCCGGAATGGCCGGAAAATCAGCCGGGGCGAGGGGCTCGTCGCCTCAGCCCAGGGACGCCAATTTCCTATTGGACTCAGCACCACGGTGTTCCAGCAGGAGAGCCAGGAGACGCCATCGGTGACCGCGATCTTCACCGACATCTCGGATCTCAAGCAGCTTCAGGAGCTTCATCTTCGCGCCGAGCGGCTCGAGGCGGTCGCGGCGCTGAGCGCGTCGCTGGCCCACGAGATCCGCAACCCGCTCGCCTCGATCCGGAGCTCGGTGGAGCAGCTTTCCCGTTCCAAGTACGCCACCGACGACGAGCGGTTCCTGGCCGAGCTCATCGTTCGTGAGAGCGACCGGCTGAGCCGGCTGCTGAACGAGGTCCTGGACTTTTCCCGGGTACGCGCGACCGAATTCGTGCCCGTGGATCTGCACGAGGTGGCGGTCGCGGTGAGCCGGTTGGTGAAGGAGCATCCGGACTGCCCCGCTCAGGCAGAGATCGAAGTCCAGGGACCGCGGACCATGATCGAGGGCGACGGCGATTTGCTGCACCGCGTGATCTCCAACCTCGTGCTGAACGCCGTTCAGGCGGCGCGGGGGGGTGCGGTCCACGTGACGGTGTCGGTCGGCACCGGCGACGGTGGCCCGAACCTCCCCCATGGTCAGCTGGAGCGTGCCGTGAAGCTCGAGGTGCGAGATGACGGACCCGGGATTCCGGAGGAGATCCGGGAGCGGCTGTTCCAGCCCTTCGTTTCTGCCCGTCCGGGCGGGAGCGGCCTCGGCCTTGCCATCGTTCAGCGTGCCGTCGAGGCCCACCGGGGGCTGGTACTGGTAGACTCGAAGCCGGGTGCGGGAACCGTCTTTACGGTCCTGTTGCCCGCCGAATGGACGCCCGAGGAGGTCGAATGAGCCAGAAGCCGTCGCTGCTCGTGGTGGACGACGAGTCGGGGATTCTCGACACGCTCCGCATCCTGCTCCGGAACGAGGGGTTCGAGGTCACCACCGCCCAGGGCGGCAAGGCCGGGCTCGAGCAGATCCGGAGCGGCAACCACGACATCATCCTCTCGGACGTCCGGATGCCGCAGGTCTCCGGGCTCGACATCCTGCAGGCCGCCCGCGAGCAGGATCCAATGACGCCGGTGATTCTGATGACGGCGCAGGCGTCACTCCAGAGTGCCATCGCTGCGGTAAACTCGGGCGCATTCCACTACATCCAGAAGCCGTTCTCCAACGATGAGCTGGTCGCGATCCTTCGGCGCGCCTGCGAGTTCCGGGCGGTGCGGGTGGAGAACAAGCAGCTCAAGCAGGATATCCGCCGGCGCGAGCGGGCCAGCGCCACCGTGACCCGGCCGATCGGCAAGTCGAAGCGGTTCCTGGAAGTGCTCAAGCTGGCCGAGCACGTGGCGCCCACCGACTCGACGGTACTGATCCAGGGCGAGAGCGGCACCGGGAAGGAGGTCGTTGCCCGCTACATCCACAATCTTTCCACCCGGAGCGACGGGCCGTTCCTCTCGATCAATTGCGGCGCCCTGCCGGAAAACCTGCTGGAAAGCGAGCTCTTCGGTCACGTGAAGGGGTCGTTCACCGGCGCGGTGCGGGACAAGCAGGGGCTCTTCGCGGCGGCGCGGGGCGGCAGCTTCTTTCTCGACGAGGTCGGCGAAATGCCGCCGTCGCTCCAGGTGAAGCTCCTACGCGTGATCCAGGAGCGCGAGGTCATTCCGGTGGGCGCCACCGAGGCAATCCCGGTCGACGTCCGGATCATCGCTGCCACTAACCGGGATCTCGAGGAAGAGGTTCGCCGCGGCAACTTCCGCTCCGACCTGTTCTACCGGCTCAACGTCATTGCCGTCAACCTGCCCCCCCTGCGCGAGCGTCGCGACGACCTGCTCGCGCTGATCGAGCAATTTCTCGACAACATGGCGCAGGAGAGCGGTGGCGAGCCGAAGGCCCTCTCGCAGGACGCGCTCGACGCGGTGACCGTGTATGAGTGGCCCGGCAACGTGCGGGAGCTGGAGAACGCTCTGGAGCACGCCGTGGTGTTCAGCAAGGGAAGCCTGATCGAGGCCATTGCGCTGCCCGAGCGGATAACCAAGCGAAAGAAGGAGCCGCTGGTGGCGGAGCGGTCCTACAAGAACCCGAGCCTCGAGGTGATCGAGCGGGCGTACATCATGTACGTGCTGCAGGCGGAGGGCGGGAACAAGACCCGCGCAGCCGAGATCCTGGGGATCGACCCCTCCACGCTCTACCGGAAGCTGTCTCGGTACGAAGGTGAAGCGGTTTAGTTCGTTCGCCCCTCTGATCGTTTTCCTCGTAGCCTCTGCCGTCTACGCCCAGACGGTCCGCTATGGATTCGCCGGCGACGATATCGGCATCATTCGCGACCGGCCGCTGTTTCACGACCTGCACAACTGGCGGGCGATCCTTGCCGCGCCCTGGTGGCCGAACGCGCTCTACCGGCCGGTGACGGCGTTATCGCTCGCCGCAAACTGGGTGGCCGCCGGCGGCGACCCTCGAGCGTTTCACCTCGTCAACGTCCTGCTCCACGGCTTGGCCAGCGTGTTGGTCTACCGGTTGGCGCTCGCCCTGCTTGCAGTGCCCGCGGCGGCCGTGGTGGCCGGAATCCTGTTCGGCGTCCATCCGGTACATGTCGAGGCCGTCGCCAACCTGGTGGGTCGCGCAGAGGTGCTCTGCGCGATTTTCGTGGTCACGGCGGTACTCCTATATCGCCGGGACGGGGCTCTGGCGGAGGCCGGCGACGACCACTCGTGGCGCCGGTACACCAGCACCTTCGGGACGCTGGTCGCCGCCGCCCTCGCGCTCGGCTCGAAAGAGTCGGGGTTTGCGCTGCCGGGCTTGCTCCTGCTGATGGACTGGTACGACGGCCGGCGCCGGGGCGACCCGTTCGAGCGGAGTGTACGGCGCCACTGGGTTCTGTGGCTCGGCACAGTCGGGCTCGCCGCAGGGTGGCTGGTCCTGCGATCCCGGATCGTGGGAGACCTCACCGGCCTCGAAGTCGCACCGGGCCTGGAGGGGCTGGGCCTCCCCGTGCGAACGATGGTCATGCTGCCCATCGTGCTGCAGTACCTGCGACTCTTCATCTTTCCAGCCCGACTCTCGGCTGAGTACTCCCCAAACTCCATAATCCCGACCACGGAGCTGACGGTGGCAGGGGTTGCCGGCGCGGCGGTTCTCGCGGCCGGCGTGGCGATGGCATGGGTTGCCCGCCGCCGGGCCCCCGTGGTGACACTCGCCTTGGGTTGGATTGCAGCGACCGTGTTCATCGTAGCGAACCTGCTCGTCCCGACTGGGATTCTTTTGGCTGAGCGAACGCTGTATCTGGCCTCGGTGGGCGTCGTGCTCCTGCTGGCGTGGGGCTGGAACGCGCTGCGTCCCTCCGCCCCGGGGCTGGCCAACGCCTGCCTGGTCGCGGCCGTCGCAGCCGGGGCGCTCCGCACCGTGACTCGCAACCCGATCTGGCGGGATGACGCCACGTACTTGCCCGCGATGGTCCGCGATGCGCCGGAGTCATTCGCCTCCGACTGGGCTGCCGCAGAGCTCGCCCGCCAACGGGGCGATTCCCGGGAAA
>DASQPE010000068.1:0-2563 GCA_035644115.1 Gemmatimonadales bacterium
CGCTCTCCATTCTCGGCCTCCGCCACCAGCGCCAGGTCCGCCTGTTGCACCAGGACGGCCGCGAGACCGGTCCGAACGACCGGGTGATCGTCGGCCACGAGGACGCGAATCCGTCCATCGGCACTGCTGGAGCTTTGGTCCCCATCCATCGGCTTGTTCTCTCCACCAGGATGGTAGAAGAAACCGCTTTGTGGACCGGCGGGCAATTCCCCGTTCGGGGGAGACCGGGGCAGTACCTGACCGGGGGAGCAGCCGTGTCCAATTCCGACAGGAGCAGCGACGCCAAATTCCTCTGCATTCGAGAGTGCCCGCGGGGGCCGCCGAGGGACGCTTCACGTGACCTCGGCAATGACCATTGAACCAGAGGAGCATATGCAGACGAGAGCGCGACTGATCGCCTTTGGCTTGGGCCTGATCCTGGCCGTCCCCGCGTGCGCGGGCCGGCAGGTCAGCACCGACTACAGCCCTGCCACCAGCTTTTCCCAATTCCGGACCTTCGCGCTGGTGATGCCGCCCGATTCTGCCGCGCAGCAGCTGGTCGACCAGCGGGTGCGGAACGCGGTCCAAGCTCAGCTCGATGCCAAGGGACTCACGGTGGCCGATCGCCAGAATGCAGATCTCTATGTCGGCTACGGTATGGTCGATAAGACCCACCAAGAGGTATACACCTACCGGGACGGCTGGGGTTGGGGTGGCGGTTTGGGATGGCGGTACTGGCGCTATGGCGTCGCGTGGCCCATGACCGTCCAGCACCAGATCGAGACCTACACCGACGGCACGGTGGTCGTCCACCTGATCGACGCCAAGACGAAGCAGGTCGTGTGGCAGGGTGAAGTCGCCGATGTGGTGAACCTGCCGGTCACGAACCCTGACCGGGCCACCCAACAGATCGATGCCGCCGTCGCGAAGTTGTTCGCGAAGTATCCCCCGCAGTCCTCCGGCGCGCGAGGCTGAGGCCGCTCATGAACCGATTGGGATTTCTTCTGTTCGCGCTCGGCAGTCTTTGCTGGGCGCACCCCGGGACGGCGCAGACCGCGCCGTCCAAGTGGCTGTCCTACGACGCCGCCACGAAGACCGTGACTTTTGCGCTGGAGGCCGGCGCTCCAGGCGCAGCGGGACCGTTCAACTTCAATGGCTACGCCAACGGCGGGGCAACCCTGGTGGTGCCTGCGAGCAGCACGGTCGTCCTGAACTTCGTAAACCTGGACGGCACGCCGCACAGCGCCGAGCTCATCGCCGACACAGATCCCATGCCCAACATCGGCGGAGATCCGGCCGTTCCCGGCGCGTATACCACAGACGTCACCCAGGGACTTCCCCAAGGCGGGAAAGACGTCATCCGCTTCACCGCGCCGGCGAGTGGCAGCTTCCGGATCTTCTGCGGTGTTCCCGGGCATGGATTGTCCGGCATGTGGATCCGGTTCAAGGTGGACCCGGCGGCCAAGACGCCCAACTGGGTGACGTCATAGTAGGAGCGAAGTCTCTTCGCCGCCGGCCACGCGGCGTGCTTCGAAAGCGCGCTGCGCGCCGTCGCGCGATCGCAGAAGAAGCCGCTGCAGTGGCGGCGTGAGGACACCATGCACGAGGTGCCCGCCCCCGTTCAGGGGAGCAGCAGGGTCCAATCATAGCAACGCTGCGCGAGCGAACTTCGCTCTTGTTGGCCACGTGGGTGGCCACTGCAGACCACATATCAGGAGATTACGAGATGCGTCACATGACGATGCTGTTGATGAGCAGCATGCTGGGCGCGAGCCTGTTCGCTGCCTGCAACGACAATCCGACCACTGCGCCGAATACCGCAACGCCTAGCACCCCAGCTCCTAGCACCCCAGCCCCTAGCACCCCAACTACACCACCTAGCGCCCCAGCCACCGCGGCCGTCACCTTAGGGGACATCTTCTTCAAGAGCGTGCTGAACGGCTCGTCCAACCCCGCGGTGGACACCGTAGCCGTCAACGGGACCGTGACCTGGACGTGGGCCAGCAATGAGACCCTGCCGCACAGCGTTCAATCCATGGGCTCGCCGAGCTTCACCAGTAGCGCGGTCATGCAGGGGCCCGGCAACACCTACCAGTTCACGTTCACGACGCCGGGCAGCTACCAGTACGACTGCGCGATTCACGGCCTGTTGATGACCGGCACGATCGTCGTCCTGGCATCGTCGACGTCCGCGACGACGACCCCGTCTATGCCGACCCCGTCCACGCCGACGACCCCGTCTACGCCAACCCCGTCTACGCCCCCGATCGGCTATTGAGCAGCCGTCCCGCTCCCTTGACCTGAGCCCGACGCCTTTGGAGATGTTCCTCTGAAGCAGGGTGCCGAACGCCTCCGGCTCTCGCCGGAGGCGTTCGCGTCTCTGGGCCCACGCGCCCGCCCCTCGATGTCGGGATTTTCCCACTGGCGCCGGCGGGGACCCGGGGACAGACTTGTATCCCTACACCACCCCGGGGGGCCGGTGTTCACCTCGTTTCACGTCGCGCGCGCCACTGCCGGCGTGCCGATCGGCGGCACGACCCAACGCATCGCGACGCCGCTCGACCAGAACGGCAGGCCGATCAGC
>DASQPE010000069.1:0-11080 GCA_035644115.1 Gemmatimonadales bacterium
GACGTACCCTTCGCGAGCGAAGTACCGGCACACTTCCGATCCGATGAGGCCGGACGAACCGGTGACGAGCACGGACTTCATGGGCCGATGCGTCTTTCGCGCCCGTCCCGTGTTCGGCGGCGCTGTTGGGGGTGGCGCAAGCGGAGCAGCGCTACGTCAGCTGGCGGGAGGTTTGCCGGGCGCAGCCGCGACTGCAACACCCCACGGCACCTGTCCGACCGGGATGCGGCCGATCACCTTGAGCGTTTGGGTGTCGACCACTGCCACGTCGTTGGACGGGCCGTTGGCGGTGTAGAGTTTCCGGCCATCCGGCGTGAGCGCAATTCCCCAGGGCCGCTTGCCCACGGCAACCGTGCCGACGATCGCATTGGTGGTGGCGTCGATCACTACCACCGTGCCGCCCCGACCGGTGGAGGCGTAGACTCGGCGGCCGTCGGGTGCGACGGCGACCCCCATGGGTTTGGAGCCGGGGGGCATCTTCAGCGTGGCGACGGTCTTGCGGGCCACCGCGTCGATTACCCAGACCGTGCCATCCACTTCGCAGGTCACGTAGGCGCGCTTCCCGTCCGGGGTGAATGCGACTCCCCGGGGTCGCTTGCCAACTTGCACCGCACCCAGGCTCTTGCCGGTCTCGGCGTCGACGATGGTCACATTGTGGGCGGTCTCGCCGGTCACCCAGACCGCCTTGCCGTCCGGCTGGACCCGCACGCCCTCAGGCTCCTTCCCGACCGGAACGGTCGAGAGAATCTTGCCCGTGGCGATCTCCACGACCGACGCGGTTCCGGCGTCCTCATTCGAGACGAAGAGCCGGCTTCCGTCGGCCGAGATGTCGAAGTTCTCGGGGTCGGAGCCACCGGGCAGGACCCGCACCACCTTGCGGGTGGTCGCGTCCACCACGGCAACGCCGTCCTTGCTCTTGTCGGCTTGAAGCTTCTCGCATTCCTCGTCGGGCATCGTGGGCGGGCACTTGGGTGAGCCGCTGAGCGCCACGAATACGGTCCGGCCGTCGGTGCTGGCGTGGACGCCGCGGGGCCGAGTGCCGACTTCGATCGTGGCGACCACCCGGTCGGTGGTGGCGTCTACCACGCTCAGCTCGCGGGAGTCCTCGTTGGTGACATAAGCCAATTCGCCGCCGGATCCGCCAGTGGTTGCGCCCTTGGGGGTGGCTGTCGTCTGCGGGGTCGAGTCCTTCGAACCCGGGGCGGACGTGTCGGCCTTGCGGTCTGGGCCGGCCGAGCTACAGGCGGCGGCCAGGCACAGGGCCAGGAGCGTGATTCTATTGTGCATCGAAGATTGCCTTGTCACGGTTGCGGGCCTGGTCGAGTCCCTTGGCCTGCGCACGGCCGACCACACCCCGGAAATTGGCGCCGTTGATATCGGCCTTGGCGAAGTTGGCCCCGGTCACGTCGGCCCGCGAGAGGTCGGTCTGCACCAGCTCGCTGGTGCTCAGGTCCGCGCCCACGAGCTTGGCCCCGCTCAGGTTGGCAAAGGAGAAGTCAGCCTTGTACAGGTTGGCCTGGGAGAGATCGGCCCCGCTCAAGTCGGCCCCGACGAAGGCGGCTCGCATGACACCCATCGATTGATTGCCGGGGTCGGCCCCGATGTTGGCCCCGCGCAGCACGGCGCCGCTGAGCTTCGCGTTCTTCAGATAGCCGATGATGCGCGACTTCGTGAGATTGGCGCCACTGAGGTCGGCCTGCTCTACGATCGTTGCGAAAAGACTGGCGCCTTCCAGGTTCGCCTCATGGAGGTTGGCCCGGCGCAGGGTGGTCCCGTCGAGATTGGCCCCGCGCAGGTCCGCTCCGCTCACCACGGCGTCGGTGAGATCACAGCTGAACAAGTTGGCCTTGGCGAGCTTGGTTCCCACCAGGCGGGCTTTGGCGAGGTTGGCGCGCCGGAAGTCCGTTCCGTTCAACTCCAGCCCGCTCAGGTCGGCTCCCGAGAAGTCCGGGGGGCTCTGCTGGGTCGCCGCGCTCAGCTTTGCCTGCACGTCCGCGAGCGTGAGTCGGCGCGGCGCCTGAGCGGCCCCGGTCGGTGGGGCCAGGGTCGCCTGGCTCAGTGCCGCGATGATCAGGACAGCGAGGGGTGAGCGCATAGGTTGGTCCGTGAGCGCGGGCGGGCCCCAAAGGCGACGGGACCGCCGACCCGCACGGTCCCGTACTCGGTGGTTGGGGGCTCAGCTGCTGGACTTGCCAGATTCCGCTTTCGCCGCCGGGCGGCCGGCGTGAATCTTCCCGTCGGCTCGACCCTTCAGGTACGCGTAGATGTTCTGGATCTTATCCATCTCGAGGCCGAGCGCGCACCACGACGGCATGCCCTTTTCGGGCCGCCCGGCGCACACCGTCTGGATGAAGATTTCCTTCGTCGGGATCGTACCGCCGTCCTTGAGCGAGACGATGAGCGCCGGCGCGAAGGACGTCCCCACGCCGTACTCCCCATGACATCGGGAGCAGTTGAGCTCGAACTGCTTCCAACCCTGATACGCCTCGACGGGGATGGTGTCCAGCGGCGCCGGGTGATACGTATCGTGGGCCTGAGCGTGCGCCGAGCGCGCGCCGAGGCTGATCCCGAATCCGACGAGCACCGCGGAAACCAAGGAGGAATGCCAGGAGGTCGAGGAGGTGCTCATCTCACGAACGGTCCTTTCGCGCGGTAGGGGGCCTGGAACACATCGGGTGATACGGAGAACTATCGACTCGGGGCGCTCGCTCGGGTGCCCGGCGTGCTGTCCGTGGGCGCGGAGCTGGCCGCCCGTCCTGAATCCGGGATGGGGAACAGCGGCACGCCGTACTGCCGCAGGATGGCTTCGATCTCGGGGCGCTTCCGGTCGAGCACCTGCTGCAGGCTGTCGCGCAGCTCATGGTCCCGGCGTCGCACGCCCATGGCGATGCTGAAGGCGAACGGGATCCCGCTCACGCTGTCCTGCAGAATCGGGTTCAACACCAGCGGCACCGACGACTGCTTCGCAAAGTAGCCGGCCAGGGGGCCCCAAACGATCGCGGCATCCACCCGCTTGTCGGTGACTGCCTTGATGATGTCGTCGGGTCGGTCGCCCTGCTCGCTAAAGAAGGTGGGGAACCCGATCAGGTTGCCCACCACGCCGTGGGCGCCCAGGGCCATGGCTGGAGGGGTGTTCTCGGCATCCGCATTGAGCAGGTTGACGCCGATCTTGAGCTTTTTCCATTGGGGGTCGTTCAGCGACGTGAGATTCAGCCCGCTGTCTTTCCGGTAGACGATCATGTACGCCGAGCGGAAGTAGGGCTTGGTAGTCGCCGCCTGGTCGAGACCTGCGGGGGCGGTCATCGCCACATCGCAGTAGCGGCCGTTGAGAGCGCGGGCAAAAAAGCCCCGGCGCACCGGCCACCAGGCATACTGGACCTTCGAGTCCCATTCGTTCGCAATCAGGTCCGCGATCTTGTTCTCGTAGCCCTCGCCCTTCTGGTTTGACCCCGGCATGTTATCGGGGTCGGCACAGACCCGCAGCACACCGGCCCTGGCGACGTTGGGTCGCAGGGTCGATTCCTGTGCGGCTAGTGGGGCAGTGGCAAGCGCGAGCACAACCAATCTGCCGATCGCGTCGCCACAACGGTTTCGGAATGACATTGGTCTTGCCTCCCTGCTGAGCAAACGGCGCCGGAGCGGTCAGCGCCCCGACGCCGTCGCTGTCCATCGTAATCTAGCCCAGGTAGCGACCGGCGGAGGTACCCGCCGGTCACCAACCCGCGTCCTCCTCTTAGAGCGAGAAGACCGTCAGCACCCCACCCTGGGTGGAGAACTGACCCGCATCGCCGAACGCGCCGAGCGCGCCCAGACCAGCGGTCGGATCCTCGGCACCGATACCGGCGGCCACGCCGATGCCGGCCCAGCCACCGATGCCCGAATACACCGCAATGTACTGCTTCTTGTCCGGCCCCGCGTAGCTCATCGGGTTGCCGATGATGCCCGAGGGGGTCTTGAACTTCCAGAGTTCCTTGCCGGTCTTGGCGTCAACCGCCTTGAGCCAGCCTTCCATCGTGCCGTAGAAGACCAAGCCGCCGGCGGTCGCCATTGCGCCGCCGTAAGCCGCGAGGTTCTCCTTGATCTCCCACTTCACGGTGCCCGTCATGGGATCCCAGGCGATGAAGCGGCCACGATTGCCGCCCGGGCCCGGGAACATCCGCACGATGGCGCCCACGTAGGGCTGGCCTGCCGAGTACTTGACCTCGACGCCCTCGTAGTCCATGCAGATGTTGTTGGTCGGCACGTAGAACAGGCCGGTAACCGGCGAATACGCCGAAGGCTGTTGATCCTTGAAGCCGATCGCCGCGGGGCAGATGCCCTCGGTGTTCTTCTTCGAGGTGGTCCCGTACTTGGGATCCTTCTTCGGTACGCCGGTGGCGACCACACCCTCGACCGGGGTGCCGGTGCCCTTGCTCACGGCCCAGTTGATCGGGCCGTAGGCATTGGCGACGATCACCTTGCCGTTGGTCCGGTCGATGGTGTAGCCGATGCCGTTACGGTCGAAGTGGGCGAGCAGCTTCTTGCCGCCGCTCTCGAACAGCACGTTCTCGTTCACGCCGTCGTAGTCCCACTCATCGTGCGGTGTCATCTGGTAGGCCCAGACCACCTTACCGGTCTCGGGCTTGCGGGCGAAGATGGTCATGGACCACTTGTTGTCGCCCGGACGCTGATCGGGGTTCCAGGTCCCCGGGTTGCCAACGCTGTAGTAGAGGTTGTCCAGCTCGGGGTCGTAGGAGTACCAGCCCCAGGTGGTGCCGCCGCCGCGCTTCCACTCGTCGCCCTGCCAGGTCGAGACCCCGAGGTCCTTCCCCTTGTGGGAGGCGTAATTGGCGTTGGCATCGCCCTCGATCCCGACTTCCTTGTCGGGGCCGGTGCTGTACATCGTCCACTTGTGCTGCCCGCTGTTGACGTCGAAGGCCGAGAGGCGGCCGCGGACGCCGAATTCACCACCCGAGATGCCGGTGATGACCAGGTCCTTGATCACGATCGGGGCGACCGTAATCGTGGCGCCCTGCTTGTAGCCAATGGCCTCGGGGCCGGCGTCGGAGTGATCCGGGTGCTTCGCCTTCCAGAGCTCCTTACCGGTCTTCGCGTCCAACGCGATCAGCTCACCCTGCAGGGCGTTGATGAAGATCTTCCCGCTCGGGTGATAGGCGGTGCCGCGGTTCACCAGGTCGCAACACGCGATTGGAATCGCATCCGGCGACTGGTTGGGGACGTACTTCCAGATCTGCGGCGCGCCGGGCTTCGCAAGATCGAGCGCGTAGACGATGTTGGGGAACGACGTGTTCACGTACATCACGTTCCCAACGACCAGCGGATTGCCCTCGTGACCGCGGAGCGTCCCGGTCGAGAACGTCCACGCAGCCTTGAGCTTTGCCACATTCGCCGTCGTGATCTCCTTGAGCGGACTAAACCGCTGGAGGCTGTAATCACGCCCGGTGATAAACCAGTCGCCCTCGGGCGCGTTCAGGGTCCATGCCCCCGATCGTGCTCCCTGGGCGTTGGCGACGGCCGCGAGCGTGACGCTCGCAGCGACGCCGGACAACACCTTCCGGGTAAAGCGGTTCATAACTGACCTCAGGATGAAGGGTGATTCTACTGCGACCTACACCTTCCGTGGTGTTGCCGTCGATGCCCTGAGGTGGAACGAGCGACTGAGTCGGGCCGCTCGCCCCGCCGGGGGTGAATTCACGCGCGGGCCCCAGGGGGACCGCGCTCAATCGTGCTCGCCACCAGACGCGCGCCCTGCCGCGGGCTTCCAATGGGGGTACGCGGCAACCGGATTCGTTGGATGTACCCGACAAAACGCCGGAGCGCCAGATGGGGCCGGCGTGCGGCGGCATGCGTCGAAATCGACTGGGTGAGGCTGGTGGTGGAGAAAAGCGGAGCGGGGCGGCGCGAGTGTGAGACGCGGCCACGCCACCATCCCGGCCGAGCCCAATTCGGGCCCATCCTGTCTCCCATCGTGGCAGCGAGCGGGAAGACTCCCATTACAACCCTCGGCAAGACCGCCGCCCAACGATTGTGTCGAGATGGAGAAGCGTGCCGACGCACCTGACGCGTGCAGATGGCACCGCGGTTTTTGGACATCGGCACGGATGCACGCTCGGTGAAGCGGTGCCGCGCTCTGACCATCCCACGCCCGTTGAACCCGACTGGGCGTCCTGCATTGGTAGGCCCCGCTGCTCGCCTGGCGATGGGGCGCTACCGACTGAATTGGAACGTGGGGCTAGACTATACCGCGCACCGGGCCAACTGTCAATCAGCCAGGGTCTTGGAGTGCCAAGGACGCCAGGCGCGCGAGGGGGTGGCTGGGGATGGGTGGGGCCGAACGCTGTCAGGCGTCCCGGGTTAGCCTGCGGGTCCAGCGGGATCGGTGGCGGGTGGTTGCTGACCCCGGCGCCGGTTGGCGGCGGACCCCCGCCCGATTAGGGGCCAGGGACGCGAGGGGCTGCACGGGCCCGTATGCCGGACATGGAGACCAGCTACTGGGCGCCAAGGCGCTCCCCAGGGATGGCCCGGAGCGCCCGCATCACGGACCTCCGACCACGATGGAGACGCGAGCGCACGGTGGCGACCGGGAGATCCAGCACCGCGCCGATTTGCTCGTAGCGAAGGTCTTCGGTGAAATAGATCGCGGTGACGACACGCAGCTCGATCGGCAAGGCCCGGATCGCCCGCACGATCTCCCCGGTGGTGCCGTCGAGAGCCGGGGCGGCAGCGGCGGGATCGGGCTCCGGGCAGCGGGTCAAGAAGACATCGGTCACTACCCCGTGAAACCATCCCCTGAAGTCGACGTCCGGCCTGAGGCCCTTGGGTGCGCGGAGGGCCTGCAACGCCGCCTCCTCTACCAGCGCCCCCGCCGCACCCGGTTGACCGGTAAGGCTGAGGGCTAGCCGATAGGCCGTACCCACGACGCCGGCGAGCAAGTCCTCGAAGGTCGCACCTACCGCCTCGGGGGCGATTGAACGCTCGTTGGCGGCAATCGAAGGAAGCGCCGGAATGGCCACCGGCGTCAATCGTCCGCCAGCATCAGTCGGATCAGCGGCGGGCATCGGACCAGTGCCACCCCGGCGCTCGCGAGAGCCCGCAGCCGCTGAACCGCGTGGACGTCGACGTAGGTCACGCCGCTCAGGTCCAGGAACAGAGTCTTGGAGGTCGTGCGCAGGCGCTGACATTCTTCCTCCATGAGGGCGACCCAGTCGGCTACTAACTCGCCTTCGACGCGAAGCGTTACGTCGGCGTCGTTCTTTATAGCCATGAGTCGAAGCATCATTTGCCTTGCCGGTACGCGATCAAAAGGCAGGATCCGTACCGGTCCGGCCCTGCTGTCCTGGGGCGTGCAAGTGGCTGTTGGGAACTGTGTTGGATGGTTCCTACTGGGGGTACCGAGCTCGGCTCCCATAGCCGTCGTCACGAAATATCGGGAGAACCCGAAATAATGGGACCTACCTGGGGCGGGCGATCCCCAGCTTCTTCATGCGGGACTCCAGTGTCGTGGGCCTGAGACCGAGCTCAACGGCGGCGCCGGCGGGCCCACTCACCCGCCAGCTCGTCTTCTCCAGCGCCGCGAGGATATGAGCCCGCTCCGCGTCCTGCAGGGTCCGCCCGGCAATGGCGGTGGGCGGACGGGTTTGCGAGGTTATCCAGTCGCCGAGCTCGAGTGTGGATCCCTGACTCACGATGACGGAACGCTCGATGATATTGGCCAGCTCCCGGATATTACCGGGCCAGCTGTAGGCTGTGAGCGTGGCGAGGGTGTGCTTCGGAATGCTCTCGATGGACCGTCCCAGCCGCGCCGCGTACTTCAGAACGAAATGACGTACCAGATCCGGGATGTCTTCCTGGCGCTCCCGGAGGGCCGGGACGTAGATAGGGAAGACGTTCAACCGATAGTAGAGATCGGCACGAAAGCGGCCCTCCTCCACGGCCTTCTGGATGCTCTGGTGGGTTGCCGCGATGACCCGCGCGTTCACCTTGATGGTACGGGTTCCGCCCACCCGCTCGATTTCCCCTTCCTGCAGCACCCGGAGCAATTTCACCTGGAGGTCGAGCTGTAGGTCGCCGATCTCGTCCAGGAAGATGGTTCCTCCGTCCGCCAACTCGAAGCGGCCGACCTTCCGGCTCAACGCGCCGGTGAAGGCTCCCTTTTCGTGCCCGAACAGCTCGCTCTCGACCAGTCCGGGCGAGATGGCTCCGCAGTTGACGCTGACGAGCGGACGATCGTGGCGGCGGCTGTGGTTGTGGATGGCCTTGGCCACCAGTTCCTTGCCCGTGCCGGTCTCGCCGGTGATGAGGACCGTCGCGTCGGTCTGGGCAACCTGCTCGATCTGGCTCAGCACCCGCTTAAGTGCCGGAGTGCGTCCCACGATCTCCTCGAAGCCCTGCTGGCTCCTTATCTCCTCGATGAGATGGACGTTTTCCGCCTGCAGGCGATCCTTGAGGCGCTGGATCTCGCCGAACAGCCTGGCGTTCTCGATCGCGATCGCGGCTTGGGCTGCGATGACCTGCAATACCTCCGCGCGGTCGGCGGTGAAGACCCCGGAGGCAAGGTTGTTCTCCAAGTACAGCGCACCGATCAGGCGCCCCTGGTTTACCACCGGGGTGCAGATCACCGATCGCGGTTGCTCCCGCCGGATGTACGCATCCTCGATCAGCTGACCGTCGCTCGTCGCGTCGGCCAGCACGACCGTCTCGCTGGTTCGGCGCACCAGGTTCATCAGGGTGAGGGGAAGGCTCCGGGTCTCGCCCAGCGGCGTACCGCCGTCGATCAGGACCGCCACCGCGTCCGTCGTACCAGTGACGTGCAGCGCGGGAGCGCCGTCGTGCTCCAGTATGAACTGTCCCCGCTCCGCCCCCGCATGCTCGATGGCGACCCGCATGAGGCGGCCGAGCAGCCGCTCGAGATCGATCTCGCCGGCCAAGGCCTGCGCCACCTTGATGACGGTGTGCAGAGCGAGGGCGCTGTCCTGGGTGTGGGTCGTTTGGGCCGGGCGCAGGCCCGGCTCACTTGGTACCGAGCGAGGCCCGAGCACGTCACCGTGGCGCCGCTCGAGATCGGCCACCTTGGCAAGGGCGCCCCACTGCTGGTAGCCGTACCAGGCCTCGCGAAGGAACACCCCGGCCACCACCGGCTGGTGCCGTCCTAGCCAGAACTCGGCGTACAGCTCGTTGACCAGCGCCCGGTGCCGGGGCGACGCCTGCGTCTGGGCCTCCTCTAGCGCGGCCTCGTAGCGTTCAAACGCCAGGGCGGCTTGCCCGCGCACCCGCGCGATCTCGGCCGAGGCCAGCAGGTAGAGGTGGCGGAAGTTCTCCGGTGCGTTGTCGGCCCACAGCGCTAGCCGGTTGGCAAGCTGGTCGAGCTTGGTCTCCGCTTCGGGACGCTCGTCGGCCGGGGCCTGCGGCAGCCACGCGCAAATGGCGAGCACGTGCCGGAAGGCGAACATGGCCGGCCAGATCGAGCTGTAGAAGACCTCTGCGATCGGCTCCCAGGCGCGCGCCGCGGCGCGGGCTTCGTCAATCTGGCCAAAGGTGTTGAGTAGCTCGAGCTTGAGCGTGACGTACCAGCTTCCGAAGATGCCCTTGTTCCCGTACGCGGCGAGGTAGGCCTTTTCGTCGAAGCCCGGGCCGGTAAGGCTCGTGGGCGACTCAGTCCGGCCCTGCAGCGCGACGGCCCAGTGCAGGATCATCTTCTGCACCTCGGCATAGGCGGTTGCCCGCATGCGGCCGAGGAATTCCACGGTCGGCTCGTGATTCTCGAGAAAGCCGGCCAGCTGCGGCTCGATGTGCATCGCCCACCAGCTCTGCTGGAACTGCCCGTACGCGGCGATCATGAGGTCGCCGCTCTCCAGCCCGGCGCGCACGGCTTCGCGCGCATGCGGGATACAGGTCGCGAAGGGCCGGCGCCACGGATTCACCAGCGCGGCGTAGCGATGGTGGACCCGCGCGCGCAGCCGGAGGTCGGCCAGGCGCTCGTTCAGCGCAATCCCGAGTTGACCGAAGTCGTAGCCCAACGCGTAGTCGCCGAGGCGCCAACCGACCGTCTTCGCGAAGGCGACGTAGCCGTACGCGGACTCCTCGCAGTTGCCGTGCTCCAGGGACAGGGTCACCATGCGGGCGGCGGTCAGATCGCTGAGGGCGGTCTGGCCCGAGATGTAGGCCGGCGTCCACAGGATCGTGAGCAGCTTGATCGCCTTCTGGATCGCGGGGTCCTTGAGCCGCGGCAGCTCCAGGATGGCGGCGACCGGGCGTCCTCCCAGCCGGTCCCGAATCGCGGCCATCTCCGGCTCGAGCGCGGCCTGCTGCTCGGCCGCGCTTTCCGGCAGCTCGAGGCCGAGCAGCCGAAGGCCGGCCATGCCGGCCGGGATCGCGTCATGATATCGGGCCGTGGTCTCGTACTGGATCATCATCAGGAGGTAGGCGTCCGCACTCTCGAGCGGGGTGACGGCCCGCTCCAGCAGCGTCGCGTACGAGCGCTCCGCCTCGCCCAGACGGCCGGTCAGGTACTCCGCCTCCGCCCGCTCCAGGAGCAGGGCGAACGCTAGCTCGTGGTGACGCTCCCAGGCATCCGGCGCCAGCAGCGTGCTTCCGGCGGCGAAGTACCCGAACGCGCTGGGAAACGCCGCTGACGCCTTGGCCCGGCCACCGGCCGCGAGGTTGAGCTCCGCGAGCCGGAGCCGTTCGGCGGGGTCGTCTATCAGCGCGGCGGCGTGGTTGAGGTGGTTCACCACGTCGAACAGCGACTCCAGGCCCGCGGAATCGTGGCCCCCCCGGGCCAGCAGCAGCCGGCCCACGGTCAGGTGGGCCTGGAGCTTGGCCGCCTCCGGTATCAGCGCGTACGCGGCCTGCTGCACCCGGTCGTGGAGGAACCTGAAGTGGCGCTGATCGGCCGGACGCCCGTCCTCGAGGTCGGGGGCCAGGCCATAGGACCGCTCGTCCGGGAGGACCAGTCCCTGCTCGACCGCGGGCCATAGGTCACGGGCGCAATCGTCCGGACTTGCCTCGCTGACCGTCGCCAGGGTCCCGAGATCAAACGCGTTGCCCACGCACGCGGCCAGCCGCAAGACTCGCTGGGTCG
>DASQPE010000070.1:0-15422 GCA_035644115.1 Gemmatimonadales bacterium
AGCTCTTCTCCTTGAGCGCGATGGCGCCGGCCAGCTCGTGTGCCCCCCGGATCCGGAAGGAGTTGTGCCGCTCCTCGGCGCCGCTCGCATAGGCCGCCGATTCCTTCTTGGCAGTCGCCAGGTCGCCCTTGGCGAGCGCCACCCGGGCGGTGTTGAAATGGGCCGCGAGCTTCGCGTCGTCCTTCACGTCCGACGAGAGGCTGGATTTCTCGACCAGCTCGAGGGACTGCTTGAAGCGCTTGGCGGCTTCGGCGGGACGTCCGGCATTGAGCAGGATGTTCCCGATGAGGAGCGCGTCGGCGCTCATGTTGGCCGAGTCGCCGTGGGCGGCCGCGATGCCATACTCCTTCTCTGCTTCGGCCAGCGCCGCCGCCGTCCGGCCCCCGTCCACGTAAATCACCGATCGGGCAAACAGAGCAAACCGCCGGTCGCCGTCGTCGCGCGCCGCGTCGTACAACTTCTGGGCTTCGGCCGCCGCGTCGTCGTGCTTGCCCTGGAGCATCAGATTGGTGGCGATCCCGATGTGCGAGTTCCCGAAATGCGGATCGAGCGACAGCGCCTTCCGGTATTGCGCGATCGACTCGTCGAACCGCCCCGTCTTCATCAGCAGCTCGGCGTAGGAGTCGTACGGGTTGGGGTCGTTGGGGATGAGCTCGATGTACTTCTTGAACGCCTGCTCGGCGTCGTCGTACTTCTCGACCTGCCGGTAGCCGTAGCCGAGCAGGTTGTAGGCTCCGGAGAACGTGGGGTTGATCGAAATGGATTTCTGGAGCTCCGCGATCGCCCGGTCGTAATCCTGCCGGCCAAAGTAGGCGGTGCCCAGTAGGAAGTGGGCCCGCTCGTCGCCGGGAAACTTGGTGACCAGCTCCTCCGAGTACTCCAGCGCCTCCTTCGGCTTGGCGTTGCCGTTGGCTTCCAGAATCCGGATCATCAGCCGCTCCCCCTCGGACGCCTTGTCCGCCAGCGCCACCGCCTCCTTCTCGTGGGTGAAGAAGTCCTTCGCGGTCGCCGAAGTGACGGCGAGCTGGTAGTGAGCCATGGCGAAAGAGGGGTCCTTGGCGGCGGCTTGCTCGAACAGCTCGCGCCCGTCGTGGAACCGGAGCTGCTCCGCCAGCGTGCGTCCCTTGAGGTAGAGATCGCGCGCCTCGGCGGAGCTGGTCGTGAGGGCGACGGTCTTGGACGATGCACCGGTGCCGGCGGCGGTCTCGGTCGCGGCGCCGGCCGCCGGCGTGCTTGCGCCGGCCGCTTCGGGAGCGGATTTGGTCGAGCTGCAGCCAGTGAGGGTGGTGAGCAGGCCGCAGGCAGCGAGGATGGCGGTGGGCGAGGGCAACGCGCGGGGCATGGGGTCCTCCGGCAACGTTTCAGTTTTTTACGGCGGGTGATGTTTTCGGCAGGTACGCTCATCAATCATTACGCTGGGAGCAGGGGGTGGTTTCAGGCGATTCGCCTCTGCGCGGGCGCGGTCGCCGTGGTGCCTCGGGCCACCTCCGCCACCCCGGGCACGCCCTTTGCTCTTCCAGCGCTCGCACCCGCATACGTCCTTGGCAGGCCTCGCTTTTTGCTCGTTCAGCCGATGTTAACCGTACTTCCGCGAGTGATGCCGGCAACCCGACCGTCGTGGGGGCTCCCCCAGAAGCGGGATGGCGACCGTTCAGCCTCGATCCACATTCCCAGCCGCTCACTCGGCCGATGGCGGGCGCCGTCGCGGCCGCCGGTTCGCGACCCTGCTCGTCGCGGTCGCGCTCCTGTCCACGCGTGACCGCTCGGTCGCGGCCCAAGCGCCGGCCGACAGCATCCACGCGCTGCAGCAACGCGCCGAAGCGCTGCGCGGAGAGCGCCGGCTCGATGACGCTCTCGACCTCTACCGTGCGCTCGCCGCTGATGCCACCCCCGACTTCATGGACCGGTTCTGGCTGGCCAAACTCGAGGGCTGGACTGGCCACCTCGAGACCGCCGAGTCGCTCTTCGTGGCGTTGCTTCAGGACCGACCCGAGGACTACGACAGCCGCATCGGGCTGGCCGACGTCCGGCTCTGGCTAGGCCGCCACGACGCGGCCGAGGCCGACCTCGAGGCGCTCGACCGGACCCATCCGGGAGACGCCGACGTCCTTTATCGGCTGGGCCGCGTGCGTGAGACCGAGGGCGATCCGCGCGGCGCCACGCGCTACTTCCACCAGGCCCTCCGCGCCGACTCCGGGCATGCCGACGCAAGAGCGGCGCTCCGCCGAGTCGTGCCGGCCTCGCGCTGGGAGATGGGACTGGAGTATTACGGCGACCAGCTGTCCGGCGCCGCCGCGAGCAACGGCGGCACCGCCTCCCTCGAGGCTCGTCCCACGGGCGGCCTGCGATGGCGCGCCACGGCCACAGTGCAGGAGAAGTTCGCCCGGACCGAAGTCCGCGTGGGCGGCGAAGTGGCCCATCGCTTGTTGCGCTCGACTGAGCTGCGATGGTCGGTGTACGTGGCGCCCGGGGCGGAGGTTCTGCCACGGCAGAGCTATGGTATCGGGCTCGCTCACAAGCTGCGCGCGGGGCTCGTGCTCTACGCCGACTACACGTTCCTCGACTTCGCCGACGCCAATGTGCACCGGATCAGTCCCCGGCTCGAGCTCTACGCCGGGCCGCACTGGATGCTGTCCGGCCGGTACGCGTACTCCAGCACCGGCTTCAGCGCGGCGGCGGAGGCGGTCGGCAACCACGCCGGTTCGGTCTCGGTGGGATACCTCTACGGCAGGAACAATCTTATCCAGGCCTTCGCGGCGGCGGGCGGCGAGTCATTTGCGCTCCCCGCGCGAGACGCGATCGGCGGATTCAGCGCCCACGCGGTCGGGCTCGGCTGGCGTCAGTTTGTGACGCCGTGGCTCGGGCTCGCGCTCTTCTACGCCCACCAGGGCCGCTCTGACGGGGCCACGCAGGATTCCTACGGCCTGGGGTTGGTGCGAAGATGGTGAACTGGGACGCGGGCTGGGAAGTGGGTCTGCTGGTTTCGCTGCTTGCCGCGGCGGCGCTACTCGTCCTCTCGCTCTTTCTCCTCAACCGCATCCACGCCCGCCGATTGGAACGGGCGCTCCACCTGGAGCAGGGGCTCGAGCAGACCTTGCTCGAGTGGGCGCGGCGTGGGCCGGCTCCCGAAGAGATCGCCCAGCTGTCCCGACTGCGCGGTGACGACCGGGCCGTGCTGTTCCGGGTCTGCCTCCGGATCCTACCCGAGCTGGAGGCGGAGGCGGTCGAGCGGGTGCGGAGCGGGCTGGAGCACTCGAGCATCCTGGATCGCGAGGTGGCCAACCTGCGGCATTGGAGCTGGGGGCGGCGCGCCGATGCCTGTCGGATGCTCGGCCGACTGGGTTGCCGGCGGGCCATTCCCGGGCTGGTCGAGCGGCTCGAGGATCCCGATCCGGTGGTTCGCCAACGAGCCATCGCGGCGCTGGGCGATCTCCGCGCCGTCGGGGCGCTGGACCGGATCGTCGCCGCGCTGGACGCCACCGCGAGCTGGACCGACCTGCTGGCGATCATGGCGCTGAGCAGAATGGGGCCCGGGAGCGTCCCGCGAATCGACGCTCTGCTCCGAGCCTCGACCTCGCCGGCGATGACGAAGGGGCTGCTCCAGGTCACGGCGCAGCTCGGCCTGGCAGAGGACCCCGCGCTGGTGCGCGCCCTCGCGCGCTACGACGATCCCGAGGTGCGGGTCGAGGCGGTCCGGGCACTCGGGCGCATCCCGGCGGATGAGGCGTCGGTCGACGTCTGCCTCGCGGCGATGGACGACCCGGCGTGGCCTACCCGCGCGCTCGCCGCCCGGTCGCTCGGCCACTTGGGAGACCGACGGGCGATCCCCCGGCTCGAGCGGGCAATGGGGGACCGGGCCTATTGGGTCCGGCATCACGCGGGGCAGGCCCTCGCGACGCTGGGCCAGGCGGGGCAAGACGCGTTGCAGCGGCGGCTGGCCGACCCGAACCCGTTCGTCCGCGACATGGCTAACCAGATGCTCTTCACCAGCGCGCTCGCGGGGGCCACTTGATGAGCTCGCTCACGGCCCTGCTGGGTGACGAGTTCCTGCTCTTTTCGCTCGTCATCACCGGTTACTTCGCGCTCTTCAACACGATCCAGCTCGTCTTGCTGCTGGTCGCATTCCGCAAGGTGCGCCAGCGGGTTCGCGCCATCCGGCTGGAGGACTTCCGGGAGATCCAGGAATCAGATCTCGCGCCACCCGTCTCGGTGGTCGTGCCGGCGCACAACGAGGGACCCACGATCGTCGAGACGATCCGCTCGCTGCTGGCGCTCCGATATGTGCGGCTCGAGATCGTGGTGGTCAACGACGGGTCGACCGACGACACCCTCGCGCTGCTGATCGGGGAGTTCGGGCTCCGCCGCACGCCCAGGGTCTACTGGCAACAGCTCAAGTGCAAGCCGGTACGGGGGATCTACTGGAGTCCCGCGTGCCCCCGCCTCTGGGTGCTGGATAAGGAGAACGGGCGCAAGGCCGACGCGATCAACGCCGGAATCAATCTCGCATCGGCGCCCTACGTGACCGTGATCGACGGGGATACCATCATCGAGGACGACGCGGTCCTGGCGATGATGCACGCGATCCTGCCACACTCGAGGGATACGGTGGCGGCGGGCGGGACTGTTCGGATCGCGAACGGCTGCCGCCTGGAGGGGACCCGCGCGGTGCAGGTGGGTGTGCCGAGCAGCTTCCTGGCCCGAGCGCAGATCGTCGAGTATCTCCGCGGCTTCCTGTTCGGGCGGGTCGGCTGGAGCGAGCTCCAGTCGCTGATGATCGTGTCCGGGGCGTTCGGGATCTTCCGCAAGGACGTGCTGGTCGAGATAGGGGGGTTCCGGCGGGACACCGTGGGCGAGGACATCGATGTAATCGTGCGAATGCACCGGCAGCGCAGGGAGGCGGGGCGGCCCTGCCGGGTGAGCTTCGTGCCGGACCCCGTGTGCTGGACCGAGTGTCCTGAGACGCTCGGCCAGCTCCGCAGCCAGCGGGAGCGGTGGCACCGGGGCCTGGGCGAGACCCTGGAGCACAATCGGGCGATGCTCGGCAACCCGCGCTACGGGCGGATCGGGCTCGTCGCGATGCCTTACTACATGTTGTTCGAATACCTGGCCCCGCTGGTGGAGACGGCGGGGTTCGTGATCCTGCCGTTCGGGTGGGCGCTGGGGCTGGTGGACTGGCGGCTGTTCCTGCTCTTTCTCATCGCCTCTGTGATCTACGGCCTGGTGCTCTCCCTTCTGGGCCTGGTGCTGGAGGAGCTCTCTTTCAGGCGGTACCGTGATCTGGCGCAGCTCGCGAAGCTGGTGATGGCCGCGGTGCTCGAGGGCGTCGGGCTGCGACAGCTACAGGTGTGGTGGCGGCTGGTGGCCCTGATCACCTGGCGGGGTCGCGCGGCGAGCTGGGTGAACATCCCCCGGAAGGGGTTCCAGCGGACCTGACAGCGAACAGAGCGGCTCGGAGATCGTCAGCCTCGCGCTCGCGCGATGCCACCAGGTCACAGCCTTCGCCCGATCCCCCCAGAAGCTCAGCCCCGCCAAATCGCTGGCGATCGTCCGGGGCGATCCGCACGACGCGGCGAGCATTGCAGCGGCACTCCCCGGCCACCCTTCGTCGCGACCACGTGCTGGTCGAGATCCTGGCCGTGTGCAGCGATCAGTCGGACGAGCCCGAGGAGCGGCGACATCAGCAGTGGGCTCGCGACACTAATCGGGGTATCGAGTTGGGTGAGGAGCCGCTCGCGCCCGACCTGTAGATTTCGTCCGAGGCTTTAGCTGGGGGTGAGACGCAGGCAGCGGGCTTGTTTCCCTGCTTTGGCCCATCGGTCAGCCGCCACACCAGCCGGAGCGTCTGCCTTGACGGGAGGACCGCTGCCGGTCTATCAAGGTCGATCCTTGACGAATGGCCGGAAATGCAGGATGCTAGCGCCAATGACCTCGGGGTCCGATGCGCTGCCCGGCATTGTCCGCGTAGCTCCCTTTGCCGCATTCGTCCAGCGGTTCGACGAGCTGATCCGTTCGTCCAACCAGATGACCTTGTATTTCATCCATTCCCGCCGCTGGCGCGAGAACCATGACACCGCAGTCAAGGCGTTTCTCGCCCGGGACAAGGCAAACCTCGAGCTTTTCCTGCCTGATCTCGAGAATCACGAGCTCATGTTCTCGTTAGGCAAGCACTTCGAGGACGGCCCCCAGATTCCCGGCCTGGTTGCCGACGCGTATCGGTACTTTGCCCGGTTGGCCCGAGGCTTCAAGAAGCCGACGGAGGTCTGGCTCTTCGGGCGATATCCCACGTACTCGTTCTACAAGTTTGACGAGCGCGCGATCCTGGCGCTGTACTCGAATACGGCCTCCAAGAAGGAGCTGCCGGCCTTTGAGATCACGCATGATTCCCTTCTTGGGACTTTCCTGGCGGAAGATATCGAAGACCTCAAGAAGGAATGTCGCCGGCGCGCCCCCGAAGAGCTGGAAACCGTGATCAGCCAAGCCACCAATGGGGGGAATCCATGACGAAAGTTGGATACCCAAACCTCCTCGGTGCGGTCGACCCGTATGGAGGATGTGGGGGTTTGAACCAGTCGGTCTCATGCCCCCACGGCGAGGCCTCGGAAATCCTTCACGCCCACGATGTCGCGTAGACGTGCGACATCGCGGGCCGGCGGGTTGCCGAACAACCGCCGGTATTCCCGGCTGAACTGCGACGGGCTTTCGTAGCCGACCTGGTACGCCGCCTGGGCCGCGTCCATCGCGCCTCCCATCATGAGCCGCCGTGCCTCTTGGAGGCGGAGCTGCTTCTGATACTGGAGCGGACTCATCGCCGTGACCGTCTTGAATTGGGCATGCAGGGCGGACCGGCTCATCGCGGCCACCGCGGCAAGGGCCTCGATCCGCAACTCTTCGCGATAATTGAGCCGAATCCACTGAATTGCCCGGCCGACTCGGCGGGCGTTGCTGTCAGCCAGGGCAATCTGGCGGATGGTACCCCCCTGTTCACCGCCCAACAGCCGGTAGAGAATCTCACGCTCGCTCAGCGCTGCCAGCGCCGGAAAGTCGCGGGGGGTCGCCAGCAGACGCAGCAGGCGAACGGCTGCATCGAGAAGCTCGGCGGTAATACTGCTCATCGTGACCCCAGGCAAGGCCTCGCGCAGATCGAAGTGGCGTGCGCAGTCGAGGATCATGGCGCCGAGCAGGGACGTGTCCAGGTCGAGCCGGAAACAGAGATAGGGGCGTTCGGGCGTCGCCTCGACCACCCGCCCGGTGACCGGCACGTCCACTGATACCACGAAATAGTTGCTCGGGTCGTAGACGTAGACCTTGGACCCGATGGTGACCTGCTTGCGTCCCTGCGCAATGATGCAGAGCGCCGGCTCGTGGACCGCATGCTGTGGTAAGGTGGGCTGGGACAACCGGATCAAGAACAGCCGCGGATGCGGGGTTGGATGCACCCCATCCGACGTGGCGTATCGGGCAATAAGCTCGGCCAACTCATTTGGTTCAGTCACGGACAATCTCCCCAGGCGTACAGGCGACTCTCCCCTCTGGGACTTCCGCACCAACAGCCTCTCCTTGCGTGACCGATCATAGCGGCCGGGACCGGTGCCGGGAACCCCTGGAAAGACCGGCCGTGGACAATCAGGCAAGAACTCCGGACCATCGTTCTACGTTGCCGGGGGTCCGCTTTTCTAGCTTCTTTGCCGGCCGAGCGGAGTTCACGCGGCGGGAGACTCGTCGGAGGTGCGTCGTGGAAAGGACAACTGACATGAGCAGGGTATGGCTGCAATGACTATGTACGCAATCACGGGCATCACTGGTAAGGTCGGCGGCGAGCTCGCTCGCACGTTGCTCGCCGCTGGCGAGCCGGTCCGCGCTATCGTGCGTGACGCGAGGAAAGGTCAAGAGTGGGCCGCGCTCGGTTGCGAGCTCGCTCTCGCCGAGATGCAGGACGCATCGGCGCTGGCAGACGCGTTCAGAGGCGCGACAGCGGTGTTCATCCTGCCGCCGTCGGAGTTCGATCCTGAACCCGGCTATCCGGAGGCGCAGGCGGTGATCGACAGCGTTGTGGCGGCGCTGACAGCCGCCAAGCCCGCGAAGGCTCTTTGCCTGTCGACGATCGGGGCGGACGCCGTTCAGGACAACCTGCTCTCGCAGCGCACGATGATGGAAGCAGCCCTGCGCGAGCTTCCGCTGCCGCTTACGATCCTGCGCCCCGCATGGTTCATCGACAATGGCGAGTGGGACGTGGCGTCGGCACGCGAGACGGGTCTCATCCACAGCTTCCTGCTGCCAACGGACAAGGCATTGCCGATGGTTGCCGCGAAGGACGTTGGGCGCGTGGCGGCCGACCTCATTCAGGAGGACTGGACTGGCATACGCGTCGTCGAGCTGGAGGGTCCCTGTCGGGTAACGCCGAACAACCTCGCCGACGCGTTCGCGAGCATCATCGGACGGCCGGTGCGTGCGGTGCCGGTGCCCCGCGAGTCATGGGATGAGCTGTTCCGCTCGCAGGGCATGAGGAACCCCGCACCCCGCATACGGATGCTCGACGGCTTCAATGAAGGCTGGATCGAGTTCCAGGACAGCGGACGTAAGGCGATCAAAGGCCGCACCAACGCCGGCGCCGTAATCGCGACTCTCGTCGCCGGCGCACAAGCGTAGGATGCTTGACTGCCTTAGCCTGGGAACGCAGGGGATGGTTTCAGGCCTGTCACAGGCCGGCGGGCTATCCGGTCTTAGCGGCATGAGACTGTTCGTAATCGGCGCCAACGGAAAGACCGGCTCGGAGATCGTCAGCCTCGCGCTCGCGCGAGGCCACCAGATCACGGCTTTCGTCCGATCCCCCCAGAAGCTCACCCCCGCCAAATCGCTGACGATCGTCCGGGGCGATCCGCACGACGCGGCGAGCATTGCGGCGGCACTCCCCGGCCACGATGCGGTACTGTCGGCGATCGGACCGCATCCGCGGGAGGCGCTCCGGCCGAGCACGCTGCTCACTGACATTGCACGCGCGACGGTGCAGGCCATGACCGCCGGCGGCGTCGCCCGGATCGTCATTGTCTCCGCTGCCGTGCTCTTCCCGGAGAAGGGTCTCTACTTTGCCTTCTTCCGGTGGCTCACGAAGCACCACGCCCGCGACCTCCGCGGCATGGAGAGCGTGGTACAGGGGGACGGCCTGGCCTGGACCATTGCGCGGCCGCCTCGCCTGACCCGGACG
Organism: Gemmatimonadales bacterium; assembly: GCA_035644115.1. Lineage (GTDB taxonomy): Bacteria > Gemmatimonadota > Gemmatimonadetes > Gemmatimonadales > GWC2-71-9 > DASQPE01. The sequence continues at coordinate 9,203 of DASQPE010000070.1, forward strand.
CCGGAGACGAGCTTCCGCGCGATGCGCGACGCACTGCCGCCGGGAAGCCGGGCAATGTCGTTCCGATCGGTCGCGACGTTCATGCTGGACGCCGTGGAGCGCCGAGCCCATGTCAACGAGGTAGTCGGATTGGGACCATGACGACCCGCTCCACGGCCGCCGATCTCGCGGCCTTCGAATCGCACCGGGGGCTGCTGGTCGCGCACGCCTACCGCATGCTCGGCGACCTCGCGCGCGCGGAGGACATGGTGCAGGAGGCGTGGCTCCGCTGGGACGGCAGGCACGTGGACGTGGACTCTCCCCGCGCCTACCTGGTGACGCTGGTGACGCGCCTGTGCCTGAACGAGCTCGATTCCGCCAAGGCGCGTCGCGAGGAGAGCCGCAGCGATCGCCTTCCCGAGCCGGTCGATCTCGACGAAGGCGGCATCGGCCGAGTGGAGATGCTGGACCAGGTCTCGATGGCGTTCATGGTGGTGCTCCAGCGCCTGACGCCCGCCGAGCGCGCGGTGCTGCTGCTACGCGACGTGTTCGACTTCGAGTATGCCGAGATCGCGGCGCTGGTCGGCAAGAGCGAGGCGGCCTGCCGCAAGCTCCTCGAGCGCGCCCGGCGGAACGTGGCGACGGAGAAGCGCTTGTTCTCCGCCTCGCCGGAGGTGCACCGGCGGCTTCTCGCGGCGTTCACGGAGGCTGCATACGCGGGGGACCTCGACGCGCTGATCACGATGCTGGCGGACGATGCGGTGCTGATCACCGATGGCGGGCCCGAAGGCAGGCGTGCCGGGAGCATTCGTAACCTTCCGGTGCCGCTCCGCGGGGCCGAGGGAATCGCTGCTTTCGTCGTGGCCACCGCGCGCAACTCGGACCTGGGCGCCGAAATCCACGAGCTCAATGGCCAACCGGGGGTGGTCTTCTACGATAAGGGCGCGCCGTTCGCGGCCCTATTGCTCGGGGTTGCGGATGGCCGCATTCACCGGGTGTTCTTCCACGCGGATACGGCGCGTCTCCGCTACCTCGGGCCCCGAAACCGGGCGCCCTGATCCCCTACCCGGCGTCGGGTCTTGGCCTCGGACCGAGCCCGGTCCTCCGCCTTTTTCCTGCGAATCGCGGCGATGCGGTCCGCAATCGGTATCTCGAGGCGTGCCCCAGCCCGCGCGCCGTAATCGAAATCGGGGACCACAACCCGCGGCAGGCGCTTCCCGATCGCCCGCTCGATTCTCCGGAGATCATCCTCTTCCTCTGGCGCCACGAAGGTGAAGGCGTCGCCCACGGCCTCCGCTCGGGCCGTGCGGCCGACCCGATGGATGTAATCGTCGGGCACCACCGGGACGTCGAAGTTCACCACGTGACCAAGCTCCACGATATCGATGCCCCGCGCGGCGATGTCGGTCGCGACCAGGACCCGGTACTTCCCACTCTTGAAGCCCGCCAGCGCCTGAGTCCGCTGCGCCTGCGAGCGGTTCCCGTGGATTCGCTCGGCCAGGATGCCGTGCTGCACCAGGTTCTTCGCCAGCCGATCGGCCCGGTGCTTGGTGCGGGTGAAGACGAGCGCCTCGCGCATCTCCCCGCGCTGCAGCAGGGCGAGGAAGAGCGCCGGCTTCAGCTCCTGGGGAACCGGATAGACCGCGTGGGTGATGCCCACCGCCGGTGCCGGCCGCCGCTCGAGGTTGATGCTGGCGGGGTCGCGCAGCATTTCGCGGGTGAGCGCGAGGATCGGATCGGGCATCGTGGCGCTGAAGAAGAGCGTCTGTCGCCGCTTGGGCGGCGGCAGGTGCCGCAGGATCTTCCGGATCTCCGGCAGAAAGCCCATGTCGAGCATCCGGTCGGCTTCGTCGAGCACCAGGATCTCGAGCCCGGCGAGCTTGGCGTACGGAAACCGGAAATGGTCGAGCAAGCGGCCCGGCGTCGCGATGACCACGTCGGCTCCGCTCCGGAAGGCGTGCTCCTGCGGGCCCATGCCAACGCCGCCGATGACGGAGGCAGCGGTGATCGGCGTGTGCACCGCGAGATCGTTCAGATCCTCGAGGATCTGGGCCGCGAGCTCGCGCGTGGGCGTGAGCACGAGCGCGCGGGTGACACCGCGGGGCCGACCGATCAGGCGTTGCAGGATGGGCAGGAGAAAGGCCGCGGTCTTACCACTCCCGGTCATCGCGCACGCGAGAACGTCCTGCCCGGCAAGGGCGGGCGGAATCGCATCGGCCTGGATCGGGGTGGGTCGGACGAACCCGAGCTCTTTGATGCCCCTGAGGAGACTTGGATCGAGCTTGAGCGAGGTAAACGGCACGGGCGAAGGATAGTGGATCGGGGGCGGGAGGGGGCCACTCTTGACAGGTGACCAAATAGTCACATATTAGCCGGGCGTGACCGACGATGACCGCGTGTTCAAGGCGCTCGCCGACCCGACGCGCCGCTACCTGCTCGACCGGCTGTTCGTGCGCGATGGCCGCACGCTCACCGAGCTCGAGTCCGAGCTGGCGATGACCCGCTTCGGCGTCATGAAGCACCTGCGGGTCCTCGAAGCCGCGGGCCTGGTGGTCAGCCGTCGGTCGGGCCGCGAGAAGCGGCACTTTCTCAACCCCGTGCCGATCCGCCTGATCCACGACCGCTGGATCGGCAAGTACCGGGAGCGCCACGCATCGGCGCTCGCAACGCTCAAGAGCCAGCTAGAGGAGAGGACATGACCACCGCGACGGAGAAGAGCGTGACGCAGGTGTACCGGGTGTTCATCAAGGCAAAGCCCCAGGCCATCTGGGACGCCATCACCCAACCGGAATGGGCGGAGAAGTACGGCTATGGCTGTCGGGTCGAATACGACCTGCGTCCGGGCGGCGCCTACCGGGCGCTCGCCAGCCAGCCGATGAAGGAGCATGGTGCGCCGGAGGTGATCATCGTGGGCGAGGTGGTCGAGTCCGATCCGCCGCGCAAGCTGGTTCAGACCTGGCATCCCATCTGGGACCCGCAGGAGGCGGCGGAAGCGGTTACCCGCCTCACCTGGGAGATCACGGAGGAGCAGGGCGTCTGCAAGCTTACGGTCACCCACGACGTGACCGGTGCCCCGTGGGTAGCAGCGATGGTCGCAGGTGAGATGAAGGACGCGGGCGGCGGCTGGAGCTGGGTGCTGAGCGACCTCAAGACCCTGCTCGAGACCGGTAAGGCGCTCGGGATGTGCTGAGTAGCCGCTCGAGCTTGTCGAAGCACTCGGACCACCCTTCCTGGTGCCCGTCGCGCGACTCGACCGAGTCGAACCCGGTCTGGCGGAAGCGCATCTCGGTCTTCCTGCCGCGTTGGGTCAGCGTGACGGTCACCAGGGTCTCGTGGCCCGGTGTGCCCTGGGCGTCCTCCCAGGCATGGGTGAAAACCAGCCGCTCGGGAACCACGATCTCACGATAGACGCCCCCGACCCACAAGTCGTCCGCTGCCGGCCGGCGCATGCAAAGCCGCCAGGCCCCGCCCACCCGCAGATCGCCCTCGGAGACGGGCACGGTAAACCCATTCGGAGCCGACCACTCCTTGCCCCACTCCGAGTCGGTCCACGCCTTGAATACCAGGTCTCGCGGCGCATCGAAGACCCGGGTGATGTCGAGCTCCAGGCTAGTATCGGTCATGGTATTTCACCCAGTCGGTGAGGTCGAAGTGAGGGCCGGTCTCGTTGCGGCCCTTGGGCGTGAGGTCCAGGTAGTTGAAGGTGCCGGCCAAGAGCTCGACTCCGCGCGCGTAAGCTGAATAGGTGTGAAAGACATCGCCGGCCTCGTCCCGGTAGAACACGCTGGTGCCGGGCAGCTCTTCGCTCGTGGCCTTCTGCATGTCGTAGTTGTAGTACACCTCGCCCTTGGCCATCTCGTTCTTGGTGAACGAGACGTGGTAGTCGAAGTTGAACTCATTGCCGTACGACGATACCCACCTGAAGTTCCAGCCCATCCGCTTCTTGAAGGACTCGATCTCGGTGAGGGGCGCTCGCGACACCACCACCACCGACACGTCGTGATGCTCGAGGTGGGGCAGGGCGCCGTCGAGGTGGTCGACCAGGAACGAGCAGTAGGGGCAACCCGCCTCCCACCCCGGGCCGAACATGAAGTGATAGATGACCAGCTGGCTGCGCCCGGCAAACAGGTCCGCCAGGGTCTGCTTCCCGCCCGGAGCGTCGAAGACGTAGTCCTTGTCCACCTTGACCATCGGGAGCCTGCGGCGTTCCCCGCTCAGCGCGTCGCGCTTGCGGGTGAGCTCCTTCTCCTTGGCGAGCAGCGCCTTCCGGGCGGCAACCCAGTCGCCTCGCGAGACGACGTCGGGCCGGTCCCATCCGGTCGCCGCTGCTTTCGATGTGCGCGTTGCCATGCGAACCCCCTCGTTCCATTGTACGTCGCCGTTTCGGCGATCTTGCCGTTCCGGCCTCGCCTGATTGGGGGCCGGTGCGCCTGACTAGCGCTGGGGCTTCCTAGATAGTCGTTTGACCCGGTTCCAAATCGACAACCGACCATGGGGGAACAGCTGTGACGCCCGACCCACCCAGCGCCCAGGCCTTTCCGATCGCCCCGCCCATCGAGCCGATGCTTGCCAAGCTGGCCGACGCCCTGCCTCCGGCCGGGCCCTTCCTTTTCGAGCCGAAATGGGACGGATTCCGCGCCATCGTCTTCCGCGGCGCGTCCGACGTCTTCATTCAGAGCCGCGACCTGCGGCCGCTCGACCGGTATTTCCCGGAGCTGCACGAGGCGCTCCTCCAGCGGCTGCCCGAGAGCTGCGTGATCGACGGCGAGATCGTGATCACGACGCCGCACGGGCTCGACTTCGATGCGCTCCAGCTGCGGTTGCACCCCGCGGCCTCGCGGGTGGCGAAGCTGGCCAAGGAAACGCCGGCATCGTTCGTCGGGTTCGACCTGCTGGCGGCCGATGGCCGCAACCTGATGACCGCACCCCAAGCCGAACGTCGTGCGCTGCTCGAGCGGCTGCTCGCGAGCGTCGGCCCGCCGGTCTACCTCACGCCCATGACGCACGACCGGGCCACGGCGATTCGCTGGCTGGATCAGTTCGAGGGCGCGGGTCTCGACGGCGTGATCGCGAAGCCGGCCGACAGTCCCTACCAGCCGGGCAAGCGCGCGATGATCAAGGTGAAGCACGCCCGCACCGCGGAGTGCGCGGTCGCCGGATTCCGCTGGCACAAGAGTGGCCGGGACGCGGTAGGCTCGCTGCTGCTCGGCCTGTACGACGACCGGGGCGTGATGCAGCACGTCGGCGTCACTTCGTCCTTCACCATGGCGATGCGCAAGCAGCTGGCGGCTGAGCTCGCGCCCCTGCGCGAGAACGCTCTGGAGAACCATCCCTGGCGGGATTGGGCCGAGGCGCAAGGCAGCGAGCAGAAGCGCATGCCCGGCGCCCAGAGCCGGTGGAGCGCGGGTAAGGACCTTTCATGGGAGCCGCTGCGGGTCGAGCGGGTGTGCGAGGTCAAGTACGACCACCTGCAGGGCAACCGCTTTCGCCACGCCGCCACGTTCCTGCGCTGGCGGCCGGACAAGCGGCCCCGCGACTGCGGCTACGACCAGCTCGAGGTCACGACACCCTACGAGTTGGCCCAGGTCTTCTCGTCCGGATCGAGCGGCTCCTGAGCCGGCCGGAGCTCGGCCGGGACGTGCTGCAGGTTGACGCGGATGCGGGTCCAGGTGGAATGGCGGCCGCGCATCGAGTCGACCAGCACGTCTGCCGGCTTGAGGTAAGCCGCCGCTTCCGGGTGGCGAGCCTTCCAGCGGGCGAGACCTTCGAGCGCCTCCGCCTTGTGTTGCGCGCGGCCGATCTCGATGAGTGGGTGCTTGGGCACGCGGCGCTTGGACGGTTGCACCCGCGGCGGCTCGCCCGCCTGCTTTCGATAATGCGGCGGCCACGGCGCATCACCCTGACCGTCGCGCTCGTGCCGGGCCGACAGCTCGAGCAGGCGCTCCAGCGATCCGGCGTGGCGGTCAATGTCCGCGTGCCGGTCGCCCAGACTGGCCAGGCGGGCCGGCATGGTCGCAAGGGTGAAGTCGGCCGGGTCGGCGCTATCCACTTCGTCCCAGTCTAGCGGTGCCGAGACCCGCGCGTCGGCGGTGGGCCGCACCGAGTAGGCCGAGGCGACGGTGCGGTCTTTGGCGTTCTGGTTGTAGTCCACGAACACGCCCTGCCGCTCCTCCTTCCACCACTTGCTGGTCGCGAGCCCACCGCCGCGACGCTCCACCTCGCGCGCGAGGGCGAGGGCGGC
>DASQPE010000071.1:0-2068 GCA_035644115.1 Gemmatimonadales bacterium
TCATCGCCGCCGCCGGCCGCGACATGGCCGCGCGGCTCATGAAGATCGTCGGCGGGCCGGCAGACGACACGCCGCTGGCCGGCAGCTCGCCCGGTGGCGACCGTCGCCCGAAGATCGAAGCGTGGTGTGCCGGGCACACGATGGACGAGGTATGCGCGGCGCTGCACGAGGCCGGCATCCCCGCGGCACCAATCCGGACGATCCCCGAGGTCGCGAAGGATCCGCACCTGTGGGAGCGCGGGATGCTGGTGAAGATGGAGGACCCCGTGGCGGGCGAGATGTATGTGCCCGGAGCGACGGTGAAGCTGTCGAAGACGCCGGCGCGCGTGGGGCCCGTGCCCACGCCAGGGCAGCACACGGACGAGGTGCTCGGCCGGCTGCTCGACTACAATCGCGCCGCGCTCACCGCGCTCAGGACGGCCGGCGTCATCGCCTGATCAGCGCGCGCTCACGCCAAACCAGGCGACTGTTGTCACGGAAGCGGGGGCCACGAGTGGGGCGACCGCCGCCGGAGAACGTTCATGTAGCGGTCACTTCATCGAGGGCGCGCCGGGCCGGCGAGGCAGGAAGGCGGTCAAGAGACCCAGAAGCAGGAGAAAGGGGCACACGCGGTAGACGGTGGTGATGCTGGTGAGGTCAGCGAGCTTGCCGAGGGCGGCCGCGCCCAGACCCCCCAAGCCGAACGAGAAGCCGTAAAACATCCCCGCGGCCAGACCCACCCGGCCAGGCAGCAGCTCTTGCGCATAGACCAGGATGGCGGAGAAGGCAGAGGCCATGATCATGGCGATGAGCACGGCCAGAATGCCGGTCCAGAACAAGTTGGCGTGTGGGAGAACCAGGGCGAAGGGCAGCGCCCCCAGGATCGAGAACCACATAACGGGGATGCGTCCCACGCGATCACCGACTGCTCCGCCGGCAAGAGTACCGGCCACAATGCCGGCGAGGAAGGCGAACAGGTAGAACTGCGCCGTCTGTACTGGCAGGTTGAACTTGTCGATCAGATAGAAGGTGTAGTACGAGCCCAGGCTGGCACTGTACACGTTCTTGGAGAAGAGCAGGGCCACGAGGATGGCCACCGCTTGGATGACCTTTCCGCGTGGCAGTGTGCGCTGGCGTGGCGCCGTGGCGGACACCACGGCGGTGGCCGGGGTGCGCGGGCCCGGGCCCGCGGGCGTGCGGTTGCGTGCGTACCAGCCACCGACCAGCAACAGCACGAAGATGGCGATCAGCGCTGCACCCGAGAACCATGCAATGCTCGACTGCCCGTGTGGTACGACGACAAATGCGGCGAGCAATGGGCCTGAGGCAGAGCCAATGTTCCCGCCGACCTGGAAGAGGGACTGGGCGAGCCCATAGCGTCCACCGGCCGCCATGCGGGCCACGCGGGAGGCTTCGGGATGGAAGATCGACGAGCCCATCCCGATCAACATGGCGGCGAGCAGGATCGCGGGATACGTCCCGGCTCGGGACATCAACAGCAGGCCGACCAGGGTGAGGCTGATTCCGGCTGTCAGGGAATACGGTTGTGGGTGGCGGTCGGTATAGAGGCCGACCAAGGGCTGCAGCATGGAGGCCGTGCACTGGAAAGCCAGGGTGATCAGACCGACCTGGCTGAAGGTCAGGCCGTAGGAGCTCTTGAGGATGGGATAGAGTGCGGGCACCAGCGACTGCATCATGTCGTTGAGCAAATGGCAGAAGCCCAGCGACAGAATGACCGAGAAGGTGGTGCTGATGGCTTGTGTGGCCGCCCGTGACGACAGGGCTGCGACGGTGTGTGTCGCTCCCGAAGCGAGTGACCTGTCGCTCATCGCCATAGGATAGCAGCAGTCGGTAGAAACCATGTGACGGACGACTGGTTGCTGACGCTCGAGCGCGGCGCGGACTAGCCCAAGAGAAGTCCCGTGGTCGCGAGTGATCTGCACGGTGCGTCCCTTGTACACTGGGGCCGGCTCCACGCAGGTCCGGGAGGTCATCCATGGCGCGTAGGACACGGAGATCGGGCAACACCTCCGCGAGTTCCGCGGCGCGGCGGCGCGCCGGCGGAGCGCGGCGCACGGGCGTCGACGAG
>DASQPE010000072.1:0-2404 GCA_035644115.1 Gemmatimonadales bacterium
TGGGTGTGGTCCCCGCGGTGGCCGTGTTCGCACTGGTCTTGGCGGTCGTCCTGCGCCGGGCCACCGCGGAACCCGCGACTGCTGGGCCCGCCGGCGGTGGGGCGGTCCGGTCATGACCCGGTGGATCAGGGCGTTCGGCGCGTTCTGCTACGACTTCGTCATCGGCGATGACTGGCGCGTCGCGGTGGCGGTCGTCGCCGCATTGGCCATGACCTATGGCGTCGCAGCCGCGTCGATCCCTGCCTGGTGGGTACTGCCGGCCGCGGTGGTGATCGTGCTGCCGATGAGCCTGTGGCGGGAGGTCCGGACCCGCCGCCAGAGATCAAGCGGGCAATGACCAGGGCTTCGACGTTGCCCTTGAAGGACACGTCGCTGGCCTCGATCGTCGACGCGGTGCCGGATTCCCGCTACTCCCTCCCGAGCCGCCCGGCGCCGGTTCATGACCCGGGGAGCGACGCCGCTTACCTCGGGATGGGCCGGCGTTTACAGTCAGCTTGCGGACGGACTGCCATGGTCGACATATGGATTGGCGTCGGTACTCCGCGCTGGGAGCTCACCCTGAGGGGCACGTTCCAGGTCACGGGAGTGAACGGAACCTCGTCCAGGCCGCCACCCCGGTCGAGGACTGGCTCGCGAGCCAGACTCGTGCCGAGACTGGTCTCGTCGACGATGCCGACGAGCTACGGCAGGTCGGTGTCCTGGCGCGTGCCGGAGCGCCCTCGGACGAGGTGAACCAGGCGGTACTGCGCGCCCGCCAAAACGGCTGGGGTTGGGCACCGATCGCGCTGCTGCTCGGTGAAACCCGCGAGCAGTCTCGCCAACGGCTGGCCTAACTGCCCCAACCCGAACCTTCGCGGGACGCGACGCGCTAGGGCTAGGGCGGATCGGGTGCGGCGGATGGGTGCTCGGGAGTGAGCAACGGTGGCCGAACGTCGCTCGCCGCCGTAGCACCCCCGTACCGAGCCCATTGCGGTAACGGTGAGCTGCGGACCGTTGTGAAACCTTGTGAAAGGTTGAGGGTGGAAAGGGGTGGGCCGATGGTAGCCAAGTCCGCTACCGCCCGTCCCCGCTGGGACACGGTCGGTGGGTGAGTTGGGTGCGGTGACCCTGGCGTTGCTGGCGATGACCGGCGGCGGCGAGCACAGTGGGGACGACGCGACGTTGGCCGAGCGGATCTGCCGGGCTTGTGTTGAGGGCCTAGATGTGGACGGCGCGGCGCTGTCGCTGCTGACCGGGACGGCGGCGGCGGAGACGGTGTGGGCGACTGATCCGGTCGCCGGGCTGGTGGAGGAGTTGCAGTTCACCCTGAATGAGGGTGTCTGCATGGAGGCGGCGGCGACCGGGGCGGCGGTGTTTGTGGCGGACTTGCGCGACAGGACCGAGGTCGCTCGGTGGCCGATGTTCGCTGCTGCCGTGCTGGAGCAGACGCCGGTGTCGGCGTTGTTCGCACTGCCGCTGCGATGGGGTGCCGTCAAGGTGGGAGTACTAGATCTTTACCGGGTCGCCCCGGGGGTGCTTTCGGATGTGCAGTGCGGGGATGCGCTCGCCGCGGCTGACACTGCCGCGTTGATGCTCCTAGGCCTGCATGCCCTGCCTGCCGGCCCAGCCGAGGGTGACGGGTCCGGCGATACCTGGCTCGATCACCTGTTGGACAACCGCGCCGAAATTCACCAGGCCACCGGCCTGGTGATCGTCCAACTCAGGATCTCCGCGACCGATGCCCTGGCTCGGCTGCGCGCGCATGCCTTCAGCGAGCAACGCCTCCTGATCGACGTTGCCCAAGATGTGGTGGCGGGACGGTTGTACTTCACACCAGAACAGGGATAGCGGGTGCAGGCGGCCGCTAAGCAGGAACCTGTGATGAGTCGTTACCAGGGCGAACACCTACGCCTGGGACTGCGCGATCCCGCAACCGCGTAACGGACGCTGCATACGGCACATCGACTTGGTCTCAGAGAGTTTGCGGAGGTCGTGGGGGCTGAAGGTGTGGTTCCACCCCGCGGGCCGTCGCCCAGCGCGGGAAGGTCAGCTCCGCCCTGCCGTAGCGGCCGCGGCCCCCCGCGTCGGCAGTGTAGAACTCGGCAGCCAGGCGGAGGCGACCTTCGGCGCTCGCGCACCGCCCGGACCTGCTCAGCCGCCCATGACGCGGCCTCCGTCTGGCGCATCGCTAGTCAGCTGGGTTGCGGTGTCGGGCGCTGGGCCCGCTCGAGCCCGTCAACGAGCGCGTTGATTCCGGCGGCGAATCGCTCGTCGCGGTTGTCGACCCAGACGTGCTCGCCGAGCGCGATCAGGGTGGGGAAGCGGTCACCGGGAAGCGACCGGAAGAACTCGTGAAGCCGTTCTCTGGTCGCCGTGTCCTGGACGCGCTGTTCGTTGACCGAGGTGTGGGTGCCGCTGACCTCAA
>DASQPE010000073.1:0-5355 GCA_035644115.1 Gemmatimonadales bacterium
TCGAAGTCCACCAGGGAGGGCACCGTGTTGGTGCAGTTGTAGCAGGTGAACACCCAGAAATTGAGCAGTACGACTCGCCCGCGCTGAGACTCCAGCGTGACCGGCTTCTCGGCATTGAGCCAACTCCGGTTTTGCCAGGCCGGAGCAGTGCGCGGTGCCGGGTCGGGCCGGTTGACGAGCGGGAGTCCGCTCCGTGCAACCGTCTGGGCCGTCGTCTGCACCACGGCGCTCGCCGCGCCGGTGGCGGCAAGGGACAGGACGAACAGCAGGCTGGCTCTGGGCATCGGACCCTCCGGGTCTGGTCAGGATGCTAACGCCGCCGGGACGCCTTCGGTTTCCTTCTCCAAACGACACACCGCAGAGACACAGAGAGCGCAGAGAGGAATTTCACTGTTGTCGTCCTCGGCGCCCTCTGCGCCTCTGCGGTTTCAGATTAGAACTCGAACCCGGTTGCCAGGTTCAAGTGATCGTCGGCGAAGGTCCCGACCGCGTAGCGGGTCTCCATCCGGCGGTACTCGACGCCTACCAGCAGCGGCCCGGCAGGGCGGACGATCAGGTGAGTCTCGAAGGCCAGGTTGCGCTGGCGCACGGGCCGGTCCGACGCCCGGGGTTGGTCGAGCCCGAACCCGGCGCCCAGCTCCCAGGCTGGGTCGGGCCGGACATTGAGCTGAGCCCATCCGCCCGTATCTCGCAGCGCCCGGCGCACCCCGGTCACGGGATCGGGCGCCCCGAAGTTCTGCCCGATTCCGCCGCCGCCGAGCCCGCGCAACAGCTTTCCTCTATACACCTCCCCGCGGACCTCGAGCCATCGGGTGAAGGGAACCCGGGCATCGAGCGCGACCCCTTCGCTGTTCAGCAGATCGCCGGCTCCCGGAATGATGGGTCCGGCCGTGCCGGCGTTGGAAAACCAGCCGCGGTGGCCCGCGATGCCGATCTCCCCAATCGTTTCCGCTTCCCCCCACCGGGCCCGCAGGCGCGCCTGGAGGAATGGGCGGCCCGACAGCTCAGCCAGGTCCGCGGGGTCCGGGTCGGTAACCGATGCGGGCTCGCCGCTCGAGGGAGACAGTACCGCGGCCTCGAGACCCACCCGCACCCGGCTGCCCGCGTCAGCGCCGACCCGGATCTGGGGCAGCCAGAGCCAGAGATTGCCGGCGGTCACGAAGTCCGGTGTGCCGATCGAGGCGAGACTCACCGGACTCACTCCCATGAAGACCGGATCCTCCTGTCCCACCAGTATTCTCGCATGATTCCATTGGAGTACCCCGCGGGTAGTGCGGAGGCGGACCACGGGCAGGGTGCGCGAGGGGTTCGACTGAGTCGCGCCGAAAAGATCGAGCGAGAGGTCGCCGGTGAAAGCGCCGCCGAGGACGTCGGCAATGTGAATGGCCCCGCCCACCAGCGACTGGCGCACGGCGGCACTGAAGCTGCCGTCGCGCGCCGGCACCCCGCCATCGGTGAGAACGAACTGCGGAACGTCCACCACGTTTCCCCGGCCACTGTTGTAAAACGTGTTGACCAGGACTCGACCGAACAGCTCGAACTGCACCCGGCTCCGCGTGCGCACCTCGGACGCCGCCTGAGTCGCGAGCTGCCGGCGGAGGAGCTCGATCGCCTCCTCCGCCCGGCGCAGGCGCTCCTCGAGCGAGTCGCGGGAGGCGGCCGCGGAATCGGGTTGCTGGGCTGAGAGGGCGGACAGGCGGACAGGCGGACAGCCGGACAGAGCCAACAGCACGGCCAGCGCGGGGCTGCTTGACGCACTTAGGCGGCGCACTACGTTGCGGGGCATGCTGCGGGCCAGATTAGAAATTGCGGTCGTCGTCCTGTGGGCGATGCTGGCCCCGCGTGGGCTCGGTGCGCAGGGCTCGGTGAGCGGGCGGGTGACGCTTCAGGAGCGCGAGGGCGAGACGACGAAGGACCTCGCAACCGCTGTTATATACCTCGAGACCGCGGGCGGCGCTATCGGCTCGGCACACGAGCTGGAGATGGAGATCGGGATGCACGACAAGACCTACGTCCCGCACGTACGCGTGGTCCCTGCCGGGAGCACCGTCTCCTTCGCCAATCAGGATCCGTTTCGCCACAACGTCTTCTCCAACTCCAGCGCGGGTCCCTTCGATCTCGGTCTCACGCCGAGGGGAAAGTCTTCGAGGAACCTGTTCCGGCGCGCCGGGGTCTACGCGATCTACTGCAACATCCACGCACGCATGAGTGCTTTCGTCGTGGCCGTGCCGACGTCGTACTACACTCAGCCCGGCGCCGACGGGACCTTCACCCTCGCCGCGGTGCCGGCCGGACGCTATGTCCTGCACGCCTGGCACGAGCGGGGAGGCGAGACAACCCAGACGCTCGAGGTGCCCGCGACCGGGCTGGAGGGGTTGGCGGCCGTGCTCGACGCGCGGGGCTACCGCCCCGCACAGCACAAGAACAAGTTCGGCCTCGACTACGAAACGAGTGACGAAGACGAGCGGTACTAGCAGCCTCACCTGGCGCGTCTTCGTCGGCGCGGCGGGGGTGGTCGCGGTCGTGCTCGTGGGAACGCTCCTGCTCGCGTGGGCGTCGGTCCGGCGCACGGCAAGCGCCGAGCTGGACCGCAGCCTGGCCCGCACCCGCCAGCTCGTCGTCACCTTCCTCCAGGGCGACCGCCACAGCCTCTCGCAGAGCGCCGCGGTCTTCGTTCAGAACCCCAACTTCCGAGCCCTGCTGGAGAATCCCGCGCCGGGCGACATCCTCGACCAGTCACTCGAGGCGGCGCACCTCCTCGACGCCACCTTCGTGCAGATCACCGACGCCGCGGGGGTGCGGATCGCGCGCAGCGACGAGCCGCAGGCCCCGCGGGTGCCGCTCGCGGCCTCGCCGCTCATTGCCGGCGCGCTCCAGGGGGAAGTCCGCGCCGGCTTCGGTGTCTCGGGCGACTCGACCCTGTTCCAGGCCATCGCGGTGCCGATTCCGGGACCTGGCCCTGGTGTGGTCCGCGGTGCTCTCATGGCCGCCAAGACCATCGACAGCACCCTCGCCAGGGCGGTCAAGCAGGCCACCGCGAGCGACATCGTGTTCTTCACGCTGGACTCGGCCGGGACCGCGCGCATCGCGGCCTCCACCCTCGCGCCGAGCCGGGCGCTGTCGGATTTCGTCGCGCGGTACGGCGCGATGGTGGCGGGCGGCCGGGCCGGCGCACCGCCGGACAGCCTGGCGGCGGAAGCCACCCTCCCGCGCGCCGAGGTCTCGCTCGCGGGCGAGCCGTACCTGGGGCAGGGTGGCGCGCTCCGCTCCGCCGGCGGCCGGCCGCTCGGCGGGTTCGTCGCGCTGCGAACCCGCGCGCTCGAGCTGGCCGGGTTTCGCGACCTCACGATTCGAATCGTGGTCGCCGGGCTCGCCGGGCTGCTCCTGGCCGGGGTCTTCTCGTATCTGGTGGCGCACCGTATCAGCCGCCCGGTGCTCGGCCTGGTTGCGGCGACCCAGCGCGCCGCCGAGGGGGACTTCGCGACCCCGATCGAGGGAGCTGGTCCGGACGAGATCGGCCAGCTGGCCGAGGCGTTTCGGGTGCTCCTGGCCGAGCTGCGGGAGAAGCAGTCGCTGGTCAATCTGCTCCGCGAACGGGAGGAGCTTCGGGGCCAATCGCTCGCGGGCATCGGCGGCGACCGAACGGTTGCGATGGCGGGAGGTGGGGTGACGGATGGGAGGCTCGGTCCAGGCCAGCTCTTTGCCGGGCGCTACGAGATTCTCGCGCCGCTGGGCCAGGGTGGCATGGGCGTGGTCTACAAGGCGCGTGACCGCGAGCTCGATGAGGTAGTGGCGGTCAAGCTGGTCCGGACCGACCTGATAGCGATCGATCCCATGGCTGTCGAGCGCTTCAAAGAAGAGGTGCGGCTGGCGCGCCGGATCTCGCACCGGAACGTGGCGCGGACGCACGACTTCGGCGAGGCAGACGGGCTCTACTACGTGACCATGGAATTCGTGGCCGGTACGCCGCTCAAGGACTTGATCAAGGCGCGGACCCGGCTGCCGGTGAGCGCCACGGTCTCGGTGGGGAAGCAGCTGTGCCGGGCGCTCGAGGCGGCGCACGACGAAGGCATCATCCACCGCGACATCAAGCCGCAGAACATCATGGTCGCCGCGGATGGGTTGGTGAAGGTGATGGACTTCGGGATCGCGCGGCCGGTGCAGCGCGAAAAGGGGATGACCAAAACCGGTCTGGTGATCGGCACACCCGATTACATGGCCCCCGAACAGCTGCTGGGGCAGCCAATCGATCAGCGGGTCGACCTCTACGCGGCGGGGGTGGTGCTCTACGAATGTCTCACCGGACGGCGTCCCCACGAGGCGGACTCGGCGATCGCCCTGGTCGGAATCAAGCTGGCCCAGGATCCGGTGCCGCTCCACCAATTGGCGGCCGACGTCCCGCTGGAGCTCTCACGCGTCGTCATGCGAGCTCTCGCGCGGAGCCCGGACGACCGGCCTGCGAGCGCCGCACGGCTTTATGAGGAGCTGGTGCATGCGGGCGAGGGCCCGACAGCGGTTCCGGGATGAAGCGCAGCGCTCAGCAGCTGGTGACCGGCCCCAGGCGGACGACC
Organism: Gemmatimonadales bacterium; assembly: GCA_035644115.1. Lineage (GTDB taxonomy): Bacteria > Gemmatimonadota > Gemmatimonadetes > Gemmatimonadales > GWC2-71-9 > DASQPE01. Next base: position 4,572 of record DASQPE010000073.1, read on the forward strand.
TCGAAATCGCGCCCATGCACCTGGTAGGCCCGGAGCTGATCCAGCGCGTTCTCCCACCGTGGGTCGGAGGTGCCGGTCACATACCAGGCGCTGCCCTGGTCCGCGAAGATGAGGCCGTACTTCTTGAGCGCGGTGAGGATCACGCGGGCATCGCCGGTGTACGGTGAGAGATCGAACCCGGCCTTGAGCCGAACCCGCATCCCATACGGTGGGAGACTCGGGTCAACGTACTGCCCGCAGTGACTTGCCGGCGCGGTGTAGGCGCGCTGGGCTCTCGGGACCGTGAACCGCAGCGCGTGGGTGAGGTGGTCGCCGGCGACCTCGTCGTACTTGAGGAGACCGGGCAGTATCGGAAGTCCCGCCGCGTCGGCTGAGGTCCAGCCGGCGGGTCGAGTCGCATTGACCTTGAGATCCCACCGGGCCGACGAGCTCACCCTGAAGCCCGATCCGGTGCGGACCGCGTTGTAGAGCTCGTAGAGCACACAACTCCCCTGCTGGACCACGAGCACATGGCGGTCGCCCGAGGAAGGATTCGGGTCGGCCGTGCTGCCGCCCTCGATCGGCGCGTCGAGAGGAATCGGCATCGGTCCCGGATCGCTCTCGTCGGAGTAGTCGGCGCCGTCAGTGCCGTAGGTGATGGCGACCGCAGGCTGGCTCTGGGGTACCACGGTGAACGGGATGCCGTAATACTGCTGCGTGGTGCCGAGATCGAGGTGCAACGCGTTGTCGGGCGACATCTGTGCCAGCAGCGCGTCCGAGGCCGGATCCGCCGGGTCGGCGCTCG
>DASQPE010000074.1:0-15657 GCA_035644115.1 Gemmatimonadales bacterium
AAGATAGGTGGCGCGGGGGTCGATGGGCAGAGGCCGGGATCGCGTGGCGGGAGCGGGCACCGAAGACGTAAGTTTGGCGCCGCCCATGTCTCAGAGCGCCGTCCGCCACCCTGGTTCCGCAATCCGGCAGCCGCCGCCCGCCGATCGGGCTGCGGCTGTTCCCCGGCGTCCCAGCCGGCGTCATACCAGCGCCGTCGTAGTTGGCGCCGGAATCGGCGGCCTCGCTTCCGCGGTGCGTCTGGCTCGGCACGGCTTCGATGTCACCGTAGTGGAGCGGCACGAGACGCCCGGCGGACGGGTGGGGGTGTGGTGCTCGGCCGGGTTCACCTTCGACACCGGCGCGTCGCTCGTGATGATGACCGACCAGTGGCAGCGGCTCTTCCAGGACGTCGGACGGCGGCTGGAGGACTATCTGAGCCTGGTGCGGATCGATCCCTGCTACCGAATCCACTTTCCGGACGGCACGTCGCACGAGCGCAGCAGTAACCTCGACCACCTGGCTGCCGCCTGCGACGCCATCGAGCCGGGTTGTGGCCCCCGATTGCAGGATTACCTGGTCCGCGCCGGCCGAATGTACGACGAGGGGCTCCGATTCATCAGCCGGAACATGCACCGGCTGTCCGCCATGGCGAACCTCGCCACCGTCGGCCCGCTCGGCGGCAGCGGCGCGCTGGGTGACCTTCGCCGGCTGCTCGAGCGCCACTTCAGGGACGAGAGGCTTCGCGACTCGTTCAGCTTCCAGACGCTCTATCTCGGACTCTCGCCGTTCGACGCGCTGGCCGTCTATTCCCTCCTGGGGTACACCGAGATCGCCGGCGGTATCCACTACCCGATGGGCGGCATGTACCAGCTCCCGCTGGCGCTGGAGCGTCTCGCGCGCGAGCTCGGGGTCCGCTTCCGCTATGGCACGGCGGTCGAGCGGCTCGACCAGTACGGCAGGGAGGTCAGTGCAGTGAGGCTGACCGATGGCGAGCGGCTCGAGGCCGACGTCGTGGTCGCGAACGCCGATCTGCCGTACACCTACCAGCGGCTGCTCGGCGAGCCTTACCCTGGGATCGAGCGCAAGCGGTTCAGCTGCTCGGCCGTGCTGCTCTACCTCGGGGTCGGCCGGACCTACCCTCACCTGCGGCACCACAACTTTGTGGTGGGACGGGATCTGCGAGCCGCTTGTGCGGACCTGTTCACCCACCAACGCATGCCCGAGGATCCGCCCATCTACGTGGTGGCCCCGACCCGCACCGACCCGACCCGGGCGCCGCCCGGGTGCGAGAATCTGGTGGTGCTGGTGCTCGCGCCCAGCCAGCCCCGCGATCGGGCCCGGTGGATCGACTGGAGCATCGAGGGGCCCGAGGTGGAGCAGCGGGTCTTGCTCCGGCTGGAAGCGGAGCTGGGTCTTACCGATCTGCGGAGCCGGCTCCTCACCCGGCATCTCGTCACGCCGCAGACCTTCACCGAGCGCTATGGCAATCTGCGTGGCGAGGCTTTCGGGCTGTCGCACAACTTCCGGCAGATCGGCTGGTTCAGACCGCACAACCGGCATGCTCGACTGCGGAACCTCTACTTCGTCGGTCAGAGCACCCACCCGGGCTGCGGCCTGCCGATGGTCTTGATCTCGGCACAGCTCGCTGCGGAGCGGATTCTGGCCGAGCGGGCGGTTGCTCGATGACGGCGAGCGCGGTAAGAGTCGAGCCGCGGGCGCTCGAGCAGGCCTATGCGAGCGCCGAGCAGGTCACTTCGGAATGGGCCAGGAGCTTCTACTTCGCGAGCCGGTTCCTGCCGCCGGACAAACGCCGGGCCACCTTCGCGCTCTACGACTACTGCCGCTTTGCCGACAACCTGGTGGACGCGCGGGGCTCGCGCCCCGAAGGGGTGGTACGCGCGGATCTGGCTCGTCTGGAGGAGACGGTTCGCGCGCTACATGCGGGAGAGCCCTGCGATGACGACCGGTGGCTGGCGCTCGCCCACACGCTGCAGCGGTACCGGCTCCCGCTCGCGCCGTTGCTGGAGCTGTTGGAGGGAGTGGCAACCGACCTCGAGCCGGTCGAGATGCCGGATTTCGGCACGCTCCAGACTTACTGCCGGCAGGTGGCCGGCAGCGTTGGCTTGATGCTCGGGCCTGTCCTCGGCGCGCCGGCCGATGTGCTGCGCGAGTCCGGTGTGCGTCTGGGCATCGCCATGCAGCTCACCAACGTGCTGCGCGACATAGGAGAAGACCTCGCGACCGGAAGAGTCTATCTCCCGGCCGACGAGTTGGCCCGCTTCGGCCTCGACCGGGTTGGGCTCGAAGCCCGGCGGGTGACGCCCGAGTTTCGCCGCTTCATGGCCTTTCAGGTCGCTCGCGCGCGAAGGTACTTCCGGAGCGGCGGCAGGGTGATCTCGGCCTTTCCGACCGACGGCTCGCGCCTCACCGTCCGGCTGCTCCAGAAGACCTACGCGGCAATTCTCGACGCCATCGAGCGGCTGGACTACGATGTGTTTCGCGCTCGGGCGTACGTATCGGCACCACGGAAGCTGCTCATCCTGGGCCGGGCGGTATGGAGGGAACGGGAATGGCTCACACCCTTGCCACGGAAGCAATCCGCGTGACCCGGGCAGGCTTCGAGCGCTACGTGCGGGCTCAGGTCGCGATGCACTTTACCACGGCCCGGCTCGCACCGGCCGCCGAGGCCGGCGCCGCATGGGACCGCTCCATCCCAACGCTCTGCGTCGCCAACCACACCAACTGGTGGGACGGGTTCCTTGCCTTCCTGGTAGGCAGGGACCTGGGCCTTACCAACCACGTCTTGATGGACGCGGTCCAGCTGGAGCGCTATCCCGCGTTCAAGCTGGTCGGCGCGGTCCCGCTGCGCCGAGACCCATTCCGGGCTGCTCACCAGGACCTGCTGAGCGCGCAAGCGCGCCTGGCCCCGGGTGCGGCGCTGTGGATGTTTCCCCAGGGCGCCCGGCGGCCCCAGGGCGAGCGGCCCTCATCGCTCGCGCGAGGAGCGGCGGAGATCGCCGTGCGACACGGGGCGCCGTTGCGGATCTGTGCGGTGGCATTCCGGTATGTCTATCTCGGCGAGCAACTCCCGGAGGCGTTCGCCTGGATGGGGCCCCCGTGGGTGCTCGAGCCGGGACGGTACTCGCATCGCCGGGGGCTCATGCCGGTGCTCGAGCGGGACCTGCTGGACGCGGTGGACGCGCTCGACGTCGCCTTGCGGGCAGAGCGCCTGGGCGCCTTTCGCACGCTGGTCGAGGGCCGGCTTTCCATCAACAAGCGGATGGACCGGTTCCGGCACGCGGTGGGACTCCTGCGCGGTCGGTTCGAGCCCCGCAATGGATGAGGTGCCGCTCCTCCGGGTGGTTCACGTGGCCGGCGCCGTGCTGCTGCTCGGCAACGTCACCATCACCGGGTTCTGGGCCGCTTTCCTTTACCGGTCACGCAAGGTGGTCCCTTTCCGCCTGGTGGCCCGGGCGATCCTGTGGACCGATCTGGTGTTCACCCTGGTGGGGGGGATGATGCTGGTGATCTCGGGGATCCTGCTGATGCGCGCCCGGGGGTATCCGCTCGCCACCACATCGTGGCTCCAGCAGGGCACGGTCGCTCTCGTTCTGAGCTCCGGTCTCTGGCTCGGCGTCCTCCTCCCGGACCAGTGGCGGCTGGAACGGATCGACCCGGGGGACGACGCCGCGCTCCGCCATGTTTTCCTGCGTTGGAGCGTGGTCGGTTGGACGGCGACGGCGATCCTCTTCTACGGACTCTGGGCGATGGTCTCGAAGGCCTGACCGAGCAGCGCCACGGCCCGCCCGGCGCTGTCCGCCGGCGCGTCGGGATCGTCAGCATCGTCGTCGGCGTTCCAGATGTCCGCCGTGATCCGCCAGACCCCGTCTCGCTCGCGGCGCAGCGAAATGATGTACTTGCCGGTTTCGGCGGCGTCCTGGCTGTCCGGCGGCACGTAGTACCGCCCGACCACGTATCCCGCCTGCCCGGACACCTCGATCGAGACGGTGGCCATCTCGAACCCGGCCTCCATGCCCCGACTCCAGAAGGCCCGGACGCTGTCGCGCCCTTTGACCAGCTCATGCCCCGGAGGCAGGAGCATCCCCTCCTCGGAGTACAGGGCTGCCAAGGCGTCCGGATCGTTGTCCCGATACGCCTTGGCGTAGGTCTGCATCACATTCTCTATCATATGCTTAGCCGACTGGTCCGGAGGGCTGGCCGCCGCCCGGCATCCGGGGATGCCGGGCGTCAGGCACAGGACCCAGGCCAGCGCGGCCGTACCGAGCCGCCGGCCGTGCGGCCCGGAAACGCGCCCCGGCCCTCGGCCGTTTGGGCCAGCCGGGTTTTCAGGAAGGTGCAGGGACATGAAGTTTGGCGTTGAACTTGCTATGTTTAGGCGTGCGTAATAAAAGGGCCCGCGTTGGGCCCTCTGTGCAACCCTTTAACCGTGTGATTTGTGAGACCCAGAGCTCGACATCGTTCCGCCGCAGGTCCCTTCCCCGCCCTTCGCCGTTCTCCCGGCCGTTCAATGCAATCCCATCGTGATTGGCTCCTCGCGCAGCACGGATCCGTGTGCGCGTACTGCGGTGTGACTACGCCGCCCGAAGCCATTACGCTGGACCACGTGCGCCCGCGCCGGGGACAGACTGCGTACGACCGCCCGGACAATCTCGTCCTGGCCTGCGCAGGTTGCAATGCGGCGAAAGCCGACACTCCACTGCTCGCGTTTCTCATGATGCGGCGGTCTCGCGGAGTGTTCCTGCTGCACTACGGCGAGCACCTTTCGGATCCGCTCAAGGAGCTCGCCCGCAAGGCGTCCGAGCGGCCGATGCTCGCGAAGGGTGCGTGAAAGACGGTAAGAGGTGAGAGGTAAGAGGTGAGAGGGAGGGAACCCCCTCTTACCTCTTACCCCTCACCTCTCACCAAGAAAATCATCCCTGGCCCTCTCCGGCCGTCACCACCGTTTCCCGCGACAATCTGGGATGTTGGATGCCGAGCGCATCGCCGACGATTCGGCTTTGCTCCGCCACGTGTGCCGCCGGGTAGCCTTCCGCCGGGCTCGCTCGTTCGGGGCGCCCCACATATCGCAGCTCGGCGCTGGAGGGGAGCAGCTCGCGCAGCTTGGGCTCGAGGTAGGTCCAGGCGCCCATGTTCCGCGGCTCCTCCTGAGCCCAGATGAGCTGCTCGGCCCGGGGATACCGAGCCAGCACCTGGCGGCATTCGGGCCAGGGGAATGAGTAGAGCTGCTCCAGCCGGATAACCGCCGGGCGCGATTCACCCAGCTTCTCGGCTTCCGCCAGTAACTCGTAGTACAGCTTACCACTGCAGAACACGAGGCGGGTGATGCCGGGTGCCTGTTCCGGGGTGGCAGACGGGTCGTCGAACACCGGGCGCCACGCCCCCTCGGCAAGCTCCTCGAGGCGCGATGTCGCCAAGGGATGCCGAAGCAGGCTCTTTGGTGTCATGATGACGAGCGGACGCTGGCGGCTTCGCCGGGCCTGCCGGCGGAGCAGATGGAAGTACTGCGCCGGCGTGGTCGGGTTTGCGACCCGCATGTTGCCCTCGGCGGCCAGCTGGAGGAAGCGCTCCAGCCGCGCGCTCGAGTGCTCCGGTCCCTGCCCCTCATAGCCGTGCGGCAGCAACAGGGTGAGCCGGGCCGTGAGTCCCCATTTCGAGAGGCCAGCCGAGAGGAACTGGTCCACGATGACCTGGCCGCTGTTGGTGAAGTCGCCGAACTGGGCTTCCCACAGGACCAAGGCCTCGGCGGCCTCAGCGCTGTAGCCGTACTCGAAGCCGAGCGTCGCCAGCTCGGAGAGCGGGCTGTTATGCAGCTCCAGGGGGGCCAACGCGCCAGGCAGCCGCTGGATCGGCGCCACCCGCTGACCGGTCTTGGCGTCGTTCAGCATGAGGTGGCGCTGGCTGAACGTGCCCCGCTCGGTGTCCTGACCGGTGAGCCGGACCGGCACCCCTTCGACCAGTAGCGATGCCAACGCGAGCGTCTCGGCATGGGCCCAGTCGATGCCGCCTTCGGGGCCAACCGCCACGCGCCGCCGCTCGAGCTGCTTCTTGAGCTTGGGGTTGACCGTGAACCCGGTCGGAAACGTGAGCAGCTGCTCGTTGAGCGCTACCAGGGTCTCCGCGGCGACCGCAGTCACCACTTCGTGGCCCGGCCCGGTCGGCTTGGGGGGCTCGGCGACTTGCCCCTTTCCAAGACTCGCCTTGAATCGCTGCTGCGCGTCCACCAGGCGCTGATACGCGGCTTCCGCCTGCTGAGCCGCCTCTTCCGGGGTCACTACCGATTCGGCCACGAGCTGTTGGGCATATTGGGCCCGGACCGGGGGCAGCTCTTTGATCCGCTCGTACATGAGCGGCTGAGTGTAGCTGGGCTCATCGCTCTCGTTGTGGCCGTGCCGGCGGTAGCCGACGAGGTCGATGAGGACGTCCCGGCGGAACTTCTCCTTGTAGGCCATCGCGAGCCTGACTGCCGCCAGGCATCCCTCCGGATCGTCCGAGTTGACGTGGATGATCGGAACGTCGAAGCCCTTGGCGAGATCGCTGGCGTACCGGGTCGAGCGGGCGTCCCGGACGTCGGTCGTGAAGCCGACCTGGTTGTTGGTGATGATGTGCAGGGTTCCGCCGACGCCGTACCCCGGAAGGGCACTCAGGTTCAGGGTCTCGGCCACGACTCCCTGAGCCGCGAATGCCGCGTCACCGTGGATGAGGACCGGGAGGGCCACGGTGGCGTCGTGATGGGCCGTGCGACCCTTCCGCAGGGTCTGGGTTGCCCGGGCCCGCCCATCGACCACCGGGGATACGAACTCGAGGTGGCTCGGATTGGGCGACAGCGTCACCGCGATCGACTTCCCGTTCCGCAGCGGGAACGCGCCCTCCGCCCCGTGGTGGTACTTCACGTCGCCGGTCCCGCCTTCGGGCGTGAGCCGGTTCCCCTCGACGAACCGGCCGCCCTCGAATTCGGCGAAAATGGTCTCGTAGGGGCGGCCGATGATATGGGCCAGGACATTCAGCCGGCCGCGGTGTGCCATGCCGATGACGACCTCGCGCGCACCCGCGCCGGCCGCGATCTCGAGCGTGAGCTCGAGCATCGGGACCAGCATGTCCACGCCTTCGATCGAGAATCGCTTGTGGCCCAGGTAGGCCTTGTGGAGGAATCGCTCGAGGGATTCCACCTTGGTGAGCCGGCCCAGCAGCCGCTTCTTCTCCTCGGCCGAGAGCTCGGTTCGGAAGGCGCCTGACTCGATCTTTTCCCGGAGCCAGACGCGCTCCTGGTGGCTGGAGATGTGCTCGACCTGGTAGGCTACCGTCCCGCAGTACGTCTGCTGCAGATAGGGATACGATTCCGCCAAGGTGCGGCCCGGCACGTACACCCGCAGGACCTTCGAGGGAATTGCGGCCATGATCTCCAGCGTGAGCCCGAGCGGCCCGAGGTCGAGCGCCGGGTCGCCGACCGGCTCCGTTCCCAGCGGATCGGTGTGCGCCGCCAAATGGCCGTGGGTCCGGAAGGCCTTTACCAGCGCCATCGCCGCCGCGACGTGATAGAGCATCTCCGGCGCGACGGTCTCGGCCGCTTTGGGAAGCTGGGTCGCGGCGGGCGCCAGGGCATAGCTGACGGCCGAGAGCTGGAGACTTTCGGCGACGGTCTCGTAGAAGTGGTCCTCACCCTGCAGCAGGTGATCCAGCGTGGCGAGGAACGCACCCGACTCGGCGCCCTGGATCACGCGGTGGTCGTAGGTGCTGCTGGCGGTCATCACCTTGCTCACGCCCAGCTCGCGCAGCTTCTCCTCGGGAGCACCGGTGAACTCGGCCGGATAGCCGATGGCTCCCACCGCGACGATGCAACCCTGGCCCGCCATGAGGCGCGGGACCGACGCGACCGTGCCCAGCCCGCCGGGGTTGGTGAGCTGGAGGGTGGAGCCGGTGAAGTCGTCCGGCATGAGCTTGTTGGCTCGGGCCTTCTCGACCAGCGCCTCGTACGCCGCGTGAAACGCGGCGAAATCCGTCGTATCGGCGCGCTTGATGACCGGCACCACCAGCCCGCGGCTGCCATCCTTGCGCTGCACGTCGACCGCGAGGCCCAGCCCGATGCCCTCGGGCTGCACCCGGTAGGGCGCACCCTCGTGAACCAGCAGGGTGTGGCCCATCACCGGATGGCGCTTGGCGGCCTGAACCAGCGCGAAGCCGATGAGGTGGGTGAATGAGAGCTTTGCCTTGCCACCCGCCGCCTCCAGCCGGGCGTTCAGCTCTCTGCGGCGGGAGTCGAGCGTTGCGACGGGAATCGTGCGGAAGGTGGTGGCGGTCGGGACCGTCAGGCTCTCGTTCATGTTCGCGACGAGCCGGGCAGCCGGACCCTTGATCGGCGAGGCGCCAGGTGGGAGGCGGTCGGGCAGGCGGGCGGGCAGCGTGTGGCCGGCAGGCTCTTGGGCCACGGGCTGCTGCTCCGGCGGCGTTGTTACATCGACCAGCTGTCCGCCTGTCCGCCCGTCCGCCTGCCCGCCGTCCCGCCCGTTCGGCCTCTGTCCGACCACCCCGCTCTCGAACAACCGCCGCCACTCTACGCCAACCGCATTGGGGTCGCGCAGGAACTCCTCGTACATCGCCTGGGCGAATCCCGCGTTGGCAGTTTCGAAAACGTTCGATTCCACAGCCGACTCCGCTCACAAAGACGCGAGCCCGCATGCCTGCGCGCTCGCCCGAGATCCCACTACCCAAGATAACGGTCCCGCCGAGAGCCGGTCAGCTCAGGCGGGCACGGCTCCCAGAGCCCCGGCCGCCCCCGAGATGGGCAATGCAGCCCGCGTGACCAGCTCGCGGTAAGACGCGGCCTCGCGCTCCACCCATCCCGCGTCCCAGCCCAGTTCCGCCGCCAGCAGCTCGGCCACCCGGGCCGCGGCCGCGACCCCGTGATCCCGGGTCTCGAAGTACAGGTGGATTCGACGCACCATGACGTCGTCCACCCGGCAGGCGAACTCCCGCCGGGCCATATGCAGCACTTCGGCTTCGATGGCCGGGTGGTCCGGATGCAACCGCCGCTGGTAGGCACGATGGATGGCGGCGAAGTTCACGATGCCGGCGGACTCCGTGCCGTAGTGCCGGACCAGGTGATCAGCGGTCTCGGCCGCCAGGCCGATCTCCAACGCCCGCTCCCGGAAGGGGTCGAGCGCCGCCGTCTCGCCGCCAGGCAGCGGCTCTTCGTCGGTGCGCGCTTCGGCGGACCGGACCGAGACTCCTCGCTTCGTCAGTTCAGCCAGCACCCGATCCACCGTCTGTGCGGCCATGACCCGGTAGGTGGTGAGCTTTCCGCCTGCGACCGAGATGACGCCACCCGCTCCGGTCACGATCGCGTGCTCCCGGGACCGGCCCGAGGGCGCGCGATCGTGCTCTGGAGCCAGTAGCGGCCGGAGGCCTGCCCAGGTGGCGCGTACATCGTCCAGTCCGAGCCGGGCGTTGGGGAAGCGGGCGTTGACGGAGCGGAGCAGGTAGACCACGTCGTCGGCGCTGGCGGTCACGGTCTCGGGAAGCTCCGGGGCGTCGGTGTCGGTCGTGCCGACATACGAGAGCTCACCCCAGGGCAGCGCGAACATCACCCGTCCGTCGATCGGACTCAGGAAGGCGATCGCCTCGTGGTGCCCCAGGCGCTCCCGCGGGACCACGACGTGCACCCCCTTGGTCGGGCGGAGGAGCGGCCGGCAGCCGGGCTCCTCCAGGGCGCGGAGCCGGTCCACCCAGGGCCCGCCGGCGTTGACCACGGCGGACGCCCGGATGGTCCCGCGGGCACCGGTGAACCGGTCCAGCACCCGCACTCCGATCACGCGCTCGGCGGCCCACTCGAACTCCTCGACCGCGGTGTAGGTCGCGAGGGCGGCCCCGTGCCGGGCAGCCGATCGAGCGGTGGCCAGCACCAGCCGCGCATCGTCGCATTGGGCGTCGAAGTAGCGCGCGCCGCCGAGCAATCCGCGCTCGCGCACCATGGGCTCGCGCTCAAGCAGGGCACGCTTGCCCAGCATGCGGTGGGGGGCCACATTGCGGAACAGCGCCAGCAGGTCGTACGCCCACATTCCGGCCGCTAGGCGCCAGAGTGGGATTCGATCGCCCCGATGCAGGGGGAAGACGAACGGGAGCGGGCGCACCAAGTGGGGAGCGATGCCGAGCAGCACGCGTCGCTCGCGATTGGCCTCCCACACGAGGCGCAACTGCCCCTGCTCGAGATAGCGGAGGCCGCCATGGATCAGCCGGCTCGAGCGCGAGCTCGTGCCGGAGCCGAGATCCGCCTGCTCCACGAGCACGGTCCGCAAGCCCCGCATCGCGGCATCACGGGCCACGCCGGCGCCTGTGATGCCGCCACCGATGACCAGCAGATCCACCGGGCGGGCGCCGAGAACGTCGAGCGCCGGCCGTCGTGAGGAGTGACCCGCTTGCCCTTGAGCCCCGTCACCCGCGTTCCTCGCCCGAGCACCTGGTTCTTCTGGCAGGCTCATTTCATCCATCCCGGTGCTCGCGTGCTCGACCTCGCCTGCGGGGAGGGTCGGCACGGGCTGGCCGCCGCCGCGCTTGGCGCCACCGTCCTCGGGGTCGACAAAGACTCGGAGCAGCTGGCGACGGCGCGGGACATCGCGGCGGCCCGCAGTCTCTCAGCTGAGTTTCGGGAGGTCGACCTCCAGGCCCCGTGGCCCGGATTCGGTGAGTTCGACGTGGTGCTCCTCTTCAACTACCTCGACCGCCGGCGAATGACCGACATCCTCGCCTGCGTCGCGACCGGTGGCGTGCTCATCATGGAAACCTTCCTCGACGCCCAGCGCGAGCTGGGTTGGGGACCTCAGAACGGCGACCATTTGCTGCGACCCGGCGAGCTGGGGCAGCTGGTGAAGCCGCTGGACGTGCTTCATGGCCGGGAGGTGCTCGAGCCGGTTGACGCCGAGCGCTGGCGCGCAGTCGCGAGTATCGTGGCCCGCCGGGTACAATGATAACGAGCCGTCGGGTCGCCATCGTGGCCGGGGTACGAACCCCATTCGCGCGGAGCGGCACGATCTTCCGGGATGTGCCCGCGGTTCAACTGGCCCGGTACGCCGCCAAGGAGCTGCTCTACCGCACCGAGATCGATGGCCGGGAGATCGATGAGGTGGTTCTGGGGCAAGTGGTCCCGTCCGTTCTCTCGCCCAACGTTGCCCGGGAAGTGAGCCTGCTGCCGCAGCTCCCTCCCGGCATTCCTGCGTACTCCCTGAATCGGGCCTGCGCCTCGGCCGCTCAGGCAATTACCAACGGCGCCGACCAGATCGGCCTGGGCCATGCCGACGTCGTCCTCGCCGGCGGCGTCGAGTCGCTTTCGGACCTCCCCATTCTTCACTCGCGCCGGTTCAGCCGGATCCTGATGGACGCCGGCAAGGCAAAAACCCTGGGAGACCGGCTCGCGGCCTTCGGCCGGGTACGGCCCCGCGACCTGGTCCCGGTGACCCCCGCCATCGCCGAGCCGTCGACCGGGGAGACGATGGGGCAGTCGGCCGAGAAGATGGCAAAAGAGAACGGGATCACGCGGGAGGAACAGGACCGGATCGCGTTGATGAGCCATCTGCGCGCGGCCGCCGGTACCGCCGACGGGCGGCTCACCTCGGAGATCGTCCCCTGGTTCGGGGGGCCCGGCATGGACGAGGTTGCCTCCAGCGACAACGGCATTCGCACGGATGCCTCGCTCGAGGCGCTGGCCAAGCTCAAGCCGGTGTTCGATCGCCGGTACGGCAGCGTGACAGCGGGCAACGCCTCGCCCCTGACCGACGGGGCGGCCGTGGTGCTGCTGATGGCGGAGGAGAAAGCGCGCGCCCTGGGCTACGAGCCGCTCGCGTTTCTCCGCAGCTACGCGGCCAGCGCGGTGGACCCCGGCTGGCAGCTGTTGATGGGACCCGCGCTGGCGGTGCCGAAGGCCCTCGAGCGAGCCGGGATCTGCTGGGCCGAGCTCGGGCTGGTCGAGATCCACGAGGCGTTCGCCGCTCAGGTGCTCTCGAACGTGCAGGCGTGGGCCTCGAAAGCGTGGGCCGAGCGTCTGGGCCTCCCGGGCCCCCTGGGCGAGGTGGATTGGGAGAAGACCAACGTGATGGGCGGCTCCATTGCCATCGGGCACCCCTTCGGCGCCACCGGTGCGCGGCTGGTCACGACACTGGCGAACGAGATGCGCCGCCGCGACGTTCAGTTCGGGCTGGTGTCGATCTGTGCGCAGGGAGGGATGGGGTATGCGATGGTCCTGGAGAGACGGTGACCATGACAAGCGTGAAAAGTGAAACGTGAAAAGTGAAAAGGGGGTTTTGGTGCACATCGGGATTCCGGCACGCGTCGGAGCGTCCTGTTCACTTTTCACTTTTCACTTTTCACGCTTTTCCCCGAGACTATGACCGCCTTCACTACGACTACGGAAAACGGCATCGCCCTCGTCACCCTCGACCTCCCCGGCGAGCCGGTGAACAAGTTCAATGCCCGCGTCGCCGGCGAGTGGGACGACCTGCTGGAGGCTCTCCGCGGCGACAGCACCGTAAGGGCAGTCGTCATCATCTCCGGCAAGCCCGACACCTTCATCGCCGGCGCCGACATCGAGGAGTTCACCCGGCTCGGCTCCCCGGCCGACGCGGAGGCGTTGAGCGGGCGCGGGCAAGAGCTGATGCAGCGGGTGGAGCAGTTCCCCAAGCCGGTCGTGGCTGCCATCCACGGCGCCTGTCTCGGCGGCGGCTACGAGCTCGCCCTCGCCTGTCACTGGCGGGTGGCGACCGATTCTCCCAAGACCCAGATCGGCCTGCCCGAGGTGCAGCTGGGCGTCCTGCCCGCGCTGGGCGGCTCCGTGCGACTCCCGCGGCTCATCGGCGCCCGTGCAGCGCTCGACATCATTCTGGCCGGGAAGAGCGAGCGTCCGCAGAAGGCGCTTCGCCTAGGCATGGTGGACGAGGTCGTCCCGAAGAGCATCCTGCGCCAGGTCGCCCTTGGCGCAGCCGACCGCCTCGCCCGCGAAGGTATCCCCAAGCGCGGCGGACCCGCGGGTGCGGTCGCCGCGCTCCTCGATGGCACATCGGTTGGCAGGCAGCTGGTGTATCGGATGGCGCGAAAACAGGTCCTCGAGAAGACCGGTGGCAATTATCCGGCCCCGCTTGCGGCGCTGGACGTCGTGCGGACCGGACTGGAGCGGGGACCTCCGGATGGCTACCGGGCCGAGCGGGAACGTTTTGGCGAGCTGGCGCTGACCCCGGTGTCGCGCAAACTGGTGCAGACCTTCTTTGCGACCACCGCTCTCAAGAAGGACGACGGCGTTCCGCCCGGTTCCGACCTGCCGCCGCCGCGGATCCGGCGGCTGGGGATCGTGGGCTCGGGGTTCATGGGCGCTGCAATCGCGGGAACCGCCGTGCTCAACGCCGAGGTCGAGGCCCGGCTCAAGGATTCCGAGCTGCCGAGGGTAGGGAAGGGGCTCAAGGCGGCTCTCGGAATCCTGGACGAACGGCTCAAGCGCCGGCGCCTCACCCGGCCGCAACACCAGCGCCTCGCCGCCCTGCTTTCGGGCACGGCCGACTACAGCGGCTTCACCCGGGTGGACCTCGTCATCGAGGCGGTCTTCGAGGACCTCGCGGTCAAGCGGCGGGTGCTGGCGGAAGTCGAAGCCGAGATCCGCCCCGAGGCGATCTTCGCCACCAATACCTCGACTATTCCCATCCGCGACATCGCCGCTGGCGCGCGGCGGCCCGAGCGGGTGATCGGCATGCACTTCTTCTCGCCGGTCGAGCGCATGCCGCTGCTGGAGATCATCCCCGGTGAGCGGTCCGATGCCCGGACCATCGTCTCCGCGGTCCGGTTCGGGCGCGCCATGGGCAAGACGGTGATCGTGGTGCGCGATCACCCGGGTTTCTGGGTCAACCGCATTCTCTCCCCCTACCTCAACGAGGCCTGTGTGCTGATCGAGGAGGGAGTTCCGGTGGAGCTGATTGACCGCGCGATGACCCGCTGGGGATTTCCGGTGGGGCCGGTGGCGCTGCTGGACGAGGTGGGTCTCGACGTCGCCCAGAAGGCGTCCAAGGTCATGCAGTCGGCGTTCGGCGAGCGGCTCACGCCCTCGACCGTCATTCCCCGGATGCTGGAGGACAACCGGTTCGGCCGCAAGAACGCCCGCGGGTTCTACGTGTACCACGAGGACCACAAGACCGGCGTCGACGAGCGGGTCTACCGGGTGCTCGGGGTGAAGCCGCTGGAAGGGTTCACGGTAGAAGCGGTCCAGCAGCGCCTGGTATACCTGATGCTCAACGAAGCCGCCCTGGCCCATGGCGAAGGGGTGGTCCGCACGGCGCGGGACGGCGACATCGGCGCGCTCTTCGGGATCGGGTTCCCGCCCTTTCGAGGTGGGCCTCTCCGCCTCATCGACGATCTCGGGCCTGCTCAGGTGGTCGACACCCTGGAACGGCTGCAAACGGCTCACGGGGCCCGCTTCGCCCCGGCCCCAGTCCTCCAGCAGATGGCTGCGCGAGGTGAGCGGTTCTACCCCGACTGAAGTTCCGCTTTCCGCGCGCGGCCTGGGCGCTGCTGATCGTCCCGCTGCTCGGCTACGGGGGTTTCGTGGGTGCGCTCGCCTGGGTTGAGAATCGGCTGGTCTTTCCGGTTGCCCCGTGGACCCGCCGGCTGGCGCCGCCGAATCCCGGACTCGAGCTGCATCCCGAGCGGGTCGCGACCCGCACCAGCGACGGGATCCGCCTGGTGGGCTGGCGCATGGCCGGCGACACCTCGGCGCCGTGGATCCTCATCTTCCACGGAAACGCCGGCAACATCGGCGACGGGGGCCGCCCCGAGCACTACGCCCGCCTGCGCGCGCTCGGGCTCAACGTGCTGACCTTCGATTACCGGGGCTACGGCGAAAGCGAGGGCAAACCCACCGAGGCCGGCCTCTACCGCGACGCCGACGCCGCCTTGGGCTTTCTGCGCGATTCGCTCCACGTACGGCCGGAGCGCACCTATCTGTTCGGCCACTCGCTCGGGAGCGCGGTCGCGGTGGATTTGGCCGCCCGGGTGGAGGCCGCGGGGCTCATCCTGGAGGGCGCCTTCACCTCGGCGCCGGATGCGGCTCGCAATGCCTACCCGCTCGTGCCGGTCCGGCTGCTCATGCGCAACCGCTTCGCGTCGGACGAGAAAATCGCCCGCGCGGGGATGCCCAAGCTGTTCCTGCATGGCCGACAGGACCGGGTCATCGCGCTTGCGCTTGGTCGCCGGCTGTACGAGCGCGCCTCCGGACCGAAGACGTTCGTGGAGCTGAGCGGCGGCCACGACGATACTTTCTTGATGGATTCGGCCGGATACTTCGGCGCGGTCGCCGCGTTCCTGCGCTAGACGCCCGCCGGGTTCCGGGAGCGGCGGCTACCTGGAGATGCGTTCGATCGCCTGACGGGCGGCGCTCGAAACCACCAGCCGCCCGCTGAGCCGCGCCCGCTCCGGCAGCAGGTCCCGCCAGTGCTCCGTTCCCTCCCAGAGGACTCGCTTCAGCGCGGCCATGGCCTCGAGGTTGCTTGCCGCGAGCTGGCGCGTAAGCGCGGTTACTCGTGCGTCCAGCGCTCCGACGTCCTCGTGCACCTCGGCAAAGAGGCCGCGCTGGTGGGCCCACTCCGCGCTCCACCACGCGGCCGCATCGATGGCGAGAGCGGCATAGTTTCCCC